>JAFLSW010000040.1 GCA_022510725.1 Lachnospiraceae bacterium
GAAAGAGCATAGCGCAACTACCAAGAGAGTCGGGATTATTTCCGGCTCTCTTTTTTTGTGAACTTTGCCAGATTGTGAAATGAAAATGGCTATGGTATATTTTTTATAAGGACAACCGTGTTACAAGGTGGAAAGCCTTTGCTTGCCTACATAGATAGGAATAACAAGCGCAAATAAATAATCCTACCTTGTACTTAGCGGTCTAGGTAGGATTATTTTAACCCAATCTGGGAGGCTAACCACTTTGTGGGCGGTTGCTCCTTTTATGTTTATAGTATAGTATACTTTAGTCATAATTTCAAGATATTAATGTATTTTGCGGTATTTCTATTATGCTATATCCAAATTCGCAAATAAGACAAGGAGAGCAAGATGGGAAAAGTGATCTACCTGCAGTGGGACTGCTTTGGAGAGGAATATATCTGTAAAAGCTTTAGGAGGGCCGGTTTGGATGTGGAAATGTACCCCGTACCTTATGGGAAAGTCAGTATGCGGCATGATGAAGCTTTTGAGGCGGCGTTATCACAGAAATTGGAAAGCGGCTTTGATTTTGTATTTTCCTTTAATTACTTTCCGGCAGTGGCAAAGGTATGTCATAAAATGGGGATAAGGTATGTCTCCTGGACCTATGACAGCCCCTTTATGTATTTGTACGATGCTTCTATTACTTTTTCAACTAATCTGGCTTTTGTATTTGATCAGGCTACTGTAGAAGAACTGACGAATAAAGGCGTGGAAACAGTGCACTACCTTCCCATGGCAGCTCCGGTGGATACTTATGATTCCCTGTACAGCAGTTCTGCTGTTCGCAGGAAATATGAGTCGGAAGTTGCCTTTGTGGGATCCTTATATACAGAAGAGCGGCAGGATCAGATGAAACGCCTTGCAGGTGTGAGTGAAGAAGTCATGCAGTATCTGGAAAGCATTATGGGATTGCAGCTCCAGTCTTATGCCATGCCTATTCTGGAGCGGTTTTTAAAGCCGGAGATCATCAAGGAATTAAGCCGCGTTTGTCCAATTCCCTTAGAAGAAGGAGAAATGCAGTCTGAGGCCTGGATGTATGCCAATTATTTTTTGGCAAGGCAGGTAACGGCAAGGGAGCGGACGGAGATCTTGGATCAAATTGGAAAATTACACAAATTAAAGATTTATACCCCAGAGCCAACGCCCCAGTTTCCCCATATAGAAAATATGGGACCGGTTGATTACTGTGATGGTATGCCTTATGTATTTAAAAATGCCAAGATCAATCTGAATATTTCCTTAAAGAGCATTTATACGGGAATTCCCTTGCGCGCCTTTGATATCATGGGCTGTGGCGGTTTTCTGATATCGGATTTTCAGCAGGATTTTGGTGGGTTGTTCGTACCCGGAGAGGACTATGTGTTTTATACTACGCCGGAAGACTTGTATGGAAAGACAGCATATTATCTGGAACATGAAGACGAAAGGGTTAAAATTGCAAAAAGCGGCTATGAAAAAGTCAAAGCTGCTCATACCTACGATCATAGAGTAAGTGAGATCTTAAAAGCGCTCTAAGAGAGTTCATCCAAGGCTTGTTTGGCAGGTTGGTATTCTATTGCTTTTGTATACATCATCTTTGCCATATTTACATCACCAAGGGCGCGATAGATATTACCGATATGATAAAAGGGCAGGAAAGAGTTGGAGCCTGCCTTATGAAATTTGGGGATAGTGGTGGCTTTTAAATATTCTGTCATAGCTTTTAAGAAATTTCCCATATTAGTATATACATGTCCCATGAGCAGAACAAAATCCGCATACTGAGACAGCTCTTCATAGTGGTCTAAAAAGACCAGAGCCTCTTCTGAGCGGTGCAGTTCATTCAGGCAATTGATAGTACCTATTGCCAAAACCACACCACTTTCGGAACTATAATTGATAGGCTGTGTTAAAGCTTTTTGATAATAGGAAAGAGCAGTTTTATAATCTTGCATTGCATAATAGCTTTGACCAAGCTGAAAGAGCAGATAGGGATTGTCCGGCTCTTTTTTTAATGCATCAACAAGCATATTGGTATTTCTCATATTTTTTTCATATCGTTCTTCCGGCGAGCCAAAATACCCATCATGGGAAACTATGACGCCAGTGGACATATAGGAAAAAGATATATTGCCATCATATGGAACGATTTGTTCATGAATAGTTCCGGTAAAGTGATAGAATTTTTTATTATAAAAACGAGCAGGAGAGTCGATGTACATGCTTTGATCATCCGCTTCTCCCAACAAACTTTGCTGTTCGATCAGGCCGACAACAGTGGAAGGATTCTTCTGGATCGCACGGATGGCGTTGGGATCAAAATTTGTCACATATTCATCACAGTCTATGACCAAAATCCAATCATTGGAAGCTTTTTCGGCAGAAAAATTTCTCGCTGCAGAAAAATCCTGAACCCATGTAAAATCATAGATATGCTCCGTATATTTTAATGCAAGCTCTTTTGTCCTGTCTGTTGAGCCGGTATCCACCAGAATGATTTCTGCATGTAATGGATGCAGGGCTTTTAGACATTTTTCAATATGTTTTTCTTCGTTTTTGGCAATGATACATACGGAAAAGGGTTCCATGACTCATCCTCGACCTTCTAAATTTCAAAATATAGCTTATAAAAAATCGTTTCTGTTTTAAGATTGCTTCAAGAGCGCGATTCTTTCTTTAGCAGGAGGAAAATCCCCACATTTAGTATAATAGGAAAGGGCCTTTTCGGTCTGGCCGCTGCATTCATAGATCACGCCCAGATTATACCATGCCCGGAAGGAATTGGTACCGATCACTTCTGCCTGGTCGAAAGTAGTAGCCCGTTCAAATTGAGCGATAGCATCTTGGAAAAAGCCGTTATTTAAGTAGATCATCCCCATAAGGAAAACAAAATCTGCCCGTGTTCCGAACACATCATAGATTCCTTCCAGATCCAAAGCCTTTTCATATTGCTTCAGATTGACTAAAGTATATCCGTAAGAAACCACCATAGTATGTACATAGTCTAAACGAGGGTCTACATCTTCCGCCAATCCCAGGTCATAATAGTATAGCGCTTTGTCAAACTCTTCCATCATGTAATAGCTTTGCCCTAATTGAAACAGCACATAAGGGTCATGGGGATCTTTTTCCAGTTCCTTTTCCAAAAGGCGGATATTGCGATAAGACTTGACAGATAACTCTTCCGGTGTTTTGGCATAAGAGAAATGTTCTCCTTCTATTTCCACATCAAAGAAATGACGCTTTAAGCCCACAATAATGGGAACCAGCTGCTCATGAATGGGTTTTTCAAAACGATACAGCTTTCTATGATAAAGTCGATATACCTTTCCCCAAGCCTGATACTGATTTCTTCCAAAGCCACAGGTTAAAATAAGACGGATGGAGCCAATGCCTTTAGGATTTTCAGCTATACTTCTTTGAATCTTTTCTTCATCCCATTTCGTGATAAATTCATCGCTGTCCACACAAAGGATCCAGTCGTTTTTAGCATGATCTGCCGCATAATTCCTTGCGGCTGCAAAATCATCTATCCATTGGAATTCATAAAGGCTAACCCCAAAAGAATGACATAATGGAAGAGTATCATCGGTAGATCCCGTATCCGTTACGACAATCTCATGTCCGTATTTTTCTGCAATAGGAGCAAGCCTTTCCAGGCATTGCCTTAAAAGGTCACTTTCGTTTTTGGTAATAATGCAGATGGAAATGGGCTGATGCTCTGCCATTTGAATTTCGTCCTTTCACAATTTGCCTGTTGAATCAGGAAAGTTTATGCTATACTGATTATAACAGTTTTTTCGTGAAGTGTCGATAGAATCGGGAAGGAGATAAAGGATGTCTGAAAGGGGAAATACAAAAGAGCTGGTCAGTGTGATCATTCCTACCTATAATCGTCTGGAGCTGCTGAAGCGTTCGGTAGAAAGCGTGATTGCCCAGACCTATGAGAACTGGGAATTAATTGTGGTGGATGACTGTTCTGATGATGGGACGAAAGAGTATATAGAAGGCTTAAAAGATCCCAGAGTGTCTTGTTATCGGAATGAATCAAACATGGGACCTGCCGCTTCCAGAAACATCGGGGCAGCAAAGGCAAAGGGCAGTCTTTTGGCTTTTCAGGATTCCGATGACGTATGGATGCCGGACAAGCTGGAAAAGACGGTATCGGCTCTTTTATCTGCACCGGATGAGTATGGTATGGCATATCACGAGGTGCGGGAGGAAGGTGGGAACATGATTCCTGACCGGTCTGTACCACTTGAAAATAAAACAGGTAATATTTTTTCCTACCTATTGCTGTTTCCTTTGATTGATACACCGGCTTCAGTCATAAAAAAGTCTTGTTTTGAGGCTTGTGGCGGATTTTGTGAAGAACTGAAAAGTATGGAAGATTATGAATTTTTCTTAAGGGTATCGAAGGCGTATCCGATTTTATTTGTGGGAGAGCCCTTGATCAACAGTTTTAACACCAAAGGCAGTGTCAACAAGCGGCAAAAGAGCAAGATCGATACAGAAGTTTATGTCTTACAAGAAATGCAGGATGAGCTTATGAGCCGCGATCTGCTGGAACAAAAAATAGCTCTGATACGCTTACAGGGAGAAAATTACGGCTGTGAAGACTATGTTTATAATAAGCTGGAAACCTATGCGGCAGGATTAAAAGCGGCGGGAGAGCCGGAAAAAGCGGTTGCCGTCTTGTCTGCTATGGAACAGGTTATGGAAAAGGCTACAGATGCAGTTACAGAAAGACGGGAGTTTTATAAAGAAGCCCCTTCCCAGATCCAAAGGCTGGCAGACAGCCTGGAGAGGTTTGCCGGCAGGATAAAAGGTGCAAAGCTGGATGCCCTGGCAAAGAAAAATGCGTTTTCCGCCCTAAAAGATGTGTGGGAGGATCTGGAGGTTTATGAGGCTGTTTTTCCTGAAGCTTATGAGAGGCAGGAAAGTAATGTTTTTGCCATACAAAATAAGAATGGCGGAAATATAGATGCAGCCTTAAAGCAGAACCTGACTCTCGCACGAAAATTGCAGGAGCTTGTAAAAAATGATTTTCATGCTTGCGCCGCTTGCGGGGCGGAAGCTTTGTTTATGCCTGTATCCGGAAGTGCTATACAGTATAAGGACCGCTGCCCTTATTGCGGAGCCTATACCGGCACTCGTTTCCTTCAGGGATTTTTGGAGGATGTACAGCCGGAGGGAGAAGAAAAGCTGGTTATCGGCTGTTTGGAGGAAAAAGACAAAGCATTTCAGCTTGCGGATTTTATCAAAGCCTATGCAGAAGGAAAGTCTTATATGCAGTATAAAATGCTCCTGCCGGAAAATAGCGGATCGAAGCCGGTCTTTGATGTTTTGGTACTAAAAGCGCTTCCCCATACAACCGGAGAATGGCAGAGGATTCGGGAAACCTTAAAGCCCGGCGGATTTTTTGTAACCTTTGACCGGGGTAATGAAAACAAGAATGTCTCGGAAACGGGTTTTGAAGAGGCTTCTATAGACATAAACTGGTTTGGGGAAGAATATTTTCATTACTACGGATTTGCTCCGGAGGTATGTCTGAAAATGTATACACAAGCAGAATAATATCAAAACCTGCCCCTTATTCCTATATACTTCTTGCTCAATATCTTTTATAATAAAGGCGTCCCTGGTTTGTCCTTATGGACTGTTTAGATGATATTGGAGGAAAAGTATATGACATCATTGGGAAAATCTAAAATTCTGAAGAAGGAGATATTAAGTCAGTATAAGAGCATCAGACAGTTTGCACTGGAAATGGAAATTCCTTACAGTACACTGGTAACAGCTCTTGATAGGGGGATTGAAGGGATGGCTTACGGGACAGTGATTCGGATCTGCGATAAGCTGAACTTAAACCCTGTAACATTCAAATCCTTAGAGGACGCGACAATTTCCGAACAACTTTTACAAAATCAGGTTATGGCTTCTTATCTGAAGCTGAACCAGAAAGGAAAAGATACGATTCTGGAGCTCATGGGAGACTTTGCAGAATTAAAGAAATATAAAGCAAAATAATGGATTATGATTATCTGGTAGTAGGTGCCGGTCTTTATGGCGCGGTGTTTGCCCGGGAGATGACCGGTCAGGGGAAAAAGTGCCTGGTCATTGACCAAAGGGATCATATAGGGGGAAATATTTATACAAAGGAAGTAAACGGGATTCAGGTACATACCTACGGAGCCCATATTTTCCATACTTCCATGAAGGAGGTTTGGGACTATATCCGCCGGTTTGCCGAGTTTAACCACTATATCAATTCCCCTATAGCAGTTTATGGAGAGGAGTTGTATAACCTTCCTTTTAATATGAATACCTTTTCCAAGATGTGGGGTGTGCGTACCCCGGAGGAAGCAAAGGCGATCATTGATGAACAGATCAAAAAGGAAGGGATCACAGAACCTCGTAACTTAGAGGAGCAGGCTCTTTCCCTGGTGGGCAGGGATGTATATGAAAAGTTGGTTCGCGGCTATACGCAGAAACAGTGGGGCAAATCCTGTAAGGAACTGCCGGCCTTTATTATTAAGCGGCTTCCCCTGCGGTTTGTCTATGACAACAATTATTTCAACGATCCCTATCAGGGAATCCCCATAGGCGGTTATACCGCTATTGTGGAAAAACTTTTGGATGGGATTCCGGTAAAACTGTCTACATCCTATCAGCAGTTTATAGGGGAAGCGGGTGGCAGCTCCTTTGGAAAGATCCTGTACACCGGCATGATCGATGCCTTCTTTGATTATAGCCTGGGCACGCTTTCCTACCGTTCCCTGAAGTTTGAGGAAGAGGTTCTTCCTGATTGCGACAATTACCAGGGGAATGCGGTAGTCAATTACACCGACGAAGAGATTCCCTATACCAGGATCATAGAGCATAAACACTTTGAATTCGGAAAAGGGCAGGGAACTGTTATTACAAAAGAGTATCCTGCTTCCTGGAATAAGGGCGATGAACCTTATTATCCCATCAACGACGAAGAGAACAACCGTCTTTATGAAAAGTATGCAGCTCTTGCGGCAAAGGAAGGCAAGGTGATCTTTGGCGGAAGACTGGGCCAGTATCGGTATTATGATATGGATAAGGTCATTGCCGAGGCTCTTTTGGCGGTAAAAAAGGAACTGGGATAAAGAGATTGATAAACGAAATTTCAGATTACTCTTGCAATATCCCATTAATCTGATATAATAGTTTGAGTATCAAAGTATTTGAAAACCAAACAATTAACACATATTTAACATTGTTAAAGTCTATGAGTGATCGTGGAGGAATGAAACATGAATTGGGATGACGCATTAAAGGAACTGGACGAGCGAAGAGCCAAAGCCGTTGCAGGCGGCGGAGAGGCCAAGATCGAAAAGCAGCACAAAAGCGGAAAGCTGACCGCCAGAGAGAGGATCGAGGTGTTGTTGGACAAAGATACCTTCGTAGAGGTAAATAACTTTATCGAGTCCCGTATTGATGATTTTGATCTGGATAAAAAGCGGGTTCCCGGAGACGGTGTGGTAACCGGCTATGGAAAGATAGATGGCAGGCTGGTGTTCGTGGCAAGCGAAGACTTTACCGTGATCGGTGGTACTTTAGGCGAATATCATTCCTTTAAAATAACCCATATTCAGGATATGGCCATGGACATGAAAGCACCCTTGATCTGCATTAACGACAGCGGCGGAGCCCGAATCGAAGAAGGTATTTCCTCTTTAAGCGGCTATTCAGGCATGTTTTTGCGCCATACCAAGGCATCCGGCATGATCCCCCAGATTGCTGTGATCTTAGGACCTTGTTCCGGCGGCGCATGTTATGCCCCCGCCATTTGTGACTTTATCTTTATGGTAAGGGATATTTCCAAGATGTTTATTACCGGTCCCAATGTAGTGAAGACCGTTATCAATGAAGAGGTTTCCGTAGAAGAGCTGGGCGGTGCTGAAGTACATGCGGTCAAATCCGGTGTTTCCCATTTCACCTATGACAGCGAGCAGGAATGCCTGATGGGCGTGCGAAAGCTTTTGGGATATCTGCCAAGCAACTGGGAGGAAAAGCCTCCGGTTGTGGATCTGAGCGGGATAAAGACCGGACTTTCCAAAGTATGGGGCAGATTGAATAAGCCTGTAAAAATGACCAAGACGGACTGTACCGAGTTAAGAGAGATCGTTCCCGATAATTCCAGACACGCTTATGATGTCCATGAGGTGCTGGATTGTATCGTTGATGACGGTTCCTTCTATGAGGTACAGAAGGATTTTGCCACCAATGCCGTAGTGGGCTTTGGCAGAATGGACGGAAGGAGCGTGGGATTTGTATGCAATCAGCCTATCGTAATGGGCGGATCCATTGATTATCATGCATCTGACAAGATGGCAAGATTTATCCGTTTCTGCGATTGCTTCAACATTCCGCTTATTACGCTGGTGGATGTACCTGCCTTTCTGCCCGGTACCAAGCAGGAGCACAGAGGCATCATCCGTCACGGTGCAAAGGTATTGTATGCTTATTCGGAGGCCACCGTGCCCAAGATCACATTGATCATGCGAAAAGCTTATGGCGGGGCTTATATCGCCATGAACTCCAAGGAGATGGGAGCCGATTTAGTCTATGCATGGCCCATTGCCGAGATTGCCGTTATGGGAGCCGACGGTGCAGTCAATATCGCTTTTAAGAAAAAGATCAAAGAAGCGGAAAATCCGGACGCAGCAAGAGAGATGTACAAAAAAGAATACGAGGAGCGTTTCTTAAATCCTTATGTTGCGGCATCAAGAGGCTATGTCAACGAAGTCATTAA
Source organism: Lachnospiraceae bacterium (assembly GCA_022510725.1). Lineage (GTDB taxonomy): Bacteria > Bacillota > Clostridia > Lachnospirales > Lachnospiraceae > UBA2882. Next base: position 8,789 of record JAFLSW010000040.1, read on the forward strand.
ACCGGAAGAAACCAGAGAAAAGCTTCTTGCAGCATTAAACGGATTGAAAGGCAAGAAAGTAAAACCTTTAGAGAAAAAGCACGGAAATATTCCGTTATAAAAGGGCTGTAAAAACTTCCCTAAAAGAAAATCGCTGTAGGCATAGTACTTACAGCGATTTTTTGATATAATTAATTATGCAGCGAACTAATATATCTGATCATGATTCTATACCAAGCTTTATAATGCGGATAGACTTGATATATTGCATCAAATACCAAATAGAAGAGAAGGAAAAATATGTTTATGCAAAATTCAGAAAAACAATCCAGGGAAAAGAAAATTCTTGCCGTAATTCCTGCAAGGAGCGGCTCCAAAAGTGTAAAAAATAAAAATATCCAATTGATAGGCGGTAAGCCTATGCTGGCTTATTCCATTGAACATGCCAAGGAAAGCAAACTGATAAACCGGGTCATCGTGACCACTGACAGTGAAGAGTATGCGGGGATCGCAAGGGAGTATGGAGCGGAAGTGCCTTTTATCAGACCAGCGGAACTTGCCACGGATACGGCGCTGGATATTGATGTATTTCGCCATGTTCTTACATGGCTTAAGGATAACGAGGGATATGAACCGGATGTTATCGTTCATCTTCGTCCTACCGGTCCTTTCCGGAATCCCGCGGACATTGACCGCATGATAGAGATCATGCTGGAGGATGAAACGATAGATGCAGTCCGCAGTATCAAAGAAAATGAAGTGGTTCCTCATAAGATGTGGTATTTAAAAGAAGACGGATCCATAGAGCCTATTTTAAAAGATATTCCGGAAGCGTATAATATGCCGCGCCAGCAGCTTCCCAAAACCTACTATCAAAACGGAAACACAGACCTTCTGCGTCCTTCCACTATTTTTCAATATAACTCCATGACAGGAAAAAATATCAAAGGCTATGTCATGGAAGAAATGTATGATGTGGATTCCCTGGCGGATTTTGAGCGGGTTTCCAATTTTATGCAGATCAAAGAAGGCGGCAAACAGTTTGTTTTTGATATTGACGGTGTCATTGCCCTAAAAAGAGAGGACTTGGATTATGGACAGGCCCTGCCCAATGAAAGAATGATCGCCATTGTCAATCAGCTTTATGATATGGGAAACCGCATTGTCTTATTTACTGCCAGAGGCTATGTGACAGGAATCGACTGGGAAGAAACTACCAAACGGCAGATGCTGGATTGGGGAGTAAAGTACCATGAATTGAAAATGGGAAAACCCAATGCGGATTTTTATATAGATGATAGATCCCTGGATATGGAATTTTTGTATAAGGAATTTGGAAAATAAAGGATGTTGCAACAGAATGCGTGAACATAAAAGGAGCGGTCACCTTTCCGGTATGACCGCTCTTTCTCATTTGTTCCTTACTGTCCTTTGTTTTTTGATATTTTTTCTTTGGCAGATCTATTAACAGTAACTGTTAAATAGCATGCCGCTGTATGCGCTGGTAATATAAGGAGATGGATAGTTCTTGCCGGGATTTTTGTAGGATACCACGGTCTTATCCACATAGTTCATAGGATTTAAGGAAACCTGACCGGATTTCCGATACAGCGCCTTGGTAAAGTCTTTAATATGCTCAAAGCCCTCGTGCAGCTTGCCCTCTTTAATGGAGTGCTGCAACATGGATTCATCAATCTTGATAGAACCATCCTCAGTAATATTTAATCCCATGTCGGATAAGGGGCTGGCATAATTTCCTGCTAAATGCCACATCTCGCTTACCAACTGATTGCTCTTGGGATGTTTTGCTGTATATTCCATAGCGGAACGGAGGAACTGATTGTAGCCGCCTGCCAGATGCCGGAGGTTTTCTGTCAGGTTCTCGACATCTGTTTTAATGCCGATCTCAGTGGATTGTCCTTCTTCGCTGATTCCGTTTAAGGTAACTTCATAAACCTTCTCTATGGTGAAGTTATTGGAGGTGGCGGAATGCTCTTTACCGTTAACGGTAAAGGATGCGTTGGAAGGTTCTCTGTTTATCTCGCCAATACCCAAATAATCCACGACACCGGAAAGTTTGCTGGTCTGATCATCGGAAACCTGGAAAACATGTTCCTTCCCTTCTGAAACACCGCTCTTTTGAGAGGTCAGCTTCAAACTGGAATTGCCAATGCCATCTTCCAATACTTCTGCATGAATGCCGATATCCGCATTATTGATCAGGCGGGTCAGACGATTCTGCACATCGATAGCAGTATCTGATTCTCTGATCTGGAACTGGAATTCGTAGTTTAAGTCGTTGATGCCAAGATCAAAGGAATAGGTTTCCGGCTTTAGGTTTACCGGAGAATCCGATGGAATAAAATGTCCCAGATTGACCTGAGGAGAAGCCAAAGAGTGAACTTCTATAGAAAGAGCAGGCGCACTGGATGCTTCCTCGGCAGTACCCGCATAATTAACGGAAACAATATCTTCGTTGGTGGTATAAGCTGCCTTTTTACTGAAAAATGCAGTTTCCTCCAAACCGCCCAGAGAAGAAATGGTGCTCTGCAGCTCCCTTGCATTCTCTTTTAAACCAATGGCATATGCCTTGGTTTCATCGTTGTCTCTTAAAAGGAATAAGGGGGACTCTTTGTTCAGTTTGACAATGGAATTATAGATATTGCGTAACTCGCTTTTCTTATGCGTATCAAAAGAAGTCGTACCTTTTGGCGCATAAGAGGTCAGATAATGATTGTATATATTAAGCGTTGTCATATCGGCCATGTCCACCCCTCCTTTCATCCTTGAATTAACAGGTAACGACAGATCCTTTGTCGATTCTGGACACAACTAACCTATTTTCGTATACTTATAGTATCATTGAAATAGAACAAATGCAAGTAAAATTATGGAAAAAATATATAAAATACGCAATTTTTTATTGACGGAAAGCCGTTCTTGTGTTATAGTGCGTAGGTGAGAAGAGATTGAGCTCTTTTTTTTATGCAAAAATTTAGTAAAATAGCAGCGGTTCTTTTCGCACATATTATTATAAGATAGAACGCTGACGTGCGGAGGTGGAAAAATGCGTACAAAAATTACTTTGGCTTGTACAGAGTGCAAAAACCGTAATTATAATCTGACCAAAGATAAAAAGAATCATCCTGACAGAATGGAAACCAAGAAATACTGCAAATTCTGCAAGACACATACCTTGCATAAGGAAACCAAATAAATCCGTTTGAATCGAGGAAATAAAAGTATGGGAGAAACAAACAGCCAAAAACAATCTAAACTGGGCGGCTTTTTTACCGGCTTAAGTGCTGAATTTAAAAAAGTTATGTGGCCGGACAAGGTCACTTTGCTGAAGCAGACTGTTACCGTAACGGTAGCTTCCGTTGTTTTAGGACTTTTGATCGCCTTGATCGATACCATTGTTCAATACGGTGTCAATTTCTTAACAATGTAAGAAAGAGGTAAAAAGTATGGCAGAAGCAAGCTGGTATGTAGTCCATACCTATTCGGGGTATGAGAATAAAGTAAAAGCCAATATTGAAAAGACCATTGAAAACAGACACTTGGAGGAAGAGATCTTAGAAGTTCGGGTTCCCATGCAGGATGTAGTGGAGATCAAAAACGGTTCCAAAAAGACCGTTTCCAAAAAGCTCTTTCCCGGCTATGTTTTGATCAATATGGTAATGAATGACGATACTTGGTATGTTGTCAGAAATACCCGCGGTGTAACAGGATTTGTGGGACCGGGAAGCAAACCCGTTCCGTTATCCGATGCGGAGATGAAGCCCCTTGGCATCAAGGTGGATAATATTTCCGTTGACTTTAAAGAAGGCGATACCATTATGGTAGTTGCCGGTGTTTGGAAAGATACTGTGGGTGTGGTCTCCAGAATGGATTTCGGCAAACAGACAGCCACCATCAGTGTGGAAATGTTTGGCCGGGAGACACCGGTAGAGATCAGTTTTGCGGAAGTCCGCAAAATGTAAAGAAACATTTTAATAAGAAGTTCATAGGAGTGATCCTACTTATTTATATGGTAAGAAGAATTTCGTATGAACCGTGGGAGGGCTTCTTCGGCCCGCCACTACCAC
>JAFLSW010000041.1 GCA_022510725.1 Lachnospiraceae bacterium
CCGACTGATTTGCCAGCTTACCGATCTCATCCGCAACTACCGCAAAGCCTCTGCCGGCCTCCCCGGCTCTTGCTGCCTCAATACTTGCATTTAAGGCAAGGAGGTTTGTCTGGTTTGCAATGTCATTGATCAGATTTGCTGCCATCTCAATCTGCTGTACCGCCTGATTGGTGGCTTCGGTCTGACTGGACATTGCCGTAATATTTTCTCTTGCCCTGTCATTGACTTTGATCAGGTTATTTAAGGTATCCATGGACTGTTCGCTCAACTGCTTCATATCCTTGGCATTATCATCCAATACCTTAACCTCTGTATCCGTATGCTCGATCCGATCCGCCATAACGCTGACCTCGCCTGAGGCATCGCTGGTAGAAGAAGCCTGTTCACTGACATTGCCTGCAATGGAGCTGACTGCCATAGAAGTTTCATCTATGGAGCCCCTCATATTGTTGAATGCACTGTCAAAATTGTTCAGCGCTTCCTTTACACTGTTTGCCACTTCCGTAATATCCTGTAAAAGCTTACGGGTATTTCGACGGGCGGCACCAAGCAGATCTCCGGTCAATCCGATCTCATTCCTGTCTTTTACATGTACCTCCCATGTCAGATTGCCTTCAGCAAGGTGTTTTGCAAATTCCTGAATTTCCTTCAAAGGCTTTACCATACGTGTACCATACAGGAAAGCGACTGCCAACGCAATAAGGATGATAATGAGAGAGATGATGTCATTTCTTATGATCAGCCCCGTTTTCAGGCTATTCAGTTCTGCCAGTGTATCCTCCACAAGTGCCTGCATTTCCGTCCCATTGCCTCCGGCTGCTGCATCTTGATAGGTTTGCTCCACCTGCTTCACCATAGACTGAACCGATACCAGCGCATTGCCTCCCAGTACTAGGACAGAGAATAAAACAAGGCCTGTGCACAATAATACAATGGTGCCTCGTAAACTTTTGTACTTTTGCTGCTTTTCCATAACTATACATTCTCCATTCTAAAACAAACTATTTCAACATAAAATATTGTATACCTCTTTCAGTGAATTTTCAAGATTTAACAAAGCATTTAGAAAATTTTTCCTCCTCCGAGAACCTCATCCCCGTCATAGAATACAACAGCCTGTCCCGGTGTCATGCCTCTTTGGGGAAGGTCAAAGGTAACCTTTACCTTATCTCCTGCCAGTTTTTCCACTGTCGCATCCGCTTCCTTCTGCTTATATCGTATCTTGGCCTTGCATTTTAAGGGCTCTTTCAGATCGTCAAAGGCGATCCAGTTAAGGTCCTCTGCCACAAGCTCTCTCTGATACAGTTCCTCGTCCCGACAAAGCACCACAGTATTATCCTCCATCCTCTTTTCACATACATACAAGGACTCCGGCAGAGACAACCCCAGACCCCGGCGCTGTCCGATGGTATAGCGGATCATCCCCTTATGTCTGCCCAATACCTCTCCCTCTTTGTTTACAAAATCCCCTTCGGGAAAGGTTTTGCCGCAGTAGGTCTCGATAAACCGGGCATAGTTGCCGTCGGGCACAAAGCAGATATCCTGGCTGTCCGGCTTTTTAGCATTAACAAAGCCTTCCCGCTTGGCAATTTCCCGTATCTGAGTCTTATTGTATTCTCCCAAAGGAAACAGGGTGTGGGACAGCTGATCCTGGGTCAGGTTATACAGCACATAGCTTTGATCCTTGGATTCATCCAGACCCTTTTTTAAAAGATAACGCCCTCTTTTCTCATCATATACCACTCTGGCGTAGTGGCCTGTCACCACATAGTCAAAGGAAAGCTGGTGCATCCTATCCATCAGCTTTTGAAATTTCAGATACCGATTGCACTCGATACAGGGATTGGGCGTGCCGCCTGCAATATAGGTATCCACAAACCGGTCGATGACTTCTTTTTGAAATTCTTCCGTAAAATTCACAACATAAAAGGGCATATCAAATAAGCGGGCCACCCTTCTGGCATCATCCGCATCGGAGGCAGAACAGCAAGTCTTTGTCGCTTCAATTCCCACCTCTTCATTATGAAAAAGCTTCATGGTCATGCCTACGCACTCATATCCCTGTTTACACATGAGATAAGCCGCTACGGAAGAATCTACCCCGCCGCTCATGGCTATGACTGCTTTTTTGGGTTCGCTCATTTTTTATGTTCCTTTCTGAAATGCTTATGGTATGTCGGCAGCACCTCGAAGGCTCCGCCCTTCTTGCACAGTATAGCATACTTCTACAACTTTTTCTCCCTTTTTGTGTTTATTGATGTTACAGCGTTTTTTTGCTATAATAACTTAAATTCAAACAAGGAATGAAAATGATGAAGCAATATAACATCATGGACCTGTTTGCCGGCGTTGGCGGCTTAAGCTACGGGTTCTCTCAAATACCGGAATTTCATATTGTAGCTGCAAATGAGATCGAAAAAGACATCTCCATTGCTTACACCATGAATCATCCCGGTGTTTCTATGCTAAACTGCGATATATGCGATCTGACGGAAGAAAAAATAAATGAGGTTTTAAAAGGTCAGCAAATAGATGTGGTGGTAGGGGGTCCCCCCTGCCAGTCCTACTCTACTTTGGGAAAGCGGAGGATGGATGATCGAGCCAACTTATTTATCCAGTACAAACGGGTGTTAAACATCTTAAGACCAAGAGCCTTCGTTTTTGAAAATGTAACAGGGATTCTTAGCATGAACGGCGGGCGTTTATTTAGGGAAGTCCTTGCCGGATTCCACGAACTGGGATATTCCCTGCGACATCAGGTTATGAATGCGGTAGACTTTGGCGTCCCCCAATACAGAGAACGAGTTATTCTGGTAGGTTTCCTTGGAGAAAATAATTTTACCTATCCCCAGCCCACTCACGGAGAGGGTCTCACTCCCTATGTGACTTTAAAAGAAGCCATCGGCGATCTGCCGGCGATAAAAAGCGGTGAGACTGACAATACCTATGCACATAAGGCAGACAATGCCTTTTTACAGTTTGTCCGCACCGGAACCAAACAGCTGACCGAGCATGCTGCGCCCAAGAACGGGGAGCATCTGATCCGGATCATGGAGGCATTAAAAGACGGCCAATCCAAAAACGATCTGCCGGAAGACATCCGCCCTAAAAGCGGTTACGGCAATACCTATGCAAAATTGTGGTGGGACAGACCTTCCACCACCATTACCAGAAATTTTGCCTGCCCCTCTTCTTCCAGATGCATTCATCCCAGAGATTCTAGGGCTATGTCCATCAGGGAAGGGGCAAGGCTCCAAAGCTTTCCCGATTCCTATGTTTTTTACGGCAGCGACAGCATGAAACGGCTGGAAATCGGAAATGCTGTTCCTCCCCTGCTTTCTGTGGCTATTGCTGAGAACATGTTAAAGGCTCTACAACAATAAAGCTTTCCGGATCTTTTTCAGGCTATGATGAAACTGCATACATCCTGGTATCGCTTTCGTGGGACTGTGCCACTGAACAAAGCCAAAAGGCAGTTGAATGGTAGTGCCGCCGGAACGGCTGCCATAAAATACAGTGCTAGGACTTGCTGCTTCCTGCATCGCGTCACACAGCCTATGCACATCAAAAATATGATTTAAATTATTCTCGCCCACTTCATTTTTATACCAGACAAGGTCCGCCCAGTCCGCCGGATTTTTTGCAAGACCTCTGGAAAAACAAAAATCCGTCACTTCGTACATGTTTTCGGCAAACCACCTTAACAGAACTTCACACAAATGGGGATCATAGGCATAAAGGGTTTCTGCGGTCAGACGATGCTTCCGGTTTTCATATAATTTATGAGTTCCATACAGACTGATGATTCTTTTCACATCACTTTCCGCACCCCAAAATAACCGGATGGCTCTCTCTACATCTTCCGGAATCCGTTTCCCATAGTGCTTTTCAAAGCCATCCATAAACCGAAAGGGATCAATCAGGTATGCCTGTCCGCCGATGCTTTTCTTAATAGAAACATTGTATCTGCTGCCGTCATCCAAAAGAATCCTGATATCCGGTTTCGCTTTGGTGCTCTCACCGAGAATGCCTGCCACATTCTTCTCATGAAGACCTCCTGTGTCTACACGGGAAATGACGGCCTCCTGTCTGCCGATCCTAAAAAGAAAATCCTTTTGATATGCCGGGGAACTTTTTAAAAGCAGTTCAATTGCCGATTCATTTGTATGTCCGGATAACTTGGCATGCTGCCAGCCCTCCGCCCGATTTCTTTCTGCCAATCTTAATTCTCCTTTATCAGCTCGTAGTTGTCGATATCCAAATATTTGCCAAATTTCATACCCACCTGATGAATGGTCCCGCAAAAAACGAAACCAAACTTTTCATGAAGTCTGGTGCTGGCTTCATTGCCTCTGGTTATAACTGAGACTATGGTATGGATGCGGGGATTATGGACGGCATCTGCTATGATGGTCTCCATTAAAGCGCCGGCAATGCCCTGCTTTCTATATTCCCGGTGAATGTAGAGGGATAATTCCACGGTAGAGCAATAAGCCTCTTTTTCCCGGTAAGGGGATAGGCTGACATAGCCGGTTACCCTGTCGCCATCTTGGGACACATAGATGGGATGGGTGTCCTCATCGTGGTGCAGGAACCATTCCCGCCATTCCTCTAAGGTTTTATTGTGAATATCCAGGGTAGCCACCCCATGCTCTACCTCATCATTATAGATAGAAAGGGTCTGTTCTATATCTTCTTCCCTTGCTCTTCTGATCTCCATGGGCTTATCCTTTCTCATGCATCCTATTGATATTTTCACTCTTTTTTCTTCTCAGGTCAAGAAAAAACCAGAGGCGCTTTTTACAAAAGCAGTCCCCTGGTTTCTTTTTCACACTTAAATTCAATTTAATTGTTGGAGAAAAGAGGTGTAGATAAATATCTGTCTCCGGAATCGGGAAGCAGTACCACAATATTCTTTCCTGCATTTTCCGGTCTTTTGGCCAACTCTACTGCAGCCTTTAATGCTGCACCGGAAGAAATACCTACCAAAATACCTTCGCTTACTGCGAATGCTCTGCCTTCTGCAAATGCATCCTCATTTTCTACGGTAATAATCTCGTCATAGATCTTGGTATTTAATACATCGGGCACAAAACCTGCACCGATACCCTGGATCTTGTGAGCGCCGGGGGTTCCTTTGGATAATACAGGACTGCCCGCAGGCTCTACTGCAACAATCTTCACATCCGGATTCTTTTCCTTTAAGTACTCGCCAACGCCGGTAACCGTTCCGCCGGTTCCTACGCCTGCTACGAAGATATCTACCTTTCCGTCAGTCTGTTCCCAAATCTCCGGACCTGTAGTCGCTTTATGCACTGCCGGGTTTGCCGGATTGACAAACTGTCCTAAGATCACTGCGCCGGGTGTGGACTCTTTTAACTCCTCCGCCTTTGCAATGGCACCTTTCATGCCCTTTGCACCTTCTGTTAATACCAGCTCTGCGCCATATGCCTTTAACAGATTTCTTCTTTCAACGCTCATGGTATCAGGCAAAGTCAAAACCGCACGATAGCCTTTTGCAGCCGCAACTGCTGCCAGACCGATACCGGTATTGCCGGATGTAGGCTCGATAATGGTTGCGCCGGGTTTTAAGATGCCTTTCTTCTCTGCATCCTCGATCATGGCAAGAGCGATACGGTCCTTTACGCTTCCTGCAGGATTTAAGTACTCTAATTTTGCGATCAGTGTTGCATTTGTGGCACCTGCTTTTTTAGAATAATTGTTTAATTTTAAAAGCGGTGTTTTTCCGATCAGTTCCAATGCACTTTCTTTGATGTTGCTCATGTTTTTCTACCTCCATTTATTTCCTACTATTTTAGTATGTTTTATAGGAATTCACTTTATAAAACCGATTATAGGGTCAAATATCGGTATTGTCAACTGTTTTTTTATTTTTACGGGTTTTTGCTTATCTCCCTTATAAATGCTATAATGAAGTAAACACAAGATCGGGGTATCAACACCATGAAACACAAAAGAAAATTGTCACTTGTTATTTTGATGACTGTTATTTTAACCGGGTGCGGTATGTCCAAAAACGAAACGATCCCTGTGACCAATGAGATCGATCGGATTGTTACGGAAGCGAAAACGGATTATAACGCGCTGTCAGACACTGCAGAAACTTTCAGTGATGAAATAGAATATATGATCCAAAACCCTCCATCTGCACCTGCCACGGTAAAAGGCATGTTGTCTGCTGCCATAGAGCCTGTAGGGAAATGCCTCTATGTCTGGGGCGGCGGCTGGAACGAGGAAGATACTGCTGCCGGCATAGAAGCCATGACCATAGGTCCAAGCCAAAGATGGTATGAGTTCTTTAACGAGAATGATAGAAATTATAATTTCAGAAAAACACGGTATCAGATTCATGATGGACTTGATTGCAGCGGCTATGTAGGATATATAACATATCAGGTCTTCGAGGATGAATACAGCGATTTCGGATATGTATTTAAGGCAGGCGAGATTCCCGGCAAGTATCTGAATCTCTTTGGCGGAGAATACCATAAAAGCTACGAGGTAGGCGACTATCAGCCCTGCGATATCATGGGAAAAAGCGGTCATGTGTTTATTGTGATCGGACAATGTGACGACGGAAGTGTTTTATTTATGCACGCCTCCCCTCCTGCCCTGTCCCTTTGCGGTACACCTACTCCGGGCGGAAGATCGGAAAGCCAGGCGGTGATCCTGGCCAGACAATATATGTCCTTATATAGATCAGAGTGCTACAACAGATATGATACATGCTCAAGAGACCGCAGCTTTCTTACCGGCTACAATCAATTCCGATGGGATCCTTCCGTTCTTTCCGATCCTGACGGTTATCGGGATATGACGGTAGAAGAGATTCTTGCAGATCTTTTTGAGGAATAGCTGCTTACAATCTTCCCTCCTGAATGCGCTTCTCCAAGCCCTTCCGCACCACGATAAAGCAAATGATATGTGCCAGCAGAGTAATGGACCAGCTTGCAGGATAGGTCAGATACAAAGATGTTGTGGTGTGAAACTGATCCATCCGAAAGAAGGTAAAGATCCACAACAACCGCAGACCGCACGCTCCGATCAAAGACACGATCATGGGCATCACGGAATAACCCAGTCCCCTTAAAGAACCTACCATCACATCCATCATGCCGCAGAACGCATAAAGGCGACAAACAATACGCATCCGCATCATGCCTGCTTCCACCACTGCTGCACTATTGGTATATAAGCCTAATAGCGGTTGTCCGAAAAACACGACCAGATTTCCAAAGACAACCCCCACCGTTAAAACACAAAGCTCTGCGGAAAGCAGAATCTTATTGATGCGCTCATATTTTGCCGCACCCACATTTTGACCGGTAAAGGAAATGGCAGCCTGATGGAAGGCATTCATAGCGATATAAACAAAGCCCTCAATATTGGCAGCGGCGGAGTTGCCTGCTACCACAGTAGCGCCAAAGGAATTGACGGAGGACTGGATAATGACATTGGAAATAGAAAAAACAACACCCTGAAATCCTGCCGGAACACCTACCTGAACGATCTTTAAGAACTTATCTTGATAAATACGGAGCTTTTTTAGTTCCAGATGAATGCTGCCCTGCTCCTTTATCATACATCTGACCACCAAAGCAGCGGAGATACATTGAGAAATGGCCGTTGCCATAGCAACACCTGCCACATCCAGCTTACATTCTATGACAAAAAAGAGGTTTAAGAGTACATTGATGATACCTGCTATGGTAAGGAAATATAAAGGCCTCCTGGTATCACCTACTGCACGCAGAATAGCGCTTCCGAAGTTATAGACCATGGTAGCGGTCATGCCCAGGAAATAAATACGAAGATAAAGGGTTGCCAATGGCAGCACTTCTTCCGGTGTCTTCATCCAGATCAGGATGGTTTTAGCTCCAAAACATCCCACTATGGTCAGGATGATACCGCTGAATATGGAAAGCAGCATGGCAGTATGTACCGTCTCATGAAGATCCTTATCCTGCTTGGCTCCATAGAAATGGGCAGCCATAACATTACCGCCTATGGACAGTCCCACAAAAAAATTGGTAAGCAAATTAATAAGGGGCGTATTGGAGCCCACTGCCGCCAAAGAATTGTCCCCCGCAAAATTTCCGACCACAATAATATCCGCCGCATTGAACAAAAGCTGCAAAACGCCGGAACACATCAAAGGAAAGGCAAAGGCCAACAGCTTGCTTAAGATGGGGCCGTTGCACATATCTATCTCATACTTTTTCTTTTCATTTGTCTCCATGAAATGTCACTCTTTTCTTCTCTACTCTCCTATTCCTATATTATAAGCCTTTGTGTCAATAGGGGCTTAGCTTATTTGGCTGACTTATAAAAATCATATTGATATTTTTCTATCTTTTGCATATAATGACACATAGAAACTTTTCTATATAAGGAGTGACAGCTTTGGAACAGATCTATATTGATACCGCCAAAATACTAAAAGCAATTTCCGATCCAAAGCGTTTGCGGATTGTGGATATGCTTTCCTGCGGTGAGTTGTGTGCCTGCAAGATCTTAGAAGCATTCCACATTACCCAGCCTACTCTTTCCCACGATATGAAGGTATTGATCGAGGCTGATGTGGTGCATGTCCGGCGGGAAGGCAAAAATATTTATTATTCATTAAATCAAGAATGTCTTTCCTCTTTTGAAAATACTTTACATGATATCACAACCCAAAAAGAAAACTGCATTTGCCATGCTGCCAAATGATCTTAGTAAAAATGATACCGATGCCAAATGAGTGTAACATATTAGCATCGGTTTTCATATCATTTATACATAGAAATATTTCTATAATTAAATGCAAGGAGGATTTATTTATGAAGACTATGAAAATCTTTGAACCGGCCATGTGCTGTCCCACAGGCTTATGCGGTGTAAGCGTTGACCCGGAGTTATTGCGCATCTCCACCGTATTAAACACTTTAAAGGAAAATGGTATAGAGGTACAGCGCTTTAATTTAACCAATGCTCCCGATGAGTTTGTAAAGAGTAAGCCTGTTACCGAATATTTGCAGAAATTCGGTCCCGATAAGCTGCCGGTAGTGTTGGTGGACGATTTTATCGTCATTGCCGGACGCTATCCTTCTAATGAAGAATTTACAAGCTGGCTGGAAATAGCCCCTGATATATTAGGAGCGGCATCCTGCTGTGAGGGCGACAGCCAGTGTTGCTGTGGTGATGGTACAGATGAAAACAGCGATTGCTGTGGCGACGGCTGCTGTTAATTTTGAAGGGAGTGTTTGCATTGACTACTTATGATCCTTTTGAAGTAACCAGAACCAAATATCTGTTCTTTACGGGAAAAGGCGGCGTAGGCAAAACTTCTGTTGCCTGTGCAACCGCTGTCTCTCTGGCCGATCAGGGAAAGAAGGTTCTGCTGATCAGTACCGATCCGGCATCTAATCTGCAGGATGTTTTTGCCATGGAACTGACAAACAAAGGAACTCCCATTCCTGCTGTTCCCAATTTAAGCGTTGCCAACTTAGATCCCATTCAGGCTGCTGCCGAATATCGGGAAAGCGTGATCGCACCCTATCGGGGCATTATGCCGGATGCAGTGATCGCCAACATGGAAGAACAGCTTTCCGGTTCCTGTACCATTGAGATTGCAGCATTTAATGAGTTTTCCAATTTCATTACCGATAAGGAA
>JAFLSW010000042.1 GCA_022510725.1 Lachnospiraceae bacterium
GGATAGAGACATGGATATAATAGGCACAATTTTAGACGGCATATATGGTATATGCATTACGGTGCTTGGATTGATCATTATGATTACACCTTATGAGAAATTCAAAGAAGCCGTTCCCAAAGCACCTTCCAAAACAGTAGTAAAAGTACTTGGTGCAGTGGTTGTCCTGTGTGGTATCGGATTGGCTGCACTTGGCTTTATGGGAATCATATAACAGATAAGAAAGAGTTAAGGACTATGGAGACATAGTCCTTGCTTTTTTTATGGGGAAATTTTATTATAGTTTATGAAGGTATTTCTTTGAAAAATAGAGATCGCAATCATAAGATTCAGAGACTGAGGTTTCCATAGGAGAAAAGTGTATGGAATATTTATGGTATATTCTTGCAGCACTGGGAGCAGGGATCGGAACAGGGCTTGCGGGATTATCGGCAGCCACAGTAATAGTGCCGATCCTGATCGTGCTCTGTCCCAGCTTTAGTGGAGAAACAGGCGCATATCAGGCCACAGCCATTGCTCTTGCATCGGATATCCTTGGCTCCGCAGTGACAACAACTACATATGCAAAGCATAAAAATATAGACTTAAAACGGGGCTGGATCATGTTGGCATGCATCCTTACCATGAGTACGGTAGGCAGTTATGTGGCATGGCTTGCAGGGAATGTGGTATTGGGCAGCTTTACCCTGTTTCTGACATTTTGTATCGGTATTCGGTTTTTGATAAAGCCGGACACATCGCGGGAGAATACCGCTGCAAGGGGAGAAAAACTTGACTTTAAAGGTGTTGCCATATCTCTCTTTTTCGGTTTGACCATCGGTTTTGGTACAGGTTTTATAGGTACGGGCGGCGGTATGATGATGCTTGTGGTATTTACTGCATTTCTTGGTATGGAACTGAAAACCGCTGTGGGAACAAGTACATTTATTATGACTTTTACTGCCCTGATCGCATCTGTCAGCCATATCTTTATCCACCCGGCAATTGTTTTGGAGCGGTGGAACGTCCTTTTGATCTGCATTATTGTGGCAACCGCGGCCTCTTTGATTTCTGCACAGTTTGCCAATCGGGTAAAAAGCCGCACAGTGGGATTGGTGACAGGCGTTGTTCTGACTGTCATGGGAGCGATATTGATCGGTCTTTATTATTGGAAATGACTTAGACTGTTGGTTTAGATAGATTTGTTTAGAAATACAAGTTTTTGAGTAAAAATAAAAAATCCCCTTGCGTCATGGGTTGCTTATGACGCTGCGTCATAAGCTATATTTGGCGTAAAGGAGGTGAAAAGCTATGTCAAAATATACGACGGGAGAGATCGCAAAGCTCTGCGGTGTGACAGTCAGGACAGTTCAATATTATGATAGTCGGGGTATCCTCATTCCGGCAGAGTTGTCCGAAGGAGGCAGACGGCTTTATTCCGAGGATGATCTAAAACGCATGAGGATCATCTGCTTTCTAAGGGAACTGGGACTTCCCATTGATTCTATTTCCCAGCTGCTTTCTGAAGACGATCCGGGCAGTGTTATTTCCCTGCTTTTGGAGCAACAGGAAAAGGACATGAAAATGGAGATCAATGAGTGTGAGGAAAAGCTGCATAAGCTGGAGGAATTGAAGTCTGAATTGAAGAATGTCAAAGAATTTTCTGTCGAATCTATCGGTGACATAGCATACACAATGTCAAACAAGAAAAGACTGAAAAGGATTCATATGAATCTATTGATGGTCGGACTCCCCATCAACATTCTCCAATGGGGATCCATTATCCTGTGGATCACGAAGGGATTTTGGTGGCTGTTTGCGATATGGGTAGTCGTTGCGATTCCCTATGGAATCTGGGGCTCCCAATATTATTTTAAGAATGTAGCTTATATATGTCCTCAATGCCATACCATTTTTAAGCCGACATTTAAGGAAGCATTCTTTGCAAATCATACCCCTGCCACCCGTAAACTTACCTGCACTTCCTGTGGTCATCATGGTTTCTGCGTGGAAGTAGCAAGAGAGGAGGAATAAATTATGAATGAGGTAACTTTCGATAAAAAAGGAACAATAAAATATCTGGTCTGGACTTTCCTGATCGCATGGATCATGCAGATTATCGTAGCTGTTTTATATCAAAATGGACTTGCCATGGTGGGACAACTGCTTATGGCGCTTTTAATGTTTTCCCCGTTGGTGGGAGTACTTTTGTCAGGAAATAAGCTCTTCGGCATGGGGTGGAAGCCTCATCTCAAAGGGAAAATCAAGTTCCTTCTTGCGGCATGGTTTCTCCCTGTAGTTCTGACTGTTATCGGTGCTGTTTTGTATTTTCTTGTCTTTCCGAAACACTTTGATTTAAGCGGAGCATATCTTGTGGAAGCTGCCGGTCCTGAAGTGCTGGAGCAGTTAGAGGCACAGGGGTTGACTTACCCTTTGTATATGCTGATCAATTTTGTTTCCTGCATAACATACGCACCACTGTTCAATATGTGTATGGCAGTTGGAGAAGAAGCCGGCTGGCGGGGATTTTTGTATCCGCAGCTGAAAGCCGGATTTGGTAAAAGAAAAGGCTGGTTGTTCGGCGGTATTATTTGGGGAATATGGCACTGGCCGCTGATCTGGCTGATTGGCTATGAGTATGGCACAGATTATGTGGGATTTCCCATTGTGGGAATGTTGGTTTTCTGTATCTTTACATTAGTAGCAGGAATCCTGTGTGACTGGCTGTATGAGAAAACCCACTGCATCTGGATTCCATCCATATTTCACGGAGCGATCAATGCTGCTGGTACACTTCCTATGGCCGTTTGCATAACAAGTACAGGTTCAGCAAGACTGCTGGGACCGATACCGAATGGGGTTCTTGCAGGATTGCCATTTATCATATTTGCGGCGATATTATTATTTAAATCAGCGAAATCGGAAGAATAGTAAGGTGATGGAAGAATAGCGTTAAATTTATATCTTAGCGGAGAGATATATGGAAATATTAATAAAGCCTGTTTTTTCAAGACAGTAGTGACGATATATAAGATAGAGACTACATAACTTGGAGGGCTTATGGGAATTTCACATATCGATACTGCAAAGATTGGAAAGACACAGCTTATTACTGCAACAAATAGTGGGGAACCCAATTGGTCTATCATTCCAACCGCAGGAAAAAGCAATAAAACAAAAGAGGAATTTGTTAGTGAGATAAAAGAGCTGGCGCGAAAAGCGGCCTCTACAACGGATAAAACAAAGTTAGATTATATCAATTTACAAAGGACTAAATTATGTGCCCAGTATATGTCAGATGTGTCGCCGGATAGAAAAATGCTGTACCAACAGGCAAAAAATGCATTGAAAAACCAAAGCGGCAATCCTAAATGCAAAGGGATCGGAGAACTGACTTTACTTGATTTTTTACAGGACGCAGAAGGGAAGATCAGTAACCTTGCGGAAAGAAAATTTGCCTTGGCAGGGGGCGGTACATTAACTTGTCCGATCTTAAGCGGACAGGGATATGGTGCGGATATTTATTATCAAGGAACCAAGGTTCTGACATACCTTGGAATGGGATATGGCTGGGGCTATGAAGCAACACCTGCCGAGCGAGAAAAGTCGCAGGAATTTTATGAAATATACTTTTATGAGTACCGTTCCATTAAAAATGGCAAAGAAACAGAGTTGGCGGAGCTTCCTGATTATCTGGAAGAGAAACCGTCTTTTGATCAAAAAGCATGATATCAGGCACCATCGGTTAATCTGATGGTGCTGATTTTGTGTATTCTTTCGGCAGCTTCCTCCCGTATCCCGTTACTATCGCCAGTATCAGTATTACCATCATGCACAGAGAATAATAATTTACCAAAGGCACCGATCCGGGTGCGACAGCAACGGCATCTCCAAATTGTGCAGTCAGCTGCGCGGGGATGACACAATGTACTGTCCAGGGTGCAAGGAAACAGAACACACAGCCGGTACAATCCATCAGGTTTGCACGACGATACCTGTTAACCCCTGCTTTTTCTCCGATTTCATTAATCAGATCTCCAAGGGCCACGATGGCAACCGAGATGACTCCGGTCACCATGCTCAAAATACCTACGGACAATACGATTGTTGCCTCTGTACTGCGTTCACTTTTTGCCAGACGAGTCAAAAGTGTACCCACATCTTCAAAGAAACCACTGCATTCCAGCACGCCCAAAAGAGAAAATACACCGATCAGCATGGCTACCGTGCCTGCCGTTCCCGTAATAGCCTCAATAATGGCTCCGGATACGGAAAAGCCGCCGGGAAATGCAATGAGATCTGCTACTGTGTAAATGCCAAAAATCAGCCCTGCAAAAATTCCTGCCAGAATACCCCAGGAAAGTGCAGTGATCAGATGCTTTCTCATCATACAAAGAACAATGATCACCACCGGCACTACCAGCATGACAAGACTGATGGGATTAATGGTGCCATCGTTTCCAGAGATGACAGGAGCTTTATCTGTGGTCTTGGAAAACAACAAAAACAAGAATAGGGCGCCTATTGCCGCAGGCAGACTGTAACGGGTTCTGGTCTTTACTACCATACCAAGATCTGCCCGCTGTGTTGCGGAGGAAGCGATCGTAGTATCCGAGATAGGCCCTAAGTTATCACCGAATGCTGCTCCTGATACGATGGCGCCGATCATAAATGTGGGTGTTACACCTGCCATGATCCCCACCGGAAAAAGGATAGGGATAACAACAAAATAAGTGCCCACGGAAGTTCCCGTAGCAAATGCCAGCAGACAGGTAATGAGAAAAGTCGCTGCCACAAAAAGCTTCCCGGTAAAGCCGGCTGCTACCACATATGACGCAATGGTCTGTACTACGCCGCTGGAGGAAATCAGCTTACCTGAGATGGCTGCCAATATCACTGCCAGTACGATCACGGCAAACATAGGCTTACTCAATCCGTATACCAATGCTTCCCCATAGGCTTTTTCATCCTTTGTAAAAACAATACCTGTTATCAGGGCTGCAAAAAATGCCAGTACATATCCATTTACATTGGATTGACTAAATGCCGCCCACAAGATCATTGCCACAGCGGCAATCAATGGTGCCAGACTCCCTATCTTCCCAAAACGATATGCTACCCTTTGTGTTTTCTTATCCATCATATCCTCCAAGTATATTGATATATTATAAAACTAGCCCTAGTTTAAAGACTTGTCAACTGGAAGATATCTTGATATAAAGTTGTTAGTGGATGATTTTGGAAAGGAATACAGTCTTATGAGAAGGTTTATACCCTATGGATACGGCACTACAAGAGGCGGAAGTGTCTGCGCATTATTTATTATGCTATGGTCGGCGTTTCTGATCAGTCGATTCATCGGATACCCAGGCGGACCGGAGGCATGCAAACATTTTGCGATGACTGCTTTCCCCTTGGCATTGCTATTCATATTGTCGGATATTATCACCAACAGAATAAAGAGAAGCAAGAACAAATATATGGATGATATGCTGCAGCAGCCTTTCGTATGTGGCAGGATCGTTGCCATAACGCCAATACATAAGCACACCCGCAAGGAAATAAAGGAAGAAGAACTGAGGACTGTCAGAGGCAAATATATATTGTATAACATGACAGTGGAGTATGATGACCCCATAAGCGGACAACTGCGAACGGCAACATCCGAGCCCTATTTTCAAAATTTGAATGTATTCCTAAGTGGGAAAAGGGTAGAGGTACATTATGATTCCACAGGAAATATATGGGTAGAGCCGGTGGAATATCGAGAGAGCATGGAAGAGGAGTCCATAGGTTCCAATAAGAAAGCTAACGACAGGCATTTTTGGGTGGTCGAGCATAGTTCCCAGATCCTGATCGTTTTATATTGCTTTTATGCCCTGCTTATTTTTTTGATCTTTAAAAGCATTTAAATTCTTTGGCAGATTTTGGCTAAATGAGATTTTCAAAAGATCGACAATGTGGTATGATAAAGTAAGGTATTTTTATGGGGATGACTATTATGCATGATAAATTAGCAATATTGCACAAATTTCTGAATGAGATAACACATGTCGAAAATGAAGATGAGTTGACAGGGCTTGTTGAAGCCTATAAAGACAAGCTGGATATAGCCTCAGAAGAAGATGTGATGTATACGCTGTTTCAGGATGCCGGAATGCTTGGCAGT
The DNA here is from genome assembly GCA_022510725.1 of Lachnospiraceae bacterium. Classification (GTDB taxonomy): domain Bacteria; phylum Bacillota; class Clostridia; order Lachnospirales; family Lachnospiraceae; genus UBA2882. Next base: position 6,149 of record JAFLSW010000042.1, read on the forward strand.
GAGATTCTTTCTCTGAGATTAAGCAGAACTGATATTTTATGGAACAGGAAGTTGTCCGCCCTTACTGCAGAGGAAAAAAACGAGCTTGCAGAAGTAGAGGCAATAATTGATGAAAACCGTTTCTTCTATCATTTCCAACCTATTGTAAGCACATTGGACGGCGAAATATATTCTTATGAGGCCCTGATGAGGCCTATAAGCGATATGGATCTGACTCCGCCCATTATTTTAAAATATGCTGAGATGTTAGGAAGGCTGTATGATATCGAGCAGGCTACATTTTTGAATGTACTGGAAATTGTGGACAGCAATAAAACCAAATTTAGAGACAGGAGAGTTTTCATCAACAGTATCCCCAAAATAAAGCATAGCGGCAGTGGTTTCAGACGGGTGGGAGAACTGCTCATAAAGCATTCGGACACAGCGGTTGTAGAGCTTACCGAGCAGTCTGAATCTGATGATGATGAACTGAATACTTTCAAGGAACGGTATCGTAATATGGGCATACAGACAGCCATTGATGATTACGGAACCGGATATTCCAATGTGCAAAATCTGTTAAGATACATGCCCAACTATGTAAAAATAGATCATTCTCTTATCAGCGACATAAACAACAATCCCAAAAAGCAGCACTTTGTGCGTGAGATCATCGAGTTCTGCCATAGCACCGGCATCATGGCCCTTGCCGAAGGCGTTGAGAATTCTGAGGAACTGCATACTGTGATATTGCTGGGTATAGATCTGATACAGGGCTTTTATACCGCAAGACCTGATGCGGAGATTCTTGAATCGATTCCTTATGAGATCAAACAGGAAATTAAGATCTATCAGCAGGAGCGTCAAGACGGAAGAGACCAGCAGATATATGCTGCAAAAACCGGTGAGCGCATTCTGTTGGACAAGTTGATAAAGGATGATTATAAACATATCCTGGTAGAAAAAAGTGATGCTGAAAACGATGAGATTACCATTATTGGCTTGCCGTCTCTTGATACGGAGGTACATATAGAGGCTGCCAAGGACTTCAAGGGCAGGATCATATTGGAGAATGCACATCTGTCAAATATAAAAAATCGTCCCTGTATCAACCTGAATGAAAACAGTGATGTTACGCTTGTACTCAAAGGAGAGAACAAGCTGGACAAAAGCGGTATACGAGTTTCTGAAAGCGCAAAACTTACGGTTGAAGGCGATGGTGTACTTCATATAAGGCTTGATGCCGCCGAATATTTTGGTATCGGAAATGATGTTTCCTCCGGACATGGCGATCTGATTTTCAATCAGTCAGGTATGGTTAACATCAGTGTGAGCGGAAGGACAGGTACTTGTATCGGTTCAGGATTGGGTGGAAATATAAAGATAAGCCAGGGGAAATTTATTTTAAATGTCAGAGGAAATACCGGAGTTGGAATTGGTTCATTAGAGGGTGACAGCAAATTCGATGCATGCAACTGCTCCATTGACGCCGACCTTTCCCTTATGAATGGAGTTGCTATCGGTTCTATGACCGGCAAGGCTGATGTACATATGCACAAAGCATCCACAAATCTCAATGTGAGCGGAAAAGATCTTGCAGCCATAGGAACCATCGGCGGAGACAATACAGAGGTTCTTATCAATAATGCGATCATGACGCTCAATGTGCAGGGCGTTCGCTGTACATGCTTTGGCTCCCTTGATAAAGGCGCTGATTGCAAGCTTGAAAATGTAGTACTCCGTGCTGTGGTATGCGGCGAACAAGCCTTGCCTTTCGGCGGTCTTAGCGGGGATAAAAAAGTATCTTTAAACAATGTGGACACAACGGTCAATATGGAAACGGCTGTTGACATGGAAAAATATATGTCGGCAGACAATATTGAGATCATTGACGGAAGAACGAATTTTACCAATCATGGTAATGAGATTGACATGAGATGATCCGGCCCGGCTTCTGTCTGATGGAAATAGCTGTAAGATGGATCTAATATGATACCGATCGTTCTTAAATGAAATCTTTTTCATAAAAGTCACGATCGGTATTTGTTTTGCGGATAGGAAGCTATGCCGGCGTATTTTAATCAGATAGAAAAGGCATGTAAAAGAAATATGATTGGAGGGTGTGGAACATGATTAAAACAGCAATACTGGCAGCACTGATCGGACACATACTATGCGGTGTATCAGATTGTCTGCTTTCCTATTCAAAAAGCGGTCGTCTGAATCTGAAAGAGATAACCGATCCCGATAAGATGTCGGAGA
>JAFLSW010000043.1 GCA_022510725.1 Lachnospiraceae bacterium
ATGCTTTCGGCGTACTGCCTCCGGTATCTGTTCTGACTCCTGAGCAGACACAGTATTATTTCTTGTCCGGTTTCACAGCTAAACTGGCAGGTACAGAGCGTGGTATCACAGAGCCTACTCCTACCTTCTCCGCTTGCTTCGGTCAGGCATTCCTGGAGTTACATCCTACGAAGTACGGCGAAGAGCTTGTTAAGAAGATGGAGGCAAGCGGTGCCAAAGCATATCTGGTAAATACAGGTTGGAACGGCACAGGTAAGCGTATCTCCATTAAAGATACCCGTGGTATCATTGATGCTATCTTGAACGGCGATATCGAGAAAGCTTCCACCAAGAAGATTCCTTACTTCAACTTTGAAGTTCCTACAGAGCTTCCCGGTGTGGACACAAATATTCTTGATCCTCGCAATACATACGCTGACGCTTCCGAATGGGAGACAAAAGCAAAAGACCTGGCACAGAGATTTGTTAAGAACTTTGATAAATATACAGGCAACGATGCAGGTAAGGCTTTAGTAGCTGCTGGTCCTCAGGTCTAAAAGAAATAAAAATGGGGGTGTGGAAAATTCCACACCCTCTTTTTATGTCGTAATTGTCTGTTTTCACTTCAAAAGTCCCGCTGCTGCTGAGGTACCGATCCTGTCACATCCTGCCTCTAAAAATGCTTCCATCTCTTCCTTGGTACGGATGCCGCCGGCCGCCTTGATCTTTACTGCCGCTCCGATATGCTCCTTAAAAAGCGCAATATCGGATAATTTTGCTCCCTCTGTGCCGAATCCGGTGGAAGTCTTGATGTACTCCGCTCCTGCATCGGTAACAGCGCGGCACATGGCGATCTTTTCTTTTTCCGTCAGATAACAGGTTTCAATAATAACCTTTAACACATGATTTAAGCACTCTCTTTTTACGCTGATGATCTCCTGGGTCACTTTGTCAAAATCTCCGTTTTTCACATCGGAAATATTGACCACCATATCGATCTCATCGGCACCGTCCTCTATTGCCTGTCTGGTCTCCGCAACCTTGGCTTCCGTCACGCTGTAACCCAAAGGAAAACCGATAACGGTACAGATCTTTAATTCCTCATCAAATTTCTGCCTTACCCGTCTGATATAACAGGGAGGAATACAGACGCTTGCTGTGTGCAGTGTAACAGCCTCCTCACATAAGGCTTCTATCTCCTCCCATGTTGCATATGCCCTTAATAATGTATGATCCACATGTCCTAAAATTTCATTTACTTCCATGGTTTCATTCCTTTCCCTTATTGCCGAATTATGACAATGATCACCTGTTTCATGGATTTTATTCTATAATGAATAAACCTAAATGTCCAGTCGATACATATGAAGAAATACTGAATAAAATGTGAAATATTCATAAACAAACCCAAATTTTCTTGCTAGGCCTTCTGTTTTTATGGTATAGTAAATTTGTATAATTTGTATTTGAGTGATTTGCCATGGAATTTACGCTTCTCGCGTTGTTCAAGTCGCATATACCACATCTTATTGATGTATTACGAACCCCTTATACAATTCTTTGAAAATCAACTAATTTGCAGAAAGGTGGCAGAACTATGGAACATGATAGCATTTCCAGAATTACTCCGGAAATCCTTCGTCTTGCGGAGATGAGTCAGACTTCCGGCATTATAGAACAAGAGCTTTTTACAAAATACGATGTGAAAAGAGGCCTGCGAGACTTAAATGGCAAAGGTGTGCTTGCAGGTTTGACCAATATATCCGATGTACGGGCATCCAAGGTGGTGGATGGTGAAACCATCCCTATTCACGGCGACCTGTTCTATCGCGGCTATAATGTAAAGGATCTGGTTGCCGGCTTTTCAAACGAAGAACGACTTGGTTTTGAAGAGGTTGCTTATCTTTTGTTATTTGATAAGCTTCCCAACAAAGAAGAACTGGATTCCTTTTCCCGTCTTTTGGGAGAATACCGTACTCTCCCTACCAGCTTTGTGCGGGATATCATTATGAAAGCTCCCAGCAGGGATATGATGAATACCCTTGCCCGCTCTGTTTTGACCCTTTATTCCTATGATGACAGGGCAGACGATACTTCTATCCCCAATGTGCTGCGTCAGTGCTTACAGCTGATCAGCCTGTTTCCCCTTTTGTCCATCTACGGCTACCATGCATATAAGCATTATCATGACGGAGCAAGCCTGTTTATCCATGCTCCCAGACCGGATTTGTCAACAGCGGAAAACATCTTACATATTTTAAGGCCGGACAGCAAATATACGCCTTTAGAGGCAGCAATCCTGGATATTGCCCTGGTTCTTCATATGGAACACGGCGGCGGTAACAACTCTTCCTTTACCACCCATGTAGTAACCTCTTCCATGACGGATACCTATTCTGTTATGGCGGCGGCAATCGGCTCCTTAAAAGGTCCCCGCCACGGTGGCGCTAACATCAAGGTAGTGGGTATGTTTGAAGATATGATGCGGGAAGTTTCCGATTGGGAAGATGAGGATGAAGTTTCCGAATATCTTTCCCGCCTGTTAAATAAAGATGCATTTGATCATGCAGGACTGATCTACGGCGTAGGTCATGCGGTTTATTCTAAATCCGATCCCCGTGCCGTTATCTTTAAGGCCTTTGTGGAAAAGCTTTCTGTAGAAAAGGGACTGGAAAAAGAATTTGCACTCTACTCTCTTGTTGAAAAGCTGGCTCCCAAGGTGATCGGAGAAAAGCGGAAAATCTACAAAGGCGTTAACATTAATGTGGACTTCTATTCCGGATTCGTTTATAAAATGTTGGATCTGCCTTATGAATTGTATACACCGATCTTTGCCATTGCCAGGATCGTAGGCTGGAGCGCACATCGCCTGGAAGAGCTTGCTAACAACGGCAAGATCATCAGACCTGCTTATAAGCCCATTCATGAGGATGTGAAATATAAAGATCTGGATAAGAGAAAATAAAATCAACAGCCCATTTCAATAAACTCGCTTCAGTCAAGCAGGATTGAAATGGGCCGTAACTTTTCTCTACAAACGCTTTTTCATATCATTCACTCCAGTAAGGTCGAGTTGATTTAATATAAAGAGTAAAATATTTCCCATCTTCATGCCAGGAAACAAATTCATAAACCAGCCCATTTCTTTCATAAGAAATTAAATAATGATATTCATAATAGGACCAATCATTTATTTCCCAGCCTCTCGATGTCACTACTATCTCCGTTTCACCCCATTGTTCCATAATGTCATTAAAATCCATGTCTATATCCAGACCAATATAAGATAAATAAGCCCTATCGTACCCACTTTTCATACACACATAAGTAGGGCGTTGCTCCGGATCTTTTGTACTAAGAAAAATAAAAGGACAATCCATATCCGGGTCTATAATGGAATAAAATGCTACAAACGAAAAGACCATTTGTGTTCCATTCTTTATATCATCAATTTCCTGATCGGTCAGCCATGTAATCTGACCTATGGGCATATCTAAATATGCCTTCATATCTTCTTCAGTAGGCAGCTTATTATTAAATATGCCTTTCTTTATTTCATTTTTTAGTTCATTTAATATCTGTTCGTGATTTGGCAGCTCTATATTCCCTCTTGCTTCCAAATTAAAGAATTTTGTAGCATATAATATTTCCTGTTCTTCTTGCTTTTGACCGCCATACAATAAGACAAGTACCGATAGCAGCACAAACACTTGCGCAATTCTCTTGTGTCGATTCATATATGCACCCTTCATAAGCCCTTCTCACATCAATCAGAATACATTTTTTCTCCCCTTATATGCAATGACAATCATTCCCCAAACAGCTCTTCGTAAGAACAAGACATTTCTTCCAGTTTATCGCTTGTTATACGGTATTCTTCAAAAAAGACATCCGTTAATTCCTGATATTGCTGCTCTGTTACATGATAACAAACACAGTCATACATTTCATTATAGTATCCTTCCCTTTTAACAGAATCCGGAATTGTTGTTTCATCTATATCGGCATAAACCGGAATGGAAACCATATAGAAATCTTCTCCATGATTATAGAAAAAACCATCAAAAAATTGGATTGCAATTTCTGTCTTTCCATTTTCATCCAACAATCGCCACCAGAACTCCTGGCTTTCCCAATAGCCACCTATAATCCTGCTTCCCATTGGATGTTCATGACCTGACCAATACCCTTCCCAAATGATTGCTGCATCACTTTCAGGTATATATTTAAATATCAGAGCCTGCCGTCCAGGCATTTCTTGTACAATTAACTCTTGTTTTCCATCAGCATCTGCATCAAAAAAATATAGGCAATAATGCTTCCGTCCATCCAATCCTCTGTCCCCATCAAAAATTTCTTCAGGAGAATAGTCTTTATCCAGACTAAGATATTCATCTATAAAATAGGTTTTTTCATGATATATGATCGATATTTCCCCATCCAGAAGCTGTTTATATTTTAGCTTATATTCCTCTTCAAATTCGGCCTCTCCCGGATAAAACTCATTAACCCATTGAATCTTTTTATATGAATTTTTAATATATGCATAGGTATCCCCGCTTACATATTCCATATTTTCAAAAGGAAACTGATGGAAAGATGCAAAGTTTCTCTCCAATGGGATATCTTTTCGTTTTAGAGTCGGCTGCAAAAATATTTCCAGACAGGATACATTTCCAAAAGTATCTACTGCTTTTATTGTTACAGTCTGTTCCTCTTCAAAATAAATTCTTTCCTGTTCTTTCCCGTTCTCGTCCAGTAAATATGTCGTTACTGGTGATACATCAATAATCTCCACCAGACTTTCTATGGTAATCGTGTCACCTCTATAGAACTGTACATCTTTCGGAATAATTAGGGGAGGAAGGGTATCTATAGGCAATCCATTCCCAACATTTACTGCCAAATCCATATATAGTTCATTGGAAACATTTTCTATTTCTTTTCTATTTTGACATCCCATCTGAAGCAGCAAAATATTTGTGCACATTAACAGAATGAGCAGATATCTGATTTTATTTTGCTTCATATCAAATTTCTCCATGGTCATTCTCCAAACAGCTCTTCGTAAGATCTAAAAACTGCCTTTTCTTTTTCTTTCTCCGCTTTCTGATATGCTTCATTCAGATAGTGACCCACCAGTTTTTCAAATTGTTCTTCTGTTACGCCAAAATAGTACCAACTGTTGTCGTTTATATAATAGCACTGGTCTCTCATTTCATCTGTCAGTTCTATCTGCTTTTCCGGATCCTTATAATAATATGGCAGGGATATCAGATATACCCATACATCTTCTCCTGTATGTTCGTCTGTATATCCATTTACAACATATTCTATCTCGCATTCATATTCCAAATTTTTATCCAATATGGCATAGCCTCTATATGTCATCCCCCATTGCACTTTTCTGCTTCCGATAATGCGTCCATACCATATAAAATCTTTATTCCATAAGGTTACCCGATCCTGTTTTGGATCATATTTAAAGGCATAACTGTTTCTCACGGATTGTAACATCAATTCCGGTGCATTATCCGAATCATAATCAAAAAAATAATAAGTGTGTATATCCGATAGCGCTATCTCATCTGCACCAAAAAGATCCCCAATGTATGCCTCACTTTCCGTTTTAGGATCCCAATAGGTTCTTTCACCATCTACAAGCTCTTTAAATTTCTTTTTATATAATTCATAAACCTCAGGATCGCCCAGTTCAAATTCTCCATACCAGTCTACCCTATCATATATTTCTTTTAATTGTACATATACCTTACTATCCACACATACAATGTCCCGTGCCGGCACCCATGTACTGATATCATAAATCCTTTCTTCAGGAATCCCCTCTCTTCTTGGATTCATTACCACATCCGGCTGTACTTTAACAATAGTCTCATTTCCATATGCATCTGTTGCTACAATCTCATATACCGTATCGATTACTGCACTACGAGTCTGAGGATAAACATATTCTTCATAAGGATAAAAATGCACTTCTACCAGAGACAGATCAAATACCGTTACTAAGTCAGCTACCTCCATAGTGTGATATTCCATAAACTGCTTTTTATTAGTCATTACCTATAAATATTTCTCCCTCTTTATTTCTAAGATGTCACAGTTGATGAAGCACTTTCCTATTCTTTCAATCCAAAACGACTGACTAATTCTCTAAGACGGCGGTTTTCTGCCTCTATGCTTGCCAGCTGTCTATCTTTTTCCACTATCCTCTTTTCCATCTCATCCATCTGCACTTTTAGTTCTGCTTCTCTTTCATCCATGATCTGGCTGGGCAGTTTGATCACTGAATAGTTACTGTATTCCTTTTCTGTTATGTATCCATCCTGTAATTCTTCTTCCAATATCAATATAATCTCCTGCAAAAACCCTGTCAACTCTTCCTCAGTCAACGGTTTTCTCTTCTTTCTTAATCTGGACCGGATCCGTAAGATGGTGTGAGGAATGAAAAAATCTAAATGCTTTTCCTTGATCTCCTCTAAGGAGTAAGACCGGACTTTTACTGTTGGGACATGGTAGATATGTTCGTAAATACAATCATATCCGTTTAATGCTCTCATATGCTCTATATCTCGTGAATTAAAATATTCCATATATTCGCTGAATGAAAAAAGCATTAGATCTTATGTTAGATAACTTTTGTTTTTGCATTTATATTCAGAAATTATTTTTAAAGTCTGATAAACTGGATAAAAAAACAAAGGAGCCATAAAAATGGATAACTTACAGACACTCGTTAATAACTATTTAGACTATTGCCAAGACCAAAAAAGGCTTGACAGCAAGACCTTAAAGGCCTATCGGATTGACCTTTGCCAGTTTGTAGATAATATTCCTGTCTCCCATGTATCCGATATTGATACAAATATATTAGAAAATTACATTTCTTCACTACACAATAAATACAAAGTCAAAACGGTAAAACGAAAGCTTGCTACCATCAAAGCACTCTTCCGCTACTTTGAATATAAAGATATTCTTGGTAGAAATCCCTTCAACAAAATCTATCTTAAATTCCGGGAACCGGCAACATTGCCAAGAATAATTCCCTTACATACCGTTGAAACCCTTTTATTGTCTATATACAGGCAGTGTAATGAAGCGCCGACCGAATATCAGAGAAAAAATGCCCTGAGAGATGCTGCTGTTATTGAACTGCTTTTTGCTACGGGAATACGAATTTCCGAACTATGCACATTAAAGAAAGAAGACATCAATTTATACGACCAAAGCATTTTAATCTATGGAAAAGGTGCGAAAGAACGGCGATTACAGATTGGGAATGATGATGTGATCCATGTTTTGGAAAAATATAAAAAAGAGTTTCTTCCCCAGATCCAAAAATGCAATCACTTTTTTGCAAATCAGAACGGAAATGCATTATCAGATCAGGCTGTCAGACGAATGATAAACAAATATACTTCTCTGGCTGCTATCGAATTGCATATCACTCCCCATATGTTTCGTCATACATTTGCTACAAGCCTATTGGAATCAGATGTAGATATACGCTATATACAAGAAATGTTGGGACACAGTTCTATTCATATTACGGAGATATATACCCATGTCGCTATATCAAAACAGAGAGATATCTTAACAGAAAAGCATCCAAGGAATAGTTTTCATATATAAAGATTTTATAACGGTAGTTTATTGCAGTATTAAGCCCTATAACTACCGCTTTTCTCTATTTGATAGATAATAAATAGTTATCAATTA
>JAFLSW010000044.1 GCA_022510725.1 Lachnospiraceae bacterium
AGAGCGTTTGGCTACGGACCAAAAGGTCGGGGGTTCGAATCCTCTAACGCACGTAAAAAGCGGAAGTTCTTTTGAACTTCCGCTTTTTTTGTAGTATTGTAAGACAAGGGCCAATGTTTGCATTCTCAGCTCGGATATTATAATAAGATCTGCATCTCATAGAGCATGCCCGTTTTGTCTTTTTCTTCCTTTAACAGATCCGTTTCGATCACGGTACAATTTTTCAGGGCCTTTTTATCCAGATTGAAAATAGAGGCGGCCTCCTCTATCTTGTGTGCATCATGCTGGCGGCACAGATAGGTTCCGGCAGGGATGGTGCGAAGTCCTTCAATATTTCTGCCCCAATTGCCGGGAACGGTATCTTCCCCTGTTTCTGCCAAAGGCGCTACATGAATGAAAGCGTATTTTTCTGCTTTGCCATTATGAAAGTCATAGATCAGCCCGGAAGGATAGGAGGAAGCAAGTCCGTGTTTCTGGGCGGTAACAAATAAGGAAAGCAGTAAGGGATTGTACCTGGAAGGATCAGTAAATTCATCAAAGGGGACGGTAAGCACAGTCCTGGATAAAAGAGTTTTGGTGGTACAGCCTTCCGGAAGAGCCAGATTAGGACGGTTCTCCAGATTGTTCATAGTCTGCTGCAATGTATCCAGAGAACGATACATGGAACGGATTTTTTGCTCTGCCAAAGTTTTGGCATCGCCTAAAAGCTTTCTCAGATCAGGCTTGCCATTGGCATCACAATATTCCGCCATGTTTTTTAAAGGAATGCCTAACTCCAGACAAAGGGAAATGGCATCCAAAATGTATAATTGGGACTCTTTATAATACCGGTATCCGGTGGTATGGTCTGTCAGTGCCGGTTTAAAAATGCCGATCTCATCATAATACCGCAGGGATTTGATGCTGACATTTTTTAATTTGGAGACTTTTCCGATGGAAAGATAGCCTTTCATGTTCTTTTGTACCCCTTTTGATTTTTTCTCTCCATACTATTATGGCATAAAACAAATCTATTTTCCATAATATAAAGCCAGATTGTTTATTTTTTCTTAATAATTTTTCTTCTTTACACAATGCTTTTTTATGATAATATTATTATACTGCATTTTTTTAGTACTTTGAGGGTATATGATGAAAAAAGAGCATTTAAAAAACAGAGCGCTAAAAATGAAAAAAACCGGATTGACGGCTCTTTTTAATCTGATATTCAGCCGGGTCATGTTGGTCCTTTTGATCGTGGTATTTCAGATCGTGGTATTATTCTGGCTGTTCGGATTGATGGATGTTTATGCCAAGTGGGTCCTGTATTCCTTTAACATCCTTGCCGCTATTTTGGTAGTGGCCATTATCAACAGCGATGAAAATCCCGCTTTTAAATTGATCTGGATGCTTCCCTTGTGCCTTTTTCCGGTGCTGGGCGCTACCCTGTATCTGTTTATTACCAGCAATCCCGCCAGGATCGGTATCAAAAAAGCCCTTTACAGAAGAATAGAAGAGACCAGGCCCTATCTGACTCAAAATGAAAATGTGATCTACAGGATGCAGGACGAAAACATTCCCATTACCGGTCTTGCTCACTATATTCAGGATATCAATGGCTTTCCTTCTTATGATAATACTACCATTACCTATTTTGCCAATGGGGAAGAAAAACTAAAGGACCTGTTAGAGGAATTAGAGAAAGCGGAAAAATTTATTTTTCTGGAATACTTCATTATCAATCCTGGACGGGTCTGGGATGCGGTAAGAGAGGTTCTGGAAAGGAAAGCGGCAGAAGGGGTGGAGGTCCGTCTGATGTACGATGGCTTTAATTCCATTTTGAAGCTGCCCCGCCGGTACCCTGATATGTTGAAAGAAAAAGGCGTGACAGCCAAGGTCTTTTCTCCGGTCATTCCGTTCTTGTCCTCCCATCAAAATTTCAGGGATCACCGTAAGATTCTGGTGATCGACGGGAAAGTGGCATATAACGGCGGCATCAATTTGGCGGATGAGTACATGAATTATATAGAGCGCTTCGGCTACTGGAAGGACACAGCAGTGAAACTGAAAGGTGATGCGGTAAAAAGTTTTACCGCCATGTTCCTGCAGATGTGGAATGTATCGGAAAAGGGAGAAGAGGATTATGCCAGGTATTTGGAAGTGGAACCTTTTCCCATTCAGCCCGGTCAGAACGGTTTTGTGATCCCTTACAATGATGATCCCTGCAACGGTGAGGATATAGCCGAAGGGGTTTATCTGGATATCTTAAACAGGGCCCAGGACTATGTGTACATCATGACACCTTATTTTATACCGGAAAATGAGATCATTACGGGTCTTAAGTTTGCAGCCCAGAGAGGGGTGGATGTGCGGATCATCATGCCCCATATTCCCGATAAGCAGATTGCCTTTGACATTGCTCATACTTATTATCTCCAGCTCTTGGAGGCGGGAGTGAAGATCTATGAGTTTACGCCCGGCTTTGTTCACGCCAAGATGTTTCTTTCAGATGATATCAAAGCAGTGGTAGGCACCATCAATCTGGATTTCAGAAGCCTGTATGAGCATTATGAATGTGCTACTTTCATATACGGCAATTCCGTGATCCGGGATATCAAAGAAGATTTTAAAAAGACTTTTGAGCAGTGCCAACGGTTTATGGAAGAAGATTATAAAAAGCTTCCTCTGCTGCGCAGGATGAGCGGCAGAATCTTCAGATTAGTAGCGCCCCTTATGTAACATAGTAAGACAGATGGAATAAGATTTTAGAGTTACAAAAAAGCTGCTGCATTCATAGAATGATCTATGTTTGCAGCAGCTCTTATATTGTTTGGATTTAGCCCATGGTCACAACCACATCATAGGTTTCTTTTCCTTTTACATAAGGAACGATGCAGCCGTCTACGGGTGTGCCGTCTACGGTCATGCTTGCTACGCCCTTTTCTACATTGTTAGGATTTACCACCTTGATGTTGTAGGTGCCTTCTCTAAACTTACGAGTAATCTCGAAATCACCGAAGCCCTTGGGCACACAAGGGTTGATGGACAAACCTGTGTGGGTAGGATATACACCCAGGATGTGCTGGGATACATTAACAAAGGTCCATGCAGCAGTACCGGTCAGCCAGGAGTTCTTTGCTTCACCGTGGAATACGGCATCTTTTCCTGCAACCATCTGTGAGTATACATAAGGCTCGGTTCTGTGGATTTCACTGAACTCCTCTACATAAGCGGGGCAGGTCTTCTTGTAGATCTCGAATGCCCTGTCGCCCCGGCCGATTACGGTCTCAGCGATGGATACCCAGGGATTGTTGTGGCAGAAGATACCTGCATTCTCTTTGTATCCCGGAGGATAGGAGGTAACTTCGCCAAGCTCTAAGTGATATTTGGTATAAGCAGGCTGTAAGATCATGATACCGTACTCGGTATCCAGTTTCTCTTTCACGGAATCCAAAGCTTTCTTTGCTTCGCCTGTCTCAACACCAACGCCTGCCAGTACGCAGAAGCCCTGAGGCTCGATGTAGATCTGGCCTTCTTCACATTCTTTAGAACCAACCTTGTTGCTGTTGGCGTCGTAAGCTCTTACGAACCAGTCGCCGTCCCAGCCGTCAGAGAGAAGTGCAGCTCTCATCTTTTCAACCTCTGCGCGAGCGTAATCAGCTTCTGCCGTATCGCCCTTTAATTCGCAGATCTCAGCATATTCCAGACCGTATTTTACAAACATACCGCCGATGAATACGGATTCTGCAACCGGGCCTTCGGAAGGACCAAAGGTCTGGAAGGATTCGCCGGGATGCTCTGAGAAGCAGTTTAAGTTCAAGCAGTCATTCCAGTCAGCACGTCCGATCAAAGGTAAGTTATGAGGACCTTTGTGATTTACAATATAATCAAAGGACCGTTTTAAGTGATTTAACAAAGGTGTTGCTTTGCTTGCATCGTTATCGAAAGGAACCATCTCATCCAAGATGGACATATCGCCGCTTTCTCGTATGTATGCGCTGGTTCCCGCAATGAGCCATAAAGGATCGTCATTGAAGCCGGAGCCGATGTCCGCATTGCCTTTTTTGGTAAGAGGCTGATACTGATGGTAAGCGCTGCCGTCCTCAAACTGAGTGGAAGCGATATCGATGATACGGCCTCTTGCCCTTTCGGGGATCAAATGAACGAAACCAAGGAGATCCTGACAGGAATCTCTAAAGCCCATGCCTCGTCCGATACCGGATTCATAATAGGAAGCGGAACGGGACATGTTGAAGGTTACCATACACTGATACTGGTTCCAGATGTTGACCATGCGATCTACTTTATCATTGGAAGATTTAACGGTGTACTTGGAAAGCAGACCGTTCCAATAAGCTGTCAGCTTTTCAAAAGCTTTGTCTACATCTGCGTCTGTCTGATATTTTGCAAGGAGAGCGTTGGCAGGATCCTTTTTGATGACGCCGGGCGCTTCCCACTTGTCGTTTTCGGGATTCTCGCAGTAGCCCAAAACAAATACGAAGGATTTGGACTCGCCGGGTGCCAGATTCACATTGATCTGGTGAGATGCGATAGGGGACCAGCCGCTTGCTACGGAATTGGTTGCCTGTCCTTTCTCTACCACCTCAGGAGAGTTTACACCTCTGTATGCACCTAAGAAGGCATCCCTGCTGGTGTCGAAACCGTCTACTTTGGCATTGACGGAATAAACGGCATAATGATTACGACGCTCTCTGTACTCTGTCTTGTGATAGATGGTGGAGCCGATCACTTCTACTTCGCCGGTGCTTAAGTTACGCTGGAAGTTACGGGAATCGTCATCTGCATTCCACAGACACCATTCTACATAAGAAAAGAGTTTTAATTCTTTGGCTGCACTGCCATTGTTGGTAACAGTCAGACGGCTGACTTCGCAGCTGTCATCCATGGGAACGAAGGTAAGCACATTGGCCTCCACATCATTTTTGACACCGGTGAACTTGGAATAACCGATACCGTGACGGCATTCGTATTTATCCAATTCTGTCTGGGTGGGTTTCCAGCCGGGATTCCAGACTGTATCGCCATCCTTAATATAGAAATATTTACCGTTGATGTCGTTAGGAACATCATTGTAACGGTAACGGGTAATACGGAGCAGTTTTGCATCCTTAAAGAAAGAATAACCGCCGCTTGTGTTGGAAATAAGTGTGAAGAACTCGTTGCAGCCCAGGTAGTTGATCCAGGGAAGAGGAGTCTTCGGAGTGGTTATGACATATTCGCGCATGTCATCATCGAAGTAACCAAATTTCATAAGCCAAATTTCCTTTCAATATAATATTGTAGTAAGACTACCCCCCAAGGCAATCCATATGAAAATTATACAAAAACAGGTATATAAAATCAAGAAAAAACATACATGAATTGGCAGAAAAAAGGAAAAAATGAAATATGAATAAAATATGAACAGAATGTGTACAAAACAGCACAAAAGACAAGGGTAAAACTGTGAAATACTACCAAAAAAGTGTAAAGTGTACAAAAAATACAACAAAACCCTTGCAATTTTGGATAAAATGTAATAAAGTAAATCATGTCAGATGGTTTCTTGGGATTTACTATACCTTTTTATACAAGGTGCAGATGCCCGGAGAAACCTGTGGACATTGACAACATGGCATTTAGTTATCTTATGGATAACATGATATAAATGCAAACTATCAACACTTATTTTCAAACCATTTTTTAAGAGGAGGAAAAAAGAAGAATGAAAAAGAAAGTTTTAAGTGTTTTACTCTCTACAGCAATGGTAGCATCTCTGTTAGTAGGTTGCGGTAACGATACTACTACACCTGCACCTGAAGCTGACAACAATCAGCCTGAAACTGAGGCACCTGCTGATGAGGCTGAAACTGAAGCACCTGCTGATGAGAGCGCAGCTTCCGGCTGGACAGCAGATCTTTCCGGCGACACAGGTTCTGTACTGAACATCTACTGCTGGAATGAAGAGTTCAAGAGTCGTGTAACAGATCACTATCCTGGATACACAGACAACGGAGACGGAACCGGCAAGATCGGTGATGTAACTGTTAACTGGGTTATCGTACCTTCTGATGACATGGCTTACCAGAACAACCTGGATGAGACTTTACTGAAACAGGCTGACGCAGCAGCTGATGACAAGATCGATATGTTCCTGATCGAGGCTGACTACGCTCTGAAGTATGTAAACGCTGAAGGCGTATG
>JAFLSW010000045.1 GCA_022510725.1 Lachnospiraceae bacterium
ACCCACGTATCCAGCTTGGAAGGCTGGTGTTCTACCATTGAACTACACCCGCATAACAACATCGGGGTGACAGGATTCGAACCTGCGACTTCCTGGTCCCAAACCAGGCGCTCTAGCCAAGCTGAGCCACACCCCGTCACTGCGATGATCTTTGCAGCGTTTTTGTCGCAACGCAAGTTACATTATATTATACGCCATTTTAGTTGTCAACCGTTTTCCGCTGATTTTCCCATTTTATCCCATATCGATAAAAGTGCATTTGCTCATAAATAATGAAGGGAAAAATCCATCTCGCCTGTCCGGTCTATTTCCATAATAATATAGGAAGGATGCCGTCCCTCCTGTCTGGGATAGGTAAGGCTGCCGGGATTGATAATGGCAATGTCATCGCTGCGGTCTATAACAGGACGGTGGGTATGCCCATACATGACCACATCAAAACCTCTGGCCTTCCCCTCATCCTTTAACAGTTCATATCCATTGCTGACACAATAGTAATGACCATGGGTGATCAGCACTTTTTTTCCGCCTATATCCAGTTCTGTTTCCATAGGAAGATCGGAAAAGAAATCATTGTTTCCCATGACAATATGTAAGGGACAGTCTGCCGCCTTTTCCAAAAGGAACTCGCTGCCTTCTGCATCCCCACAGTGAATGACCATATCGATTTTCCCCGCCTCTTCCAATACACGCAGATAATTTTCATTGCGCCTGTGTGTATCGCTGACTATTAAGACTCTCATGTGCATCAACTCCGAAGTTTGTTCTGAAGCAGTTTTTGCATCTTGCGAAGTGCCTTTCCTCTATGGCTGACCGCATTCTTTTGCTCCGATGAGATCTGGGCACTGCTCATGCCAAATTCAGGGAGATAAAAAATAGGATCATAACCAAATCCGTTTTCACCGGCAGCTTCATAGCCGATGATCCCTTCCATGACGCCCTCCGTTTGTAGTACTTCTCCATCCGGCATAACTGCTGCCATGGCGCATACAAATCGGGCACTCCGTTTTGTTTCTTCTACTCCCTCCATACGGGAAAGCAATTCTGCATTTTTGATCTCATAAGGAGTATCTTCACCTAAATACCTTGCAGAATAAATACCCGGCTCTCCGTTCAGGTGATCGATGACCAGACCGGAATCGTCGGCCAGCACGATTTCTTTGGTATAACCTGCAATGGTTTTTGCCTTTTTAACTGCATTTTCCATAAATGTGCTGCCGTCCTCTATGATATCGGCTCGTATTCCCGCCTCTTTCATCGTCTTTACGGAAACGCCCAGTCCCTCAAACATCGCTTCTACTTCTCTGATCTTACCTGCATTTTCCGTTGCAAAAATAATTTCTGTCATCGTTCTTCTTCCATTTCCTCATATTTACCGATCAGCGCATCCACTGCCAAAAGCTGCGGACTGTCCCCTGTGCTTTCTGTCAGGTTGTAGACTACTTTGACTCCCGGTATCATTGCCTCTAAAAGCTCCGGATCACTGCTTTTTACCAGACGGATCTCCCAATCTGTTTCCTGACTGTAATATTCATAAAGGAAAGCTGCCAGATCACCGCTGTCAAAATCCGGAATAAAATAATCATCATTGTAACAGATCGTTATCATATTGACAGCAGGGATTTCTCCCCCCTCACCTCGTCTTACGGGTTCTTGTTCAAATCCCACAAAAAAATCTGCATGCAGCTCATTTGCCATTGCCACATCACCGGATGAAAAGCCTTTGATCTTTTTTTCCTGAAGGCGGTTTTTCGCTTCCTCCTGCCATGCACCCGACTCTCCCGCCAAAACAACGATCCTATCATACTGATTTACCGGATCTTCCAGTTTCAGATACAGCATGCCATCCTGTATGGCAGCCTCGCTTTCATAAATGTGCCGAAGATTAAATACCAGACTGGTCTTTTCCTTTTCATGAAGACAAAGCACCTGACGGATCTTATCTTCATTTCCCCGTATCTTATTCTGATGAAAGAATTCCTCTTCCACCGGTCCTAAGATGACCTCCAACTCCATGGCACCTATTTTTTCTTCTATATGATATTGTGTACCCGCTTCCCCTTCCGGCAGCGGTATGATAATGTCTCCCTCATTCCCATCCACGGCTTCAAAATAAGCTTCTCTGATGGGCTCGGTTATTTCTGTTCCTTCATCCGTTTCTCCTGCTTCTGCTCCTCTGTTGACAAAAACCATGACGGAAACGGACAGGATCAGAAAAACGCTCGCTGCCATATAAAGCAGTTTTTCTCCTTTTTCACTCATGTGCTCTCTTTTCTGGGCGGTTTCGGTCCCATATACTGATAAAAATAGGTCTTTAACATTCCGTTATACAGCTTCCTGTTCTTATCCGCCTGCCTGCCTATATCCTTCTGTGCGTCCTCATAGGATGTGATCAGATACATAGACCAGGAATCCAGTCGGTTATAACGCTCTCCCAAAGTCTCATAAAGCTGCTTTAGATTTTTCTTTTCCTCCAGCCTTTCTCCATAGGGTGGGTTGGTTATGATAAAGCCGTATTTTTTACTGTGGCTAAGCTGATCCAAAGGTCTTGCCTGAAAATGGATCAGATCCTCCACTCCCGCAAGGGCTGCATTTTCCCTGGCAATCTTTACCATCTGAGGATCGATATCATAACCCTGGATATCGGTTTCAATGTTTTTATCTACATTTTCCCGGGCTTCATCCAGGCAGGAATACCAAAGCTTTCGGGGTATGATATGCTGCCAGTCAAAACTCCGGAATTCCCGGTTCATGCCGGGTGCAATGTTGGCCGCCATCAATGCCGCTTCAATGGGAAAAGTACCGCTTCCGCAAAAAGGATCTACCAAGATCCGGTCTTTTTTCCATGGAGTCAGCATGATGAGAGCCGCCGCCAGATTCTCCGCAATGGGAGCCTTGGCAGTCAGCTTTCTATATCCACGCTTATGTAAAGAATCTCCTGTGGTATCCAGCCCTACCGTTACTTCATCCTTATATAAAAATACTCTGATGGGAAAATGATCTCCGCTTTCTTCAAACCAGGAAATACCGTAATGCTCTTTTAAACGCTCCACCATGGCCTTTTTCATAATGGATTGTATATCAGAAGGACTGAACAGCTTACTTTTCACGCTTGCTGCCTTAGTCACCCAGAATTTCCCGTCCTTTGGAATAAATTCCTCCCAGGCAAGTGCTTTTGTACCCTGGAAAAGTTCTTCAAAAGTCTCTGCACGAAAGCTTCCGATCTTAATTAAGACCCGCTCCGCACTTCTTAAAAAGATGTTTCCACGGCAGACGGCATCCTCATCCCCCAGAAAAGTGATGCGCCCATCCTCAGTCTTTATGATCTCATAGCCCAGGTCCATGATTTCTCTTTTTAATACCGCCTCTAAGCCGAAATGGCAGGGGACAATCAGTTCCATTCTTCTCATAATTTTATATTAAGTTGAAAGACTTTTGCTGTCAATACTTTGGTTTTAACCGCAAAAACCGGTGTACCCCATTGCACACCGGTTTCTGCATCCCAGATCACTGTTTTACTTAATTGCAGTTTTCAGAGTCATAAGAGCTGTTCTTCTCACTGTTCTGCTGTTTGTTCTGCTTATTCTGGTTGTTCTGCTGGCTGTTCTGCTTACTCTGGCTGTTACTGTTATATCCGTCCTTAGAACTGTTCTGGTTGGACTGATTTAACTCGTTGTAATCATTTTTTGCCATAATACATTCCTCCTAATGATTTTTGGTTACACTTGTAGTATTTCTAACTTTTTTCAGAATATACATTGGGCATATGAGAAAAAAGTACTAGTTTTTTTTATAATTTTCATAATTTTCGCATTCTATCTATTGAAAAAAAATCATTTTTGCAATATAATTTAGTTACGGCAGAGCAAATCCCCAATTTTTCTGTCGTGAACTGATATATTATTTATACTCCCCGTTAGATAGGCTATCACCCCTGATAGCCTATCTTTCATGTTGGAAAAAAATAGGTGTTTTGTAAGCATCCTGTAAGAAATTCTCCCTTGTATGCTATACTTTTTCCGAATATAAGTGTACAAACGAGAAAGGATGTGTCTACTATGAAATTACCAAATGGATACGGTTCTGTATACAAATTGCCCGGAAACCGCAGAAAACCATATGCGGTGCGGATCACTATTTCCTGTCAAAAGGATCAGACGGGAAAAAAACATTGGAAATATCAATATCTGGGATATTACCAAACCCAGCGGGAAGGCCTGAACGCATTAGCCCAGTTTCATGTATCCTATCAGGCTCCCGTCAAGCAGGAAATACAGCTCCAGCAGACTATGATCCCTATTACCTTTGAAAAAGTCTTTGCGGCCTGGTCCGAGGAGCATTTTCCCAAAGTCTCTGCTTCTAACATCAGAGGCTATCAAGCCTCCTATGGCCTTTGTTCCTCATTATATTCCATGCCCTTTATTCTCATTAGAAAGCAGCACCTGCAGCAGGTGGTGGATACTTGTGAAAAGAATTACCCATCTTTAAAAAAATTAAAGATCCTATTTGCCTTATTGTATAAGTATGCCCTAGAAAATGATATCTGCCACAAGGATTACTCCCAATATGTGGATATTCACCAATACCGCTATCAAAACCCCAATGCTTTAAAGCGGCAGCCTTTTAACAGCAAAGAACGGCTCCGGCTGTGGAAATACGCTGACCATGATGAATATGCTTCTATCGTCCTCATGTTGATCTACAGCGGATGCAGGATCGGCGAACTTCTGGATTTAAAAAAAGAACAGGTTAATCTGAAAGAAAGCTGGTTTGACATCACCAGTTCTAAAACTGACGCAGGTGTCAGAAGGGTTCCTATTGCCAAAAAGGTGCTGTCCTTTTTTAGGTATTGGATGGGTAAAGGCCCCGGCAGCTATCTGCTTTCAACTCCGGAAGGAAAGCATCTGACTTATCCCAATTATTATACCTGCTATTGGAAACCCCTTATGCAAAAACTAAATATGACCGAACATCGTCCTCACGATACACGCCATACCTGTATTACCCTTCTGACTGCTGTGGGTACGGATGATAAGATCATAAAACGAATCGTTGGTCACAAAGGCTCCTCCGTGACCGAGTCTGTCTATACTCATTTTGATATTGCACAGTTGTCAAAAGCTATTAATAAAATAGAATAAATTATGTAAGCAACTTGTGTATTTCTTTTACTGTTTTGTCCATTTCCCCAAATGATCTGCAAATTTATTTTTGCTGATTGTTTGGGGCTTTTTTTGTCTTTTTTCTCAGATCTTCCCTCTTAGAAAATTATCTTATGGATAACACAATATAAATGCAACTTTGTAACACTTATATTCAAACCATTTTTTAAGAGGAGGAAAAAAGAAGAATGAAAAAGAAAGTATTAAGTGTTTTACTCTCTACAGCAATGGTAGCATCTCTGTTAGTAGGCTGTGGCGACAACGGCTCTGGAAATGAGCCTGCACCCGCACCCGAGACAGAGCCTACAACTGAGGCAGAGCCCGCTGATGGCGGCGCAGAAGTAGCACCTGCTGATGAGACAGCATCCGGCTGGACAGCAGATCTTTCCGGCGACACAGGTTCCGTACTGAACATCTATGTATGGAATACAGAGTTCCAGGAGCGTCTGATCGACTTCTATCCCGGATACACAGACAACGGAGACGGTACCGGCAAGATCGGTGATGTAACTGTTAACTGGGTTAATGTACCTTCCGCTGACAATGCTTACCAGAACAACCTGGATGAAGCTTTATTGAAACAGGCTGATGCAGCAGCTGATGACAAGGTCGATCTGTTCCTGATCGAGGCTGACTACGCTCTGAAGTATGTAAACGCTGAAGGCGTATG
>JAFLSW010000046.1 GCA_022510725.1 Lachnospiraceae bacterium
CTGGCACAAAACGAGCATGTCAGCATAACCCTGTTTTCTTTTGACAAAGGGGAAGAGATCAGTACCCATGAGTCAGGAGGAGATGCATTTGTTACCTGCCTGGATGGCGTAGGTGAGATCACCATTGACGGCAAAAAATATGAATTGCATGAAGGAGAATCCATTGTTATGCCGGCAAAACATCCTCATGCGGTTTTAGGAAAAGAGCAGTTTAAAATGTTATTGGTTGTGGTATTTTAGAATGCGGGAAAACGGAAAGATGAAGAAAACAATGAAAATCATTTTTATCATACTTGCCATAATCATCGTAGTCTTTATGATCATTTATCTCAATCATAAGCTGCAATTGAAAAAAGAGGCAGAATTATTAACACCTATTGGGCAGCTTGTGGAAGTGGACGGTCATAATATGAGCGTTTATACAGAGGGCAATGGAGAAACGACCCTTGTCTTTTTGTCAGGAGGTGGTACCTGTTCTCCTATTTTGGATTTTAAATCCTTGTATTCTTTGTTAAGTGATGATTATAGGATCGTGGTAGTGGAAAAATTCGGGTATGGCTTCAGTGATGTTGTGGATAAAAGCAGGGATATCGATTCCATACTGGAAGACACGAGGGCAGCGTTAAAAGCAGCAGATATAGATGGGCCATATGTTCTGTGCCCTCATTCTATGTCAGGGCTGGAAGCCCTGTATTGGGCCCAGAAATATCCGGATGAAGTGTCAGCCATTATCGGTTTGGATATGGCAGTGCCACAGTATTATGAGAGCATGAATATCAATGTTCCGCTTATTCGTATGGCAAGCTTTGGAGCAGGTATTGGTATTACCCGGGTGATTCCCAAAATTGCGGAGAGCGATGCCATACAATATGGTACGCTGACAGATGAGGAAAAGGAAATTTATAGAGCTGTCTTTTATAGCCGCACTGCCACCGTTTCTATGATCAATGAAACAGCGGCAGTTAAGGAGAATGCAAAAAAGATTGAAAGCATGGGCATTCCACAGGTTCCGATGTTTTTGTTTATCTCAGATGGTTCCGGCGGAACCGGGTTTGATAAAGAAACATGGCGGAATATTCCTATTGCGTATATCGGGCAAGTAAAAGATGGGGAGTATATGGAATTGGATTGTCCCCACTATGTTCATGATCACGAATATGAAAAAATAGCTGCTTATATAAAAGATTTTTTGGGAAAATAGAATTTAATTTATGGAGAAAAGAAAATGGCTAATCATTATAAAGTAATTGATGAAAAAACATGGGAAAGAGCAATGCATTGTATGGTTTTTCGAAATAGCATTGAACCTGCTTTCTGTGTAACCTTTGAAGCTGATATCACCAACTTCAAACGAAAGATAAAAGAACAGGGTTTTTCATTTACCATGGCTATGGTGTATGCTGTCTGCAGATGCGCTAATCAAATTGAAGCTTTTCGATATAGGTTTTTAGATGGTCAGATCGTTTTGTTTGATCGGATAGATACGGCATTTACATATTTAAATCAAGAAACAGAATTGTTTAAGGTTGTTAATGTTCCATTTGTAGAGGACATAAAAGAGTATGTGGAGTTGGCAACCAAAACAGCCAGAGAACAGCAAGAATATTTCCCAGGTCCATTGGGAAATGATGTTTTTCAGTGTTCACCCATGCCCTGGGTTACTTATACCCATATTTCACATACAAATTCAGGAAAAAAAGATAACGCAACACCGTTGTTTGATTGGGGCAAGTACTATGAGAAGGAAGGTAAAACTTTTATTCCGATTTCTGTACAGGCCCACCATTCATTTGTAGATGGATTGCACATTGGTCAATTTGTAGAAAAACTACAAAAATTCTTTGATGAATATTAAAATTTAGTGGAGCTTATAATGAGTGAACTTACTGTAAAATACAATGAACTGAGTGCAGAAGATTTTATTTTATTATGGGAAACTGTCTGGGGACAGGGACCTTCCATGGAGCAGACAGAGCTTGCCATGCAGAATACCTTATTTAGAGTATCTGTGTATGATGGAGATCAGATCGTGGCTATGGCAAGAATGATCGGTGATATGGGTTTGAACTATTATATTAAAGATGTGGTGGTAAGACCTGAATATCAGAAGCAGGGAATCGGTAGATTGCTGATCGACGAGTTAATGAAATTTATTCGTGAGCATGGTGTAAGCGGTACGGATATTTTTGTTGAACTATGTGCAATGCCTGATAAAATTCCATTCTATGAAAAGTTTGGCTTTTCTGCCAATGAGGCGCAAAGGTTAAAAATGATGTATCGGGTTGAATGATTTTATTTTGTAGTGATAGATATATAGAATTATATGAGGTTATAAAACATCATGGAGTATATAAAAGCAACGGAAAAAGACTTGGATCAGATTGTCATGTTGGTACAGGAGACAATAAAGACCATCTATCCTAAGTATTATCCCAAAGAAGTTGTTGATTTTTTCTGTGAGCTTCATTGCAAGGACAATATTGCTAAAGATATATCGGACGGAAGCGTTGGTATTATAAAAGATAATGATACAATGGTTGGAACAGGCTGCTATAAAGACAATCATATTACAAGAGTTTATGTAAAACCGGAATATCAAGGCCAAGGCTATGGAAGTTATATCATGGAATGTTTGGAGAATAAAATTAGTTTGGAATATGCTTCAGTATATTTAGATGCCTCCCTGCCTGCAAGCCATCTATATGAGACAAGAGGCTATCAAACCATCAAGCATGATCGGTGGAATGTGGAAAATGGTGTTATACTGGTATATGAAGTGATGGAGAAGACTTTTCATCGCAATGGAAAATAAAGAAGTATTAGAATATAACCATACATTGAATTTTGAGAGGAGAAGCTGATGAGTAAGAAAAAAGAGTTGTGGACAGCTATATTGGTATGCCTTATTATCACCAATATTTGTTGGTATGTTGGCTATAGCATGCATATAAAAGATGAAGGAAATATTGCAGCAGTAATATTTATATATTTGGCTTCCTTTATGCCGGCGATCACTGCTGTTGTAATGTGTAAAAAGAATAAAGAGAAAGTGCAGACTTTGTTAATTAATCCAAATATAAAAAAATCCGGAAAAATATATTTGATAGCAATATTAACGAGTTTATTTATTGTATATGCTTCTGATCTTTTGCCATTATTATTTTTTCCAAATGATATAGCATTAGTACCGGAAAATCTTACAATTATATTTTTGGGTAAAATTATTGTCTTTACTTTCCTCAGTACCATAGAGTCTATCGGGCTTCTTGGTGAAGAATTGGGATGGATGGGATATTTTTTCCCTGGATTGGAAAAAGAATATGGAACATTTCCGGCTATTTTTATGATTGCGATCATTAGGACATTATGGCATTTAGCAGCATTGATCTTAATGGGTGGAGTAGTCTGGTTTTCTGTTTTAAATCTGTTTGTATCCAATTTCATGTTGCAGAGTACATTAGTATATGTAACAAAAAAGAGTAATTCTGTATTTCCTGCTGCAATTGTGCATGCCATTACCAATATTTTGGTAATATTATCATTTGTTACTTACTCGGATGAGTTTTATAATGCTAACCTGATCAAATTTAATTTGGTTCAATTAATACCCATAATTGTAGTAGGAACAATCTATTACATTTTGTTATACAAAGATAAAAAGGATATGAATTTCTAGTCACTTTTTGCACTTTTATGATGAAATTTTGTAACTTATATGATAGAATAAAACCATCTACTTATTGTCAAGCATAAAAACAAGGTGTAAAGGCGAGGAAAATGAAACAATTTCAAATAATTTATAAAAATGATGAGGATTTCTTTAACGAATTAGAAACAATAAAGCAGTGGTGTGACACAAATCCGTCATATACCACCCTATTTAGGATCTACTCGGAGGATATGGAATTTGATCATATCAAGCATGTCTGCGATATACTGGATGAGAAAATGCCGGATGCATTGTATTTAGGTTGTACCACCAATGCAAACATATTAGACGGTGCATTAACAGCCAATTCTGAGATCATTATGACCTGTACCATCTTTGAATATGAAACAACCCAGGTGAAGCTGTTGCAATTCCCTTTTTTGGAAGAGGATGTCAAAGAGGATGTGCGCCAGTTAAGAGAATTTTGCGATGCCAATCCATGGGTCAACTCAGTAGAGATGCATGCTACCATTATGGATATGTCTATGCGGGAATTCTGTGAGGAGATGAGTACCCTAAGAAGCGATATTCAGGTATTTGGCGGCGGTGCATTTAATCCCAATATGGATGATGAAAAAGCGGCTGTGTTTTCCAAAGGAAACGGTATCTTAGAACATGGTATTGTTTTCCTTCTTTTGGGCGGCAGTGACTTCCACGCATCCAGTATGTTTATTGCCGGATGGAAGCCCTTAAAAAGAAGGTTTAAGGTTACAAAAGCAGATAGAGAGATTCTGTACGAGTTGGATGGCATCCCTGCTTTTGAAATATATCAGAAATTTTTAAAAATTCAAAAAAATGATAAATTCTTTTCCAATACTTTGGAATTTCCTCTTTTCATGGAGCGTGACGGTGTTGATATCCTACGCTGTCCCCTTGCGGTAAATGACGATGATTCTCTGGTCATGTCTTCCGATATAACGGAAGATGCTATTGCAAGGCTTGCTTACGGTGATCCGGCAACGATCCTCAGCAGTATCAGGCATGATGGACAAAAGATAGCGGATTTTCAACCGGAAGTCATACAGACTTTTTCCTGTGCAGCCAGAAGAGCATTCTGGGGCGATGAAAATATCAGTAGTGAAACGATTCCCTTCAACAGCGTAGCGCCTACCACAGGCTTTTATACCCATGGCGAGTTCTTACGCATAAACGGTAATATGTTCAATTTTAATGTTACCCTTGTTTTGGCGGCCATGAGAGAAGGTGAACCGAAGAACAGTAAAATTGTAAATCTCTATGATGCGAAGCTCGACAATACTGAAAAAATTCCTATTATCTGGCGTTTTGTTTCCTTTATCGAGGCATCTACGGCAGAACTGGAGGAAATGAATACGAAGCTTGCTCTTTCTTCCATTACAGATGGTTTGACAAGGCTGTATAACCGTGCTGAGATCGAGAGAAGGATACGAAGCACACTGGATAAACACAGACAAAAAGAGGCATCCGGCAATTTATCTCTTATCATGCTGGATATTGATAATTTCAAAAGAGTAAATGATGTTTATGGTCATAAAGAAGGCGACCATGTGATCATTGGACTGTCCGATGTTCTCAGAAAGGTAATGGACGATGTGGATTCTTCCTATCTGGGACGCTGGGGCGGCGAGGAATTCATGGTACTGCTGTCAGACAGCGATATAAAAGAAGCCGAAGAGCTTGCAGAAAAGATCAGGATGGAGTTTGAATCTCTTACTCATGAAATTGCCGGTCACCAGACGGTAAGCATCGGCGTAACCCAGGCTAAAGTCGGCGAGGATGCGGATACGCTATATACCAGAGTAGATAAAGCTCTGTACACAGCAAAGGCCAACGGAAAGAATCAGGTTGTGAGATTAGATTAGAAAGGGAGGATAGAGACATGGATATAATAGGCACAATTTTAGACGGCATATATGGTATATGC
>JAFLSW010000047.1 GCA_022510725.1 Lachnospiraceae bacterium
CGGTGGGAGTTTGATATGGAGAATGATAACATGAAAGGGCATTGGATTGGTGTATTTACTCAAAAAGATGGGCAAACAGAAATTGATTTTACAGAAGATGTTATTGCAAAAAAAGTTTTTATGAAACCCTTTGTAAAATCCTATTTGAAAAAGCAACAGTCACAGTACATTTCAGATTTAAAAAAAGAATTGTCGCTATAAATTCAGGTTTACGATAGGAACAGCTTTGTAAAGCTGAATGGATTATTATGTACGGGAAACAGGGAAGGAGAAATGAACTATGGTTTTCTGGGATATGATCTCAGGTGTATACGACCTCTTTGAAAAACTCTATAACGGGAAATGCTATGACGGCACAGGTGCGAGAGTAGCGCAGGAGATAAACGAGAACGATATTGTGCTTGAATGCGCCTGTGGGACCGGCTCGATCAGCAAGCCTGTTGCAAAAAAATGCAAAAAGCTGCTTGCAACGGATATGTCCGTAAATATGATGAAGCGTGCACAGAAAAATTGCAGAGAGTGTACCAATATCACATTCAGAAAAGCTGATATCATGTCGATCAGATGCAAGGACAACCGCTTTGATAAGGTCATAGCAGGTAATGTGATACATTTGCTGGATGAGCCGTATAAAGCTGTCGATGAACTGCTTCGGGTATGTAAACCGGGCGGAAAGGTCATCATACCGACATATATTAATGCAGGAAAATCCAGCAGCGAATTATTGGTCAAAATATTCGACTTTGCAGGTGCGCATTTTACAAATCAGTATGATCGGGAGAGTTACAAGGACTTTTTTGTAAAAGGCGGATACGAAGCTGAAATTGATATTGTAGATGGTAAGATGCCCTGTGCAATTGCTGTTATAACAAAGAAATTTTACAGGGAGTGATAAAAGGATGATAAATGACAAAAAAAGAAAATTCAGTATCATTTTTGTCACTATTATTAGCTGTATTATTATGGCAGTGATCGAGACATTCATTGAACCGCCATATGCTATTAAGTCCGCAGCGAAGGTCATAGTTTTTTTACTGCTTCCGGTTATATCCATGAAATTATTAAATATCAAAGTATTTGATCGCTCCTTTGCATTAAATAAAAAAATACTAATGAAGTTATTGTTGCTTGGTCTTGCTATTTACTTTGTAGTAATGGGAGCATATATCATAACAGGAAATTTTTTTGATTATTCTTCCCTAGTCAGCTCCCTTTCGGCAGATCAAAAAGTTGGTAGCAGCAGTTTTATTTGGATTGCTTTATATATTTCATTTGGTAATTCGTTTTTGGAAGAATTTTTGTTTCGATTTCTTTCCTTTATCAAGCTATCTGAATATATGAAGAAAGGTATGGCCTACATATTCAGTTCTGTTATGTTTGCAGTTTATCACATAGCCATGATCGGGACATCCTTTCCCTTGCCCTTGTTGATATTGGCTTTAATCGGATTAGCTATTGGCGGATGTATCTTTGATTATGTTGATGAAAAAAGCAAAAACATTTACAATTCATGGATCATTCATATGTTTGCAGATTTTGCGATCATGACGATATGGTTTATTCACATTTAGAAGCGTGACTTCTTTCTCTGCCTGAAGGAAGAATTTTAAACAGTGAGGATAAGTAAGAAATGAATGAGAAAATTCGCTTTTATGAAGAAATGGCATCAAATGCCCATGTTGCTCTTAATGTGATGCAATATGATGGGTGGCTTCTTCGATTTGCCATAGGATATACAAATCGTGCAAATTCGATCAGTGCCTTGTATCCTTCAACCATCGATCTGGATCATAAGATTTCCTATTGTGAAGGGTGCTATAAGAAACAAAACCTGCCATGCGTATTTAAGATAACAGATCAAGATATGGAATTAAATGCTGCGCTCCAAAAACGAGGTTATGAAGTTGTTACGCCCACAGATGTGATGCTTTTAGATTTAAGTGAGCAGCAGCTGTCTCAGGAAGGGTCATGCATGTTTTGGGAAGAACCGATAGGAGAGTGGCTTACTCCGTATTTTTTGTACGAAGGTATCATGAATGAAGACAGCCAGAATACTTTTTGCCAAATGCTTTCAAAAGTACAGGTTGACACGATTTACTGTGGGATTCTACACGATGGCAAAGTAGTGGCTTGTGCTTCGGCTGCCATAGAACAAGGATATATGCTCCTGCAAAATGTGGTTGTAGATCCCCAATTCAGAGGCTGCGGTTTTGGGAAAATGGTTTGCAGCGCTTTGCTCTCAAAGGCCAAAGAAGAGGGTGCCCAGTATTCTTATCTTCAGGTTATCAAGAATAACGAGATAGCATTAAACCTGTATGCTAAACTGGGTTATAAAAAGGTATATAGTTATTGGTATATGAAAAAGGAAGTGATAAACTAAAATTTAGCGGAGGAAAAGCACATATGTGGACATGTCCCAAATGTGGAAGATCATTTAAAAGAACAAACCAAGACCACTACTGCGGCAAAGCCCCTATTTCTGTTGATGAATATATTATGCGACAGGATGAAAGCATTCAGCCAACACTTGTATGCCTTAAAAACACTATACATGATGCAATACCTGATGCAGAGGAAACGATAGCATGGGGTATGCCATCATGGAAAAAGAACGACTATATCATACAATTTGCGGTGAGTACAAAACATATCAGTGTATATGTCGGACAGGAAGCAGTCACCAATTTTAATGAAAGATTAAAAGGATTTGATATATATAAGGGTGGTATCCGATTTAAGTACGATCAAGAAATGCCGTTCTCTCTTATTTCTGATATTGCAAAGTGGTGTTTCGTAATAGATCAAACCAGCTAAAATCCGATTTGTACAACTGCAAGTATAATCAGGTAGAAAAATCGGAATTTGTGAGTGGCTGATATAAGAGGAAAATAGTGAAATGAGAATTTTAAATTTTGTGAAAAAGAACAACAAAAAAATAATAATTCTATTTTCTTTTATAACAGTTATATTGATATTTTTTTGGTATCAAAATAATCATATTGTAATTGATGTCTATGATTACAAAAGCAGTAAAATATCCGATAATACTGAAAAATTTAGTATTGTACAAATATCAGATCTTCATAATGCATGTTTTGGAAAGAATAACAAAAATTTAGTAGGTGATATAGAAAGTCTTGAGCCGGATATTATTGTAATTACCGGTGATATTGTGGATTCTAACCATACCGATATCGGTGTTGCTATTGATTTTGTAAGGCAAATGACGGAAAGATATCCAGTTTATTATGTTACCGGTAATCATGAATATTGGCTGGACGAGGGACAAAGAAGAGAACTTTTTACAGGAATTAAAGATGCAGGAGCTGTCATCCTTAACAATGAAAAGATTACAATTGATGTGGGTACGGATTCCATTACGCTGATCGGACTTGATGATAATAGCCTGCGTGATGCGACATTGAATTCAATTATGGAAACATGTGATAAAAATGAACTTACGGTTGTACTTGCACATGAGCCGCAATACCTGGATAAGTATTGTGATGCCGGTGCCGACTTAGTGCTGACCGGTCATGCACATGGCGGTCAGATGATTTTGCCGTTTATCGGACCGCTCATTGCACCGGATCAGGGGTTTTTCCCTACATATACTGCAGGGCAGTTTCAAAAAGAAAGTACGACAATGTATATAAGCCGCGGCCTAGGGAATAGTGTGATTCCGGTGCGGTTATTTAATTATCCTGAGATTGTCTGTGTTGAGATTTGCGGGATTAGATAGACAGGCCCACTCTAAATATGAATTCTAATTTTATGTTCTCTTAGGTTTTATCAATTCACCAATCATAGCACCTCCAATAATACATATTGCACCAATGATTTGATAAAACGACATACTCTCACCAAGAATCAGTGCTGCAAATACAACTGCCGATAAGGGTTCCAGATAGCCACATACCGCAACAGTCTGAACAGGCAATTTTGATAACGGTGAAAAATAAAGATAGCAACCTAATCCGGTATTAACCAAACCAAGTATCAATATCCATTTCCAATCCTCAACAGGAACACTTAAAACAAAATGCTGTTTGAATCCGACAAATACCGCAACAGTCAGAAAGCTGACCGTGAGCTGTATTACCGAATTTTCCATACCAGTTATCTTTTTTGATTGTTTATTTAAGGTCACCATAAAAAAATACATCAGTGCGGACATTCCGCCACAAAACAATCCCCAAGAGTTTCCTCCCGATATAGCTGCCTTACCATTAACAAGAAAAATCCCTATAAGCACTATTAAAAATCCCGAAATTTTAGGAACTGTCAACCTTTCTTTGAATATCAATGGGGATAATATCATTACTATAACCGGTCCACAATAGTATAATAATGATGATAAACTAACACCAATTTGTTGATATGCCTCATATAAAAACATCCAGCTTGTTCCCATTGCTATGCCCGAAAAGATAATAAAAGCACTATCTTTAGGATACTTTTTTATTGTAAATTTTCCCTTTGCTAATAAGAACAAGATGGCTAATAATATACTACCTATCAATGTTCTTAAAAAAACAATCTCATAGCTTGTCATAGATATTTGGCTTGCCACTATTCCGTTTAATCCAAAAAGCAACAATGCGCACACATATTTTATAAATGCCTTTTTATCCATTATCAACTCCATCAAATCCCCGATTGATTTTTAACTTTCTTTAGCTTATCATTTATATAGCAATAACAAAAGCAAATGTTTATCATAATAATTATTACATTTTGGAATGGATTGGTGAACGAGATGGAAATGAATATTCAAAAGTATATGGCATTTGTAAAAACAGTAGAATATGGGAGTTTTACGAAGGCTTCAGAAATATTAAATTACACTCAGTCTGGAATAAGCCGGATGATCAACGATTTAGAGAAAGAATGGAAAAT
>JAFLSW010000048.1 GCA_022510725.1 Lachnospiraceae bacterium
AGGACGATAAGCTTATTGCAGAATATACCATAGATTATAAAAAGACTCATTCCCAGACCCTGCTTCCCATGCTGGATGAAATAAAGGGCATGGTGGAACTGGATCTTTCCTCCCTGGATGTGGTAGGGGTGGCCTCAGGACCTGGCTCTTTTACCGGGCTTCGCATTGGTTCCGCCACTGCAAAGGGATTGGCTATGGCTCTTCATAAGCCCATTGCAGAGGTTCCTACCCTGGACGCCATGGCATATTCCCTCTATGGCTTTGAGCATGTGATCTGTCCTATTATGGATGCCAGAAGGAATCAGGTATATACAGGATTTTATTCTTTTGAAAGAAAGGATCATAACACTACTTTCCGGGTGCTCAAGGAGCAGTTTGCGGCAGATATGGACGAAGTCATAGAGGACTTGAACCAACTACAGCGCAGAGTTGTATTCTTGGGAGATGGCGTACCGGTATTTGAGGAAGCCATCAAGACAAAGTTCCAGGTGCCCTACGAGTTTGCACCCGCCAATTGTAACCGACAAAGAGCCGCTTCTCTGGCAGTTCTGGCAGGAGAGTACTATAAATCAGGAAAAGTGGTGGAGGCTGCCGCTCATAAGCCGGAATATCTTCGCATGTCCCAGGCTGAACGGGAGCGTATGGAGAAGGAACATGCTGCAGATTGAAAACATGCAGGAGAAAGATATCGAACAGGTCAGCCGGATCGAAGAGGCATGCTTTACCCTTCCTTGGTCGGCAAAGTCCTTTGAAGAAGTTATAGGTAAGCCGGATGCCTTATACCTTACGGCATTAGAAGGCCGGGAAGTTTTAGGATATTGCGGTGCCTATGTGGTTTTGGATGAGGCTGACATTAACCAGGTGGCAGTTAAGGAATCTTCCCGCAGACAAGGCATTGGGAAGAAATTATTGGAAGAATTGTTGAGTCGGTTAAAAGAGCAGGGTATTACCTCTGTCACACTGGAAGTGAGAAAAAGCAATCAGGCGGCTATTGCACTCTACGAATCTCTTGGATTTGTTTTGGAAGGCCAACGCAAAAATTTTTATGAAAAGCCTATGGAAGATGCTTGGATCATGTGGAAAAGATAGGATTTAGTGACAATCATTACCGCTAGGAATCATTCAATATGTTCCTGTATAATAAAGAAGATTAGCGAATGCTAACTGTGTTTTAGGACAGGGAAAGGAATGTGGAGAAGATTGAGAGAGTACAAAAATGAATGGCTGCAAAAGGTGATCTGCAATCATTGCGGTAAAGAACTGAAGGTAGAGCAAGGCATTTTAAAAGAAGGCTGTTTTAACCCAAAATATAAATTTGATTATTTTTCTGATAAGGACGGAGAGATCCATGAATTTGATCTGTGCGAAGCCTGCTATGATAAGTTGGCAGCATCCTTTGTGATTCCCGTCACTTTGAAGGAGGAAACGGAGCTTTTATAAAAAATGTTGGATGTATGTCTGCTGGGAACAGGCGGCATGATGCCGCTGCCATATAGATGGCTGACTTCACTTATGGCCAGATATAACGGAAAAAGTATTTTGATCGATTGTGGGGAAGGGACGCAGATCGCCATGAAAGAAAAAGGCTGGAGTCCCAAGCCCATTGACATTATCTGTTTTACCCATTATCATGCGGATCATATCAGTGGTCTGCCGGGTATGCTTTTAACCATGGGTAATGCGGAGCGGACAGAGCCTTTGCTGCTGATCGGTCCCAAGGGACTGAAACGAGTGGTCTCATCCCTTCGTGTTATCGCTCCGGAGCTTCCTTTTCCTGTAGAGTATAGGGAGCTTTCAGAACAGGAAGAAAGCATTTCTTTTGATGGCTTTCGAATCGAAGCTTTTAAGGTAAATCATAATGTGGTATGCTATGGTTATAGCATTGTTGTGGAACGAAAGGGCAAGTTTCAGGTAGAGAAGGCAAAAGAACTGGGTATCCCGGTACAATGTTGGAATCGGCTTCAGCATGGCGAAACGGTAGAAACCCCCGAAGGCATTTATACTCCGGATATGGTTATGGGGCAGGCAAGAAAGGGGATTAAGGTAACCTACTGTACGGATACCAGACCCACTCCTCTGATCAGTTTAAAGGGTAAGGAAGCAGATCTTTTGATCTTAGAAGGTATGTATGGTGAGCCGGAAAAGAAAAGTAAGGCAAAAGAATATAAGCACATGACATTTTATGAGGCGGCATCCATTGCAGCAGAAGCGGGACCCAAAGAAATGTGGCTGACACATTACAGTCCGTCTTTGACCAGGCCGGAAGAATATATGGATGAGGTAAAAAGGATTTTTCTTCATGCCTGTGCCGCAAGGGACGGACAAACAGCAGAATTGGATTTTGAAGATGAGTGATCTATCAAAAGAAAGGATAGTTCTATGGGACGATTTAAAGGAACAAAAGGCATCATTATATTGGTGATCCTTGTTTGTTTGGTATTGGGGTACTACTTCCATCTATCAAATGGCAACAGGAAAGACCAAAGTGGCGATCTGGCAGATGTAGAGATACTGACTATGAGTCAGAAGGCCCTTAACCGGAACCTGGAATCTAACTACCCCCCTTCTCCCAGGGAGGTGGTCAAATATTTCAGCGAGATCACCCAGTGTTTTTATAATGAAGAACATACGGAAGAAGAGCTGCGGGCCTTAGGGCTGAAGGCGTTGGAAATCTATGACGATGACCTGGTAGCAAATCAGACAGTGGATGAATATTTATACCTTTTGGAAGGCGATATTGAAGAGTACAGGGAAAAGAACCGCACAGTTGCATCCTTTGAGCCGTCTTCCAGCATAGATGTGGAGAAATTCACTGAAGACGGATATGACTGGGCAAGATTGTACTGTATTTATAATATTAAAGAAGGAACTCTTACATATCAGACCACGGTCTGCTTTATCCTCCGAATGGATGAGAATTCCCATTATAAGATTTATGGCTGGAGAAAAGTAGACGAGGAAGATTAATATGGAAGATATCTATATATTAGGAATAGAAAGCTCTTGTGATGAGACGGCGGCAGCAGTGGTAAAGAACGGCAGAGAGGTCTTGAGCAATGTGATCTCTTCCCAGATCGACCTGCACACCCTCTATGGCGGTGTGGTGCCGGAGATCGCATCCAGGAAGCATATTGAAAAAATCAATCAGGTGGTGGAGCAGGCTTTAAAAGAAGCGGATATGGCTATGGAAGATATAACGGCAGTTGCCGTTACTTATGGGCCGGGACTGGTAGGTGCGCTGTTAGTTGGTGTATCTTTTGCTAAGTCCCTTGCTTTTGCCCTGGAGAAGCCCTTAGTGGGAGTACACCACATAGAAGGACATATCAGTGCCAACTATATTGCCTATCCAAATCTTACCCCTCCTTTTGCCTGTCTGGTGGTTTCTGGCGGCCATACTCATCTGGTGGCTGTAAAAGATTACGGAGAGTATGAGATCTTAGGCCGGACCAGAGATGATGCGGCAGGAGAAGCCTTTGATAAGGTGGCAAGAGCCATTGGCTTAGGATATCCCGGCGGCCCCAAGATCGATAAAGCGGCACGAGAGGGAAATCCCGATGCTATTTTCTTTCCCCGTGCAAAGGTAGAAGACAGCAGGTATGACTTTAGCTTCAGCGGACTGAAATCGGCAGTGTTGAACTATTTGAATGCCTGTGCCATGAAGAAAGAAGAAGTTTCCACACCGGATGTGGCAGCTTCCTTTCAAAAAGCAGTAGTGGATGTGTTGGTGGAGCATGCTCTCCTGGCAGCAAAAGAATACGATTTTAAAAAGCTGGCTCTAGCCGGGGGTGTGGCATCCAATTCCGCACTGCGCAAAGCTATGGAAAAAGCCTGTATACAGGAAAACATAGAGTTTTATTGCCCGCCTCCCATTTATTGTACCGATAATGCGGCAATGATCGGCTGTGCAGGATACTACGAATATAAAAAAGGAGTCCGAAGCGGCTATGATCTCAATGCTGTTCCCAATCTGAAACTGGGGCAGAGATAGCAAAGACTGGAGAAATGAATATGAAAACAACTGCCATAGTGCTTGCAGCAGGGCAGGGGAAAAGAATGGGTTCCCATGTGGCGAAGCAATACTTGCTTCTTAAGGGCAGACCTGTTCTTTATTATTCCCTAAAATGCTTTGAGGAAAGTGCCATAGATCAGATCATATTGGTCACGGCCAAGGGTCAGGAAACATATTGCAAAAAAGAAATTGTAGATCGTTACGGATTTGGGAAAGTAACGAAGATCGTAGAAGGCGGAAAGGAACGATATCATTCCGTGGCAAAAGGATTGGATGCAGCCGGTCCCGATTGTGACTATGTATTTATCCATGACGGAGCAAGACCCTTTGTAACGCCGGAAATGATAGAGGATGGCCTGGAAGAAGTAAAGAAGCATGATGCCTGTGTCTTTGGCATGCCGATAAAAGACACCATTAAGATCAGTGACGAAGATGGGTTTGCAGAGGCTACTCCTAAACGGGAATTGGTATGGCAGATTCAGACCCCCCAGATATTCTCTTATCCTATTATAAAGGAAGCATATGATCGGTTGTTACATAAAGAAGAGGAACTGCAAAATCAGGGAATCAGCATAACAGATGATGCTATGGTGGCAGAACTGCTTTTGAAAAAAAAGGTAAAATTGGTTAGGGGAAGCTACGAAAATATCAAGCTGACCACGCCGGAAGATTTGGAGATTGCAGAGACATTTTTGAAAAGCATAAATAATAATAAAAATTCTAACAAAAATCTGCAAAAAAATGTTGACACTAAAAACCAACTCTGCTAGAATAACATTTGCGTCGGCTGAGAGACACAGCCTAGATACGACATGGAGAGGTATCGAAGTGGTCATAACGAGGCGGTCTTGAAAACCGTTTGTCCG
>JAFLSW010000049.1 GCA_022510725.1 Lachnospiraceae bacterium
ACCTGATGCCCAATATGGATCTGCCATATGTTTTGGTCATCACAACCTATCCCGGTGCAACACCGGAGGAGGTGGAGCTGACAGTTACAAGGCCTTTGGAGCAATCCTTTGCTACTTTGGATAAGATCAAGTCGGTTAATTCGGTTTCCAATGAAAATTATTCCCTGATCACCCTGGAATTTAGTGATGATGTCAATATGGATACCATATCGGTAGATATATTGCAAAATGTGGATATAATTTCCGGGTACTGGGATGACATGGTAGGAACGCCGTACATATTAAAGATCAACCCCAGCATGCTTCCCGTAGCCGTTACCGCAGTGGGTATGGAAGGAATGGATACGGCAGAGCTCTCCGATTTTATTGACGAAGAGATCATTCCCAAGCTGGAAGGGATAGAAGGCGTAGCCAGCATCGATGCGTCCGGTCTGGTGGATACAGAGATTCATGTCGTGATCAATCAGGATAAGATCGATGTGGTAAACGCCCAGATCACAGCTTCCCTGGATGAGGAATTTGCCGATGCACAGGCGGAGTTAGACGACGGCCAGGCTCAGATCGCTGACGGCAAAGCAGGAATTGCTTCCGGCAAAAAGGGATTGGAAGATGGTAAGGAAGTATTATCCTCAGAAATGGCAGAGGCACAATCTCAATTAGATGCCAGCAGCTTAGAGTTGTTGGAAATGAAACTGAAGCTGGAAGATCAATTAAAAGAACTGCAGGAAACCAAAGCAGAATTGGTGTCCGGCAAGGAAGGACTAACAAAACTTCAGACTGCCATTACCCAAGCGGAAACTGCAAAGCCGCAGTTGGAAGCGGCAGTTGCCGGTCTGCAGCAGGCAAAACAGGTAATCGAGGCAAAAGAAGCACTTGACAGTTTGATCAACCAAATTCAAGAAAGCGATAAAGAACAATTAATTGCATACATCCAAAGCAGTGACTATCCGGAAGAGCAAAAGGGGATGTTAATTGCATGGATTCAGCAAAGTGAAGATCTGAGTATCATAAAGGATCAAATAATTGCAGGAATTACTTCCTCTGAAGAATATACGCAGCTGCAAATGGCATATCTGACTGTAGACGCTCAATTGGCAACAATGGGCGCTTCTAAAGAAACACTTGATACGATGATCAGTACCTATCAGAAACAGCTTGATCAGGTCAATGCCGGTCTTGCCCAGATCGATGCCCAGCTGGCGGAGCAGGGTATGGAAAGAAAAGATGTTGCCCCTGCCTTAAAGGAAATGGAAACCGGACTGACTCAGATCGACAGCGGTATTGTTCAGTTAGAACAGGGACTTGTTCAGCTTGAGGCGGGCAGCATTCAGCTTAGTGATGCCCAGAAAATGTTGGATGAACAAAAAACTCTGGCAATCTTTTCCTTAAGCGATGCCACTATCCAGCTTTTGCTGGGAGAATCCCAGTTAGAGTCTGCCTCTGCTGCGTTGGATCAAGGCGTGGAACAGTTTAAGGATGCCAAGGAGGCGGCTTATAAACAGACCGATATGAACAATATCCTTACCATGGATATGGTTTCTAATATTCTCATGGCGCAGAACTTTGCCATGCCGGCAGGATATGTGGAGCAGGATGGCATTTCATACATGGTAAATGTAGGAGACAGCATTACAGATGAAGAACAGATCGCAGGTCTTCTGTTGATGGATCTTGGCATGGACGGCGTGGATCCTATTTATCTGTCCGATGTGGCGGATGTGTTCATTTCCGATAATGCAGGTGATGTTTACGCCAATATCGATGGAACCAACGGTGTGATGCTTTCCTTTACAAAGCAGTCCACTTATGCAACCGCAACGGTATCCGACAGCATTCAGGAAAAATTGGATGAACTGACAGAGGAATATGAAGGATTCCACTATTCCACCATGATGGATCAGGGTGATTACATTTATCTGATCATCAATTCCATTCTCAAAAGTTTGCTTTTGGGAGCGTTGTTTGCCATTATCATCCTGTTCGTGTTCTTAAAGGATATCAAACCTACCTTTATTACACTTTGCAGCATCCCTATCAGCGTGATCTTTGCCATTGTACTGATGTACTTCTCGGGGGTTACCCTGAACATGATCTCCTTATCGGGTCTGGCTATTGCGGTAGGTATGCTGGTGGATAACTCAGTCGTTGTTATTGAAAATACATACCGGCTGATCAATAAAGGAGAGAATGCCCTAAAGGCAGCAGTAAACGGTGCATCTCAGGTAGCAGGTGCCATTGCATCTTCTACCCTTACCACCATCTGCGTGTTCTTACCTATTGTATTTGTGGATGGTCTCACCAGACAGATCTTTACGGATATGGCGCTAACCATTGCTTATTCCCTGTTGGCCAGCCTGGTGATCGCCCTGACTTTGGTTCCGGCTATGGCATCGGGATTGTTAAAGAATGTGAAAGAAAAACCCCAGGTTTTGATGGGCAAGCTCTTATCCGGTTATGAAAA
The DNA here is from genome assembly GCA_022510725.1 of Lachnospiraceae bacterium. Taxonomy (GTDB): domain Bacteria; phylum Bacillota; class Clostridia; order Lachnospirales; family Lachnospiraceae; genus UBA2882. Next base: position 2,462 of record JAFLSW010000049.1, read on the forward strand.
GCTATTGGGTCTGGCATTGAAATTCAGATGGGTTACCCTGGGTCTGGCGTTGTTTATGCTGGTATTTTCCATGTTGATCACCATAGCAAGGGGCTTTATCTTCATGCCTGACATGTCTACTAACCAGATGTCGGCAACCATCATCATGCCGGAGGATGCGGATTTTGATGAACTTCGTGTGGCTTCCGACGGAATTGTTGCGGAAGTAAAGGAAATGGATGGTGTGGTCAGCGTCGGTGCCATGGCGGAAAGTGAAAGCAGTACCTCTTCTTTAATGGGCGGCGGTGAAGGACTTTCCACTACCTTGTATGTGATGCTTACAGAAGAGGAAAAAGTAGATACCAATAAACTGGCGGAGCAGATCTCCGCATTAGGAGATAAATACGGCTGTACCGTGGAAGCTTCCGGCAGCGGCATGAGCAGCATGATGGCTATGCTGGGCGGAGAAGGCATTACCATTCATCTTTACGGCGAGGATCTGGAAGCAATGCAGGAGACAGCGGCTCAGATCGCGGGAATCGTGGAAGGAGTAGAAGGCACCACCGATGTATCCGACGGAATGGATGATGCGGCTCCTGCCATTAAGATCACGGTAGATAAAGAGAAGGCAATGAAGGAAGGATTGACCGTTGCCCAGGTTTATCAAGAATTAGCTTCTGCTATTACTACAGAAAAAACTGCCACCAATATTACGATGGAAGGCACCGATTACGATGTTATTGTACAAAAGGGAAATGAGCAGGAAACAACTTTAACGGATATCAAAAATTATACCTTTACTGTAACCAACAGGGAGGGAGAGGAAAAAGAAATCCGCTTAAGCAGCATTGCAGATATTACGGAGACAGAATCTTTGCAGGCGATCAACCGAAGCGAGCAGCGGCGTTACTTAAGCATTACCGCCGGATTAGAGGATGGCTATAATGTTACCCTGGTAACCGGTGAAGTGCAGGATGCGTTGTCCGACTACAAACTGCCGGCAGGCATGACTATGGAATTTGAAGGACAGAACGAATCCATTATGGATGCGATGGAAGATCTGCTTTTGATGATCTTATTGGGTATCATTCTGGTTTATCTGGTTATGGTAGCCCAGTTCCAGTCCTTAAAATCTCCCTTTATCGTTCTCTTTACCATTCCCTTAGCCTTTACGGGAGGTTTCCTGGGTCTGTTCTTAACCGGTATGGAAGTCAGCGTTATTTCCATGATGGGCTTTGTTATGCTTTGTGGTATCATTGTAAATAACGGTATCGTGCTGGTTGACTTTATCAATCAGCTGCGAGCAGAAGGAATGGAGAAAGCGGAGGCTTTGGTAGAAGCAGGTAAGACCCGTATGCGGCCTATTTTTATGACGACCATAACTACTATCCTGGGTCTGATCGTTATGGCCCTGGGTACACAGCAGGGAAGTGAAATGATGCAGCCGGTGGCAATCGTATGTATCGGCGGTCTGGCTTATGCAACATTGATGACCTTGTTTGTGGTGCCGGTTTTATATGATCTCTTAAATCGGAAAGAGTTCAGAGCCATCAAGGATGAGGATCTGATCTTAGAAGAAGAGTAACATGAGAAAGATGGGTTGATGGTGAAAAAGGAATTAAAGCGTCTTCAGGTAGATGTTTTATATGGGGGAAACCAGAACTGGCTGGTGGATCCCTGGATGAAATTAGGAGGATGTGGAGCAGTCACAGCTTGTGACTGCTGCATCCATTTAGCAAGGGAATGGGGACACAAAAATCTCTATCCCTTTCCTAATTTAT
>JAFLSW010000005.1 GCA_022510725.1 Lachnospiraceae bacterium
GGATGCCGGATAACGTCCGGTGGAGGTGACTCCAAGGCCAGTGCAACAGAAATAAACCGCCGGGATCTCCCGGTAAGGGTGGAAAGGCAGTGTAAGAGACTACCGCCCTCCCGGTAACGGGAGGGGCACCTGTAAACCCCATCCGAAGCAAGACCGAATAGAAAGCCATACGGCTGCCCGCCGTGCTTTCAGGTGGGTCGCTAGAGACTGCTGGCAACAGCAGCCCCAGATAGATGAGCATCCAACGACATAACCCGGCTTATCGTTTCACTCACTTTTTTGATAAATGGAAAGGAATTGTTCTTATGCTGTTCAATTCTATGGCATTTGCCATTTTTTTGCCTATCGTATTTTTTACATATTGGGCTTTGCCGCAAAAATACCGCTATATTGTATTGTTTTTGGCCAGCTACTATTTCTATATGAGCTGGAATGCAAAATATGTGGTACTGATCTTATTTACCACGCTGGTATCCTATGCCGGCGCTCTTTTTATTGGAGAATGTAAGACTGTAAAAGGGAAAAGGGCGGTAGTGGCAGCAGTGGTCTTTTTATGCCTGTCAGTTTTATTTTTCTTTAAATATTTTGATTTTGCCCAGAACACTTTGATCCGCATCTTACAATCTTTTGCCATTACCCTGCATCCTGTTACTTTGGCTTTGATGCTGCCGGTTGGTATTTCTTTTTATACCTTCCAGACCTTAAGCTATGTGGTGGATGTATATAAGGGAGAGGTAAAACCGGAATACAATTTCTTTCGGTATGCCGCTTTTGTATCTTTCTTTCCCCAATTGGTGGCAGGACCCATTGAACGCGCGGCAAACCTGCTTCCCCAGATCGACTGTGAACACACTTTTACTTATGAAAAGGGTTCTTATGGTCTGAAGCTGATGGCATGGGGATTTTTTAAGAAACTGGTCATTGCGGATAATCTGGCGGTATTTGTGGATGCGGTATTTGAGCAGCCTGCCGATTATCATGGTTTTGCCATGGTGCTGGGCATCCTGTTTTTTACATTCCAGATTTATTGCGATTTTTCCGGTTATTCCGATATTGCGGTGGGCACGGCAAAGCTTTTTGATATTGACCTGATGACCAACTTTAAAAGCCCCTATTTTTCAACTTCTATCAGGGAATTTTGGCATAGATGGCATATTTCCCTTTCTACCTGGTTTAAAGATTATGTTTATATTCCTCTGGGAGGAAATAGGGTAAGTAAGGCCAGAAATATTTTCAATTTGATCGTCACCTTTACATTAAGCGGATTATGGCATGGCGCCGCCTTTACCTATGTGATCTGGGGCGGGCTCCATGGTGTAATGCAAAGCATGGAAAATTTGCTCTTTCCCAAAAAGAAGCCCTTTAAAAAAGAGGCGGCAGAACACGGCATATCCTGGTGGATCAGGGTAGCAGTGGTATTTTGTCTGGTGGCAGGAGCATGGTGCTTTTTCCGTGCAGGTTCTGTTACGCAGGCATTATATGTCTTTTCTCATATGGCAGACGGAATCCTGCATCCCCGTTCTTATATCTATGCAGGAGTGCATGCTTTTGATGTTGCTGCCATAAAACAGATGATCTTTCCGATCTGCCTGCTCTTGTGGTATGACTATGCTGCGCTAAAGAAAGATCCCCTGATCGCCATAGGAAAGCTGCCGTCTCCCATAAGACGAGCCGTATATTACGGTTTCTTATTGCTGGTGCTGTTATTAGCAAGCTTTAATTCCCAGGAATTTGTCTATTTCCAATTTTGAGGAGGAGATAAGTTGAACATAGGCGCTTGCAGACAAAAGAGAAAAACTTTCCCAAAAGGAGTGTAAAAAACTGTGTGGTCGCAGATTAGAAAACTCATAGCAAAATTAATCATAACGGTCTTGCCTGTATACTTGTGCTTTACGATTTTTTGTACCATTTTTCCCATGTGGTATATGGATGGGGAATATGCCATGTACAGACAGCAAAAGGATTATGTAACAGAAAATCATGATGATAACAGGGTGATCATCTTAGGGGATTCCCGTACCAAAGCGGGAATGATTCCCGAAGTGCTTTCAGGGGATTGTTATAATCTGGCTTTAGGCGGAACCACACCGATAGAGGGATATTATACGCTAAAGGAATATTTGGAAAATCACCCTGCGCCCCAGTGTGTATTCATTTCTTATGCGCCTATGCATTATATGGGAATAGACGCTCTTTGGACAAGAAATATCTATTTTCATGTGATGAATGATGAAGATGCGGTGGAACTGTTTCAAATTGCCGCTTCAAGCCAGGAAAAAGAGCAGATATTGCCGGAGCATTACTTCATAAACTATGCCATGTATCGGTTTTATCTGCCAAATAAATACGGAACAGCTGTGAAAAATGCGATATCTTCCGACAGGCTTGATGTAAACCGGGAAAAGTACGATCAGGTGACTTTAGCAAGAGGGCAAAATTATTTTGGATTGGCAAATGGCAGCTCCGATGTAAACGGTGAAGCCAAGGAGGTGGATTTTATTCCTTCGGAAACAGTTACCCTTTACTTACAGAGGATTTTTGATCTTTGTAACGAAGAAGGAATTCGGGTGATCGTAGAACAGATGCCTATGAACGAAACCTCCCGCCTTATCTTAACGGAAGATTTTAAGACACACTTTCGTGTGTATATAAACAAATTAGCCGAGGATAATCCAACAGTTGAGATATCCGGTGAATTATACATGTATCCCAATGCTTATTTCGGGGATGCGGATCATCTAAACCCCGAAGGCGCATCTGCTTTCTGCCAATTTATGAAAGAACGCTATTATGATGTGTTCTATTAGAAGAAGGTAAGAGAATGAAAGAAAAATTAACGACACTTTGCTATATTGAAAAGGATGACAGCTATCTGATGCTGCATCGGATCAGCAAGAAACAGGATGTCAATAAAGGAAAATGGATCGGTGTAGGAGGACATTTTGAGACCGGAGAAAGTCCGGAAGAATGTCTTCTTAGAGAGGTAAAAGAAGAAACGGGTCTGACGCTTTATTCTTATCGATTCAGGGGGATCATAACTTTTGCTACGGATACGACGGAAACGGAGTATATGTGTCTCTATACGGCAGATGGTTTTACCGGAGAACTGACGGAATGTGATGAAGGAAGGCTGCAATGGATAAAGAAAGATGATATATGGGACCTGAACCTGTGGGAAGGGGATCGGATCTTTTTGAAACTGCTCATGGAAGATGTCCCTTTTTTCTCTTTAAAGCTGACTTATGAAAAAGACCGGCTTAAGGAGGTAATGCTAAATGGAGATACTTTCTATACTGAGCTTTGTAAATAAAGTATGGCAGAGATAAAATAAAAACTGACGGAGCAGATCAACGGCAGCGCAGACCAAAAAGACCATCAGGGCGCATAAGGGAATGTATAAGATCAGTCTGCGTGAAAAGGCATATTCGCCACTCTTTAACAATACCTGCCAAAGATAATAGTTCATTTGTCCGTCGTGCAGCAGATAAATGCCAAGGGTAGTGGATGCCAATCGGTTGATCAGTTTATTTGGCTGGATTTTGATCAGTCGGAATAATAAAAACAGGCTGATGCTTAAAGCGGCCATCGGCAGGGTATTGGGACGCCAAAAATAATTTCCTTCCATGATTCCTGCTTTTTCAAAGAAATGGGGGAAGCGCTCTATGATCAGGATCGCAGCCTCCAAAAAGCAAAACAGAAGAACACAGATGCAAAACCATTGTCTCTTTTTCGTCAATTTGACCGGAGGGTAAAGCCTGATATAGGCACCGATCATATAAACGATCATAAGCCAGATAAAGCGATTGTAATAAAGCAGAGTCTCTGTATCGTCTTTCAGCGCGCCGTAAAAGCTGGGGATAAGGCAGAAAAGGATGAGGCATAGGGTCATCAGATTTTGAAACTCTTTTTGGGATAGTGACAGCAATAATTTATTGATATAGGGAGAAAACAAATAGAGCAGGATATAGGCAGTAATAAACCAATATTTATATTCCGTAACAGGAAAAAAGTTGGTGAAAAAAGTGCGTTTATCCAGAACGAGACCGTTAAACTGCATGCTCAAAAAGACGCAGATCCAATTGTAAAATTGCACCTCCAGTATCAGGGTCAATAGCTTTTTCCATTTAAAAGTCCCTTTGATCATGTGGTAGCCGGAGATCAGTATGAACAGGTTAACGCCCAGTTCGCCCAGCATATGAAAGGAGTAGACCACAAATTCGTTAAAGCAGAAATCAGGATAGGAAAATCCTCCTTCAAAGGAAAAGTGAAATGCGATAATACATAGAATGGCAATGATCCGCAGCAGTTCAAAATTGGAAGAGCGCATCATTTCATTATTTTTAGTTGTTGTTTTGTTCTTTTCTTTTGCCATGTTCCCTATCCTTTATATCACAAGCACAGCCTGTGATCGCCATTCGCCGCTCGCTTTGAACAGGCTTCGCCTGCTCCGGCTCGCTAACGCTCATTATATCATGAGTTTTACAGACTGATTGCAGATTCGCAAAATATCAGGTAAAGTATAATACGATTAGAAGAATTTGACAAGTGAGGATACGCACAGAATGAAAGCGGTAGTATTTGATATGGACGGTGTTATATTTGACTCGGAACGATTGGTGATTTCCTGTTGGCAGAAGGTGGCGGAAAAGTACGGCATCCTTAAGATAGAAGATGCCTGCATGGAATGTCTGGGCATCAATGCAAAGCTGACAAAAGAATTGTTTTGCCGACGCTACGGTGCAGACTTTCCCTATGATGAATACAAAAAAGAGATGTCCGCCCTTTTTCATGAGGAGGCTGCAGGAGGCAGACTGCCGGTAAAAGAAGGCGTATTTGAACTGTTGGAGTACTTAAAGAATAAGGGGATAAAAGTAGCATTGGCTTCTTCCACCAGAAGGGAAGTTGTGGTAAGAGAACTAAAGGATGGCGGCTTGCTGCCTTATTTTGATCAAGTCATCGCAGGAGATATGGTGGAAAAAAGCAAGCCGGAGCCGGATATTTTCTTAACTGCCTGTGGGAGTCTTGGCGTTAAGCCGGAAGATTCCTTTGCCATTGAAGATTCCTACAACGGCATCAGGGCGGCACACAGCGCCGGGATGAAGCCTATCATGGTGCCCGATCTCATTGGTCCCACGGCGGAAATAGAAGGACTTTGTTATAAAGTGATGGGATCTTTGTCGGAAGTGAAGGAATATTTTATAAAAGATGAGATTTTTGCTTAAATTGGCTTACCTATTTTAGGAATTATATGATATAATAATTTCAAATCGCTTTATCACCCGGCAGCCGTCAAATGACTGCCGACAGCGCAAAGGAGAAATTATGCATCACAAAAAGTGCTCTTTACAAATTAAATGCCTGTTATTGGCAGTGCTCGTAATATGTGGCACGGTGCTTCCTAACACTACAGTATTGGCAACAGCACCATCTGATAGAGAAGCAATCACAGCACCACCTAATACAGAAACGATCACAGCGCCGCCTGATACAGAAGCGATCACAGCGCCTGATAATGGTTCGGCAAAGGTGACTGATACCGATTCGGAGCAATGGGGATATTTTATGTATCTTTATGATAACAGCAATGGTCTTCCCACATCGGAAGCGAATGCTGTTGCACAGATGGGCATCGGATTTATCTGGATCGGCAGTTATGGCGGTTTGATACGCTATGATGGAAATGAATTTAAGCACTTTGATGTGAGCACAGGCATTACCAGTGTCAATTGTTTGTATATGGATTCGAAAGAGCGTATGTGGATCGGCACCAATGATGCCGGTGTTGTGTTACGTCAAAATGCGGAATTTCATTTCTGGGGAAGAAATGAGGGATTGCTTTCCTTGTCTGTCCGTGCCATCTGCGAGGACGGAGCGGGAAATATCATCATTGCCACCACAGAAGGTATGGCATATATTAGCACTGATGATGAACTACATATCATAGAGGATTCCAGGATCAAAGATAAATATATTCGCTATTTGTCCGCAGATAAGGACGGAACCATTTATGGCTGTACCATGGACAATTGCTTTTTTGCCATGGAAAATCTGGAGCTGACTTCATTTTATAATGGAGAAGAAATGGGGATGGGAGAAATATTCTGCATTACTCCGGATCCGGATGAAAAAGGCAAGGTTTATATCGGTACGGGAGGTTCTGAAATCCTATGCGGAAATATAGAGGATGGTTTGAAGCGCAGAAAGAAACTTTCTGTAGCTCCTCAGGAGCAGATCAACGATATCCATATTGCTTCAGATCATAAAATATGGAGTGTTGCCAACAATGGATTGGGATACTTTGATGAAAAGGGAAAATATGTTGAAATGAAAAATTCCCCTATGAACAGCTCCATTACCTCGATCGTGGAAGACAGTGAAGGAAATCTGTGGTGTACCTCTTCCAGACAAGGTGTTATGAAGGTGGTAAAATCACCTTTTGTAGATATCACAGGTATTTCCGGTTTAGACCGTGTAGTGGTAAATACCACCTGCATTTATCAGAGGGACTTGTATATCGGAACCGATTCGGGACTTCAGCTGCTGGATCAGGAATACAATCCAAAAGAAAATGTTTTGACAGAAATGCTGGATGGAGTCAGGATACGCAGTATCAAAGCGGATTCTTCCGGCAATCTTTGGATATGTACATATAGTACCACCACCGATTATGGACTGATCTGCTACCATGGAGACGGTACTTGTGAGATATTTAATGAGGAGTCGGGGATGGTTTCCAGTAAGATCCGGACAATGACGGAGTTATCGGATGGGACCATTGCCGTTGCCAGCAGCGGTGGTGTGAATCTGATCAAAGACGGCAAAGTTGTAAATACCTATAATGAAACTAATGGCATCGTCAATGCGGAAATATTGAGTATTACTGAGGGCGATAACGGAAGCATCTATTTTGGCAGTGATGGCGGAGGACTCTACATCTTAAAAGATGGAGAACTGAGATGCCTGGGGATGAATGACGGATTGAAATCACAGGTTATCCTGCAGCTCCATAAAGATCCCAAAAGGGATATATACTGGATCATTACAAGTAATTCCATTGCCTATATGAAGGATGAGCAAATATATACCTTGTCAAATTTTCCTTACTCCAATAACTTTGACATGCAGTTTGACATGCATGGCGGCATCTGGATCTTAGGCGGCAACGGAATCTATTTTGTCAATGGCGATAATCTGCTTTCGAATGAAGAACTGGTATATTCCTTTTATGATACCCGCAACGGTTTGCCAAGTATTGCAACAGCTAACTCCAGGAATTATATCTCACCGGACGGAACCTTGTATATTGCAGGTACATCAGGTGTCAGCAGCATCAACATCAATACAGCCAGGGAAGGTAAGAATGATGTGAAGCTGGTGGTTCCTTTTATTGAAATAGACGGAAAGGAAGTTTTTGTAAAGGAAGGCGAAACCATCTTCATTCCCTCCGACTGTAAGCGTCTTGCGGTTCATGGTTATGCCATGACATATGCCCATGACCCTCAGGTGAGCTACTATATGGAAGGCTTTGACGACAAACCCACTGTGGTTGCAAAACATGACATGCAGCCTATCAATTATACCCGGCCTCACAGCGGTGAGTATGTTTTCCATATGTCGATCATTGATGTCATGACCGGAGAGGCTGTCAATTCCCTTGCCGTAAAGATTGTTGTGGAAAAGGCATTTTATGAGCAGATGTGGTTCTGGGTAGTTGTGATAGCAGTGATCACGCTGGTGATCTTATTGATCGTTCAGGTTTATGTCCGCCATAAAATGGAAAATCTGATTAAGAAAGAGAAGGAAGATCGGACCTTCATCAGAGAGATCATTCAGGTATTTGCCAAGAGCATTGACATAAAAGATGAATATACCAACGGACACTCTTTCCGTGTGGCGGAATACACCAAAATGATAGCAGAAAGGTCGGGATACAGCGAGGCGGAAGTTGAAAAATTCTATAATATCGGCGTGATGCACGATATAGGAAAAATTACCGTACCCGATGAAATTTTAAAGAAACAAGGAAAGCTTACAGATGAAGAGTTTGAGATCATGAAACAGCATGCTGCTAACGGTTACGAGATTTTGAAAGAGGTTCAGGTATTGCCGGAACTTGCTCTGGGTGCCGGATACCATCATGAGAGAATGGATGGCAGGGGATATCCTGCCGGAAAAACAGAAGATGAGATTCCGGATGTGGCACAGATCATTGCCGTAGCGGATACTTTTGATGCGATGCATTCCACAAGACCATACCGCAAGAAGATGAAGATGGAGGATATCGTAGCGGAACTGAAACGGGTGGCAGGAACCCAGCTGAATGCAAGATATGTACAGGTCTTGTTAGATATGATCGAAGAGGGAAAGTTTGACGAAGCTTAGTCGTAATCACAGTGAGGGGACGATTACATATGAAATTAGATCTGACAGATATGCTTTATGCATTGTCATTTGCGTTGGACAATGTAGAAGTAGAGATTTTGGGAGTGGACACGGGTCATGGCAGGCATGTGGCATATCTTGCGCTTCTGATGGGAAGAGAAGCAGGATTCAGTGAGGAAGAGCTGCGGGATTTTGTAGGCTGCTGTCTGCTTCATGATAATGCATTGACAGAGTTTATTCATGATGAACTTACAAACAGCGTTATGTCAGAGGGACTGACTGTGGATTTTTCCGATATTGCAAAGCAGGCAGGGGATAAGCTGTATCATGATCATAGCGTTGTGGGAGAACAGAATATCCGTTTGATGCCCTTCCGCACAAATGTCAAGAATGTTGTCCTGTATCACCATGAAAATGCGGACGGAAGCGGTCCGCTGGGAATGACGATTGCTGAGACAAACCTGAAATCCCAGATACTGCGCTTGGCGGATTATGTGGATGTGGCATGTCATCTGGCGAACATCACAAGGGATGGATTTGAAGCCCTTTGCGAGAAAGTAAGATCTGCAAAAGGCACCTTGTTTTCAGAGGAAGCTATCGAATTGTTTGTTAAAACGGTAGATTATGATAAGATCTTCCGTTTGCATAGTGAGGACATCCTTTCCTGTCTTCATGAGGAGCTGCCCAAGGTGCTCCTTGATTATTCCCATGAAGAAATCCGCAATATTGCCACGCTGTTTGCTAAAATTGTAGATTACAAGTCTGAATTTACCCAAAATCATTCTACGGATGTTGCAAAGAAAGCAGAGTATATGGCTCGTTTTTATGGCTTTGATGATGAAAAAGCCATCCGTTTTTATTTTGCGGGCGCTCTGCATGACATCGGTAAGCTGGTAGTTTCCAACGACATTTTGGAAAAACCGGGAAGGCTTACGGACGATGAATATACAACAATGAAAAATCATGCTGCCGCAACTTATTATATACTGAATCAGATCAAGGAAATTCCCGATATCCGAGAGTGGGCAGCCAATCACCATGAAAAGCTGAACGGGACGGGGTATTCCAGAGGGCTGACAGAAAAAGAATTAAGCTTTGAGGATCGGCTTATGGCATGCATAGACATCTATCAGGCACTGACGGAAAAAAGACCCTATAAAGACGGCATGAGCCATGAAAAGGCCATATCGATCCTGATGGATATGGCTAAGAAGGGCGAACTGGATGAAGGGATCGTACATGATATTGATCAGGCCATGATGGAAAAGTAAAATGGGGATGTTATCTGTAGGAATTACATTTGAGGGGTAGTTACATATGAAATTGGACTTGACGGATATGCTTTATGCCATGTCTTTTGCTTTGGATAGAGTGGAGATGGAAATATTGGGAACGGATACAGGTCATGGCAGACATGCGGCATATCTTTCGCTTTTAATGGGGAGAAAAGCGGGATTCAGCGATGAAGAATTACGGGATTTTGTAGGCTGCTGCTTACTTCACGATAACGCTTTGACAGAATATATTTATGAGGAGCTTGCCCCCAGCCCCAGGGCGGAGGACTTATCCATCAAGCTTTCCGATTTAAGCGAACCCCAAAAGACGGAGTTCTATCATGGTCATAGCGTGATCGGAGAGCATAATATCCGTTTGCTCCCATTTCGGACAGATGTGAAAAACATCATTCTGTATCACCATGAAAATGCGGACGGAAGCGGACCTATCGGAATGACGGCTTCCGATATCGGTCTGAAACCCCAGATATTGCATTTGGCGGATCGAGTTGATGTGACAAGCCGTTTGAAGACCATGGATCTTGCGGAATTTGAAAAGGTCCGGCAATGGGTAAAAAGCGAAGAAGGGACTTCCTTTTCAAAGGAAGCCGTAGAATTATTTTTGAAAACGGTAGATTACGATAAGATCCTTTATCTGCAGGAGAAAGGTGTGCGTGCCTTTTTGCATGAGCAGCTTTCCGAAGAGATTTTGGACTATTCTGATGAAGAGATCCGTAATATTACGGGAATGTTTGCAAAGATCGTGGATTATAAATCGGAATTTACAAGGACCCATTCCACAGATGTTGCGAGGAAGGCAGAATTTATGGCTCATTACTATGGGTTTGGAAGTGAGAAGGCCATTCGCTTTTATTTTGCGGGAGCCATGCATGATATCGGTAAGCTGATCGTTCCCAACGATATTTTGGAAAAGCCGGGTAAGCTTACCTTCAATGAGTTTGAAGAAATGAAAAACCACGCTGCCGCAACTTATTACATATTGAGTCAGATGAAGGAAATCTCCGATATTCGTGAATGGGCATCCAGGCATCATGAAAAACTGAACGGAACAGGATATCCCAGGGGCTTAGAAGCAAAGGATCTGACCTTTGAGGATCGGCTTATGGCATGCATAGACATCTACCAGGCTTTAACAGAAAAAAGGCCCTACAAGGAAGGGTTGAGCCACGAGGAGTCCATCTCGATCATGATGGAGATGGTAAAAAAGGGTGAGATTGATGAGAATCTTGTCCATGATATTGATGTGGTGATGAAAGAACATTTTCAATAAGAATCCATAAAAGGAGCTGTGACATTTTGTGCCACAGCTCCTTTTCCTTTGAGTTATGCTCTGGTATCAAAAAAAGATCCTGCTCTTTCTTCCAGCAGCCTTTCTTCCAGTTCGTCTTGTTCCGCCTTTTTTGCCGCTGCTTTTTCTGCGGCTTTTTTGACTGCTGCTTTCTCACTGGCCTTTTTCTCTGCGGCTTTTTTGGCTGCTGCTTTCTCGCCGGCTTTTTTCTTTGCTGCCTTTTCTGCCGCCTTTACCGCAGCGGCCTTTCTGTCCAGGGCCGCTGATTTTGCCGGATCGATGTGATCATAAAGAAAGCTCATGCTGCGAACCTGTGCGTGGGAGTCGGAGGAAGAAAAGGGGTGATCCGAGGTACAACTGCCCCGATAAGGGATTCCGTCTGCACCGGCATATTTCCGGTTCCCTTCACACAGTGAAAAGATACTTCCCGTAAGGTGGGAGGTGACATTTCTGCCATCACTGTATTGCAAAGTATAGCCCTTTTTCCCTTGCAGTTCGCTATCCATCAAACCATAGACCTTTGCCCGGTACGCCGGATCGGATGCCATTTTCTGCAGCTGGGACTGGTCTATGTAAAGATAAAATTTCCCGGTAACGACTTTAGATGGTTCGGAATCCGTCAGGGTGTACTCCGGAAACCATTCTTTGATTTCCTTCTTCAAGTCCTCTACGCTCATGGTTCCGTCCCCTTCCTGCTGGGAGATCAGAGAACGATAATAAGAAACTGCCTGTTTTTTGTAGTTCTGAAAGCCCTGATTCATGTCCTCCAGATATTGGTATACTTTGCCCGGATTCCATGTGGGTTTTGCCGCTGCAGTCTGTTTTCCGCTTTGCACTCCAGGGGAACCCGATATTCCTGATATTGTGATTGCCATAGTTTTTCTCCTTTCAAAATCATTGCTTTTGTCTGCTTTGATAGTTATATCGGCAGAAAAAAGGAAAACATTTACATATATAAATGATTAAAAGGAAGAATTATTTTTATATACTTTTTTATCAACATTTGATATAATTCTTAATGTGTAGTGTTGATTATAGAAACAATGTGTATTGTTCCGCATATTAACAAGAGAAGAGGGATATGGCAATGAGAGAAACAATAAAGGATAAGAAGGAGAAAGTAATCAAAAATATATCACTGATGAGGCAGTTATTGCTCATGACGATTGTGCCGGTGATTTCCTTAGTGGTCATCTTGACAGTGTATTCCGCAGTCAGCATCATAGAAGGTATGCAGCAGGAGTCTTTAACAGGATTAAAAGATGTGGCTGTCAGCGTCAGCGCTGCATTGGATGCCATAGACAGCGGCGATTATGTATTAAACGAAGACGGGGAGCTTATGAAGGGTGACCTGAATCTGAGTCAGAGTGAGGAATTGATCGATTCTTTTGTAGAAGGTACAGAGGCAGGGGTAACGATCTTTTATGGAGATACCCGTATGCAGACTTCCCTGATCGATAGCCAGACCGGAAAGAGGCTCATAGGAACCCAGGCTTCCGAACAAGTTGTAGAAACGGTCATCAAGCAGGGGCAGGAGTATGAAGCAACAGATTTGACTATTAACGGAGAATCCTATTATGCTCATTATCTGCCTGCCAAAAACGGAGACGGCAAAGTGGTCGGCATGGTGTTCGTGGGAGCGCCCAGCGAGGCTATCAATGAGTTTATCATAGAAAAAGTAGAGGCAGTCATCCTGCTCAGCCTGCTCATCACGGTCATAGTAGTGGTGATCGCAGTGCTCTTATCGCGGAAGATCATTGTTGCCATTAATCATACCAAGGATATCTTGTTCCAGGTATCCCAGGGAAATCTCCGTGTCAGCGTAAGTGAACAGGCACTGCGCAGGAGGGATGAGATCGGTGTCATGTCCCGGTCCTTAAATGATACCATTGAAAAGTTGAGGGAGATCATATCCCATATTTCCACCTCCTCTCAGGAATTGATGAAAAATGGTAACAAATTGGAGGAGATGGCTGCTCAGACCAGCAAGAATACGGATGAAGTCAGCCGCGCCGTAGAGGGCATCTCCAAAGGTGCTGTGACACAGGCTCATGAGATCGAAGACGCAACGGCCCACATTGCGACAATGGGCCAGCAGATAGAGCAGATCGTAGAGAATATCAATGCTTTGTATAAAACTGCCGGCAGTATGCAGAAGGCAGGCAAGGATGCGGAAGAAAATATGGACGATCTGCAGAATACCAATGAGCGGACCACAGGGGCTATTACAAGAGTGTCCCAAAATGTGGAAAAGACGGACAAATCCGTCAAGGTCATTGCGGAATCCCTTTCCCTGATTACGGATATTGCAGAAGAGACCAATCTGCTTTCCTTAAATGCTTCCATTGAAGCGGCAAGAGCAGGAGAGGCCGGCAGAGGCTTTGCGGTTGTGGCGAGCCAGATTCAGAAACTGGCGGAAGAGTCCAATGCCACTGCAGCGCGCATAGCGGAGATCATAGAGACTCTTTCAAAGGATTCGGCAAATACCCTTTCTGTGATGAATGAATTGAAGAGCAATATGGATGTTCAGCAGGAAAGACTTGCTGATACGGCAAGTAAGTTTGATGAAGTAAGCACCGGTATCCTTTCCTCCAATGAAAGCACCGGACAGATCCAAAGCCAGGCATCAGACTGTGATAATGCCAGAGGCTCTGTTGTGGATATCATCCAAAATCTTTCCGCTCTTTCCGAAGAAAATGCGGCTGCTACCGAAGAGACTACCGCATCCATGGGCGAGTTAAATGATACCATAGGTCTTTTGGCAGAAGCATCCAAGGAATTACAACGCTTGGCAATAGCCTTGGAAACCGATATGCAGTTCTTTGAACTTTAAAAATTTTAAAATATTTCAAAAAAGTATTGACCTTCCAGTTACTGGAGGGTCAATACTTTTTGTATAACAGGAATTCCCAAGCAGAGAAATCAGATTTTCAAAAGGAGGCACTATGAAGATCAACGAAGTGGAACGGGCGGTTGGCATACCTAAGAAAAACATCCGCTACTATGAAGAAGAAGGGCTGCTGACCCCACTGCGAAAAGAAAACGGGTATCGGGAATATGGAGAAGCGGAGCTTGAGGACTTAAAGAAGATCAAGCTTCTCAGAAAACTGTCCCTGCCCATAGAGGAGATCCGTAAGATCCAGGAAAAAAAGCTTTCCTTGGAGGACGCATTAAAAAGGCATCTGATCACTTTAGAACGGGAAGAGAAAAACTTAAGAGAGATCAGCGATATGTGCCGCGCCCTTTCCATGGAAGAAATTTATTATGAGACCCTGGATGCCTCTCTGTATTTGGAAAAAATCCGGGATATGGAAGAGAAAGGAGTGAGGTTTATGAATGTAGGAGATTTGGATAAAAAGAAAAAAAGGAGCTCTATCATAGCGGCTCTGATATTTGTGGGATGGATGATATTGTTGGAAGGCTTTATGATCTACCCGGCAGTAACAGGGGCGGTGGATCTTCCGTCTATGGTATTTTTGCTTCTGGCTTTTTCCCTGCCGCTTATTGGAATTGGATGCATTGTGGCTGTATTAAGAGAGCGTATCAAAGAAATTGAAGGAGGAGAAGAAAATGAAGCTAGTAAGTATTGATCACATTCCCGGCAAAGAGCTGGAGGTATTGGAGATCGTAAAAGGAAATGTTGTTATGACCAAAAATGTAGGAAGGGATATCATGGCAGGCTTTAAGACCCTTGTGGGTGGTGAAATCGCAGGATATACGGCGATGTTAAATCAGGCTCGTCAGATGGCGGTTAAGCGTATGGTGGATGAAGCTCAGGCCCTTTCTGCAGATGCCATTGTCAATGTACGCTATGCTTCTGCTGCCGTTATGCAGGGAGCAGCAGAGGTGATCGCTTACGGAACTGCTGTCAAATACAAATCCTGATGAAAGGATGCCCCTTCCCTTTTGGCTTTTTTCCATGTAAAATAAATAGGATGACATTCCAAAGTAACAAAAGGACAGGGATATGACAGAAGTTTTTCATGAGGACTTAGAAGGGTCAAAAGAAAAAGCAGTGCTGGCAGGATTGTGTCTTCCGACGGATGAAGACTTTGATCACTCCATGGAAGAACTGGAGGAGTTGGCAAAGGCTTGTGATATGGAAGTGACAGGCATCGCAGTTCAAAGGATGCCGGCAGTGAATAAGGCCCTTTATGTTGGAAAAGGTAAAGTAGAACAAATACGGCAGCTGGCAGAAGAGTCAGGTGCCGTACTTGTGATTTTTGATAAGACATTAACGCCCATGCAGCTTCGCAACCTGCAAAAGGAACTGGGACTGGCTGTTATGGACAGGACAACCCTGATCCTGGAAATCTTTTCTAAGAGAGCGGGAACAAGAGAAGCAAAGCTTCAGGTGGAGACCGCTTCCCTAAAGTATATGCTGCCGAGGCTGGTAGGGCTTCATGAGGCCTTGAGCAGACAGGGCGGTGCCAGCGGTTCCATGAGTAACAGAGGCGCGGGGGAAAAGAAACTGGAATTGGACAGGCGGCATATTGAAGCAAGACTGCTTTCCTTGGAAAAAGAGCTGGCAAAGATGGAGAAGGACCGGGAGAGCATGCGCAAGAGGCGGCAGAAAAGTGTATTGCCCTTGGTCAGTCTGGTGGGATATACCAATGCGGGAAAATCCACTTTGATGAACCGGCTTCTTGAGAGGTACAATAAAGGTGATGAGAAAAATACCATAGCAAAACAGGTATTGGAAAAGGATATGCTGTTTGCCACTCTGGAAACCTCTGTGCGGCGTATGGAAGGAGAAGGCGGCAGACAGTTTTTGCTATCGGATACGGTAGGCTTTATCAATGATCTGCCCCATGCCCTGATCAAGGCATTTCGCTCCACCTTGGAGGAAGTCCGATATGCAGATCTCCTGTTACATGTGGTGGACCGTTCCGATCCCTATTACAGAGAGCATATGCAGGTGACAAGGCAGACCATAGAAGAATTGGGAGCAGGTAAGATTCCGGAAATATGTGTTTTTAACAAAATGGATCTGCTTTCCGAATCCCCGGATGGAGAGGATTATCCCAAAATAGTGGGGAATCAGATCTATATGGCGGCAGGATGCGGTATCGGATTAGAAGAACTGGCAGCCCTGATCGAAGCTGCCCTTTTTGGCAACAGGAAGGAATATGCATTATTTTTCCCATATGCAGCAGGAGGCGCTTTTTCCAAACTGCAGGAGGAAACAGAAATCCTCAGTACCTCTTATGAAGAAGAGGGTATCAGAGTAAAAGCGGCTTTGGATAACAGAATGGCGGGGAAATACAGGGAATATATTATATGATCATAACCCTGCGTACTATTTAAGCTTGAGCCGATAAGGCTCTGCGCTTCAAATAGTCCGCTGTTTACTTTTTTGCTCACATCTGCTATATTAATCCCATGTGAAAATTCTTTTGACTGTCATTCTGACAGACAATTTTTCCGGGCATTTCGCCATATTTCACAGATTTTGTAACTGAAAACTAACAGCAAGACAATAACTTTTAAGTTATTGACGAAGCAATAACTTTTAAGTATAATAAATAAAAGGGAGCAGATACTTGTATAAAATATATTTTTACAAAGATAAAAACGGTAGAGAATCGGTATATGAATATATACAGGGGTTAAATGAGAAAAAGGATAAGGATAGCCGGATTAAGGCAAATAAAATACATGACTATATAGAAATTCTTAGTCGCTTTGGAACCAGAGCAGGCGAACCATATATAAAGCATCTTGACAGTGAAATATGGGAGCTTAGACCGTTAAGTGATCGCATACTGTTTGTGGCATGGTATAATGGCAGTTTTGTATTACTGCATCATTTTACAAAGAAGACAAGAAAAACACCTTTAAGAGAAATTGAGAAAGCAAAGCGTGAACTAGCAGATCTGAGAGAAAGGAGTCCAAATTATGAATGATAGTGCAATCGGCAGAAGCTGGGATGAGGCAAGAACGCAGCTTTTTTCTCCTGATGAAATAGCTGAAAGCAATTTAAGAGTAGATCTGATCAGTGAATTGATCAAAGCAAGACGGGATCAGGGAATTAGTCAGAAAAAATTAGAGGAACTTAGCGGAGTAAAACAGCCGGTCATTGCCCGGATGGAAAAAGGATATACGGATCCACAAGTTGAAACATTGTTAAAGGTGCTGGCGCCATTAGGAAAAACCCTGGCCATTGTTCCGTTAAATTCTTCAAAAAAATGATGATAAAGCTACTGAATAACGGAGGAAAAATAAGTGAAACTGATATCTTGGAATGTAAACGGACTGCGGGCTTGTGTAGACAAAGGCTTTGTAGAGATCTTTCAGAAGCTGGATGCGGATATTTTCTGTGTGCAGGAGACAAAGATGCAGGAGGGGCAGCTTTCGTTGGACCTTCAAGGATACCATCAATATTATAATTACGCAGAGAAAAAAGGATATTCCGGCACGGCAGTATTTACGAAGAAGGAACCCATATCCGTTTCCTATGGGATCGGCATAGAGGAGCATGATAAAGAGGGCAGGGTCATTACCCTGGAATTTGATGACTTTTATTTTATCACTATTTATACACCCAATTCCCAGGACGGATTAAAGAGGCTTTCCTATCGCATGGAGTGGGAAAAAGCCTTTCTTGCTTATATCAAAGGATTGGAGGAAAAGAAGCCGGTAGTATTTGCGGGAGATCTGAATGTAGCCCACAAAGAGATCGACTTAAAAAATCCCAAAACCAATCGGAACAACGCAGGCTTTACCGATGAAGAAAGGAATGCCTTCAGTCACCTTTTGGAAAGCGGTTTTATTGATACCTTCCGTCATTTTTACCCTGATATGGAACAGATCTATTCCTGGTGGTCTTATCGGTTCCGCGCCAGGGAAAAGAACGCGGGATGGCGTATCGACTACTTTGTGGTATCTGAGGCTTTAAAGGATCGTTTGGTGGATGCCTCCATCCATACTGATGTTTTCGGTTCCGATCATTGCCCGGTGGAATTGGTCATGAAATAAATGGGGGATTTTGCATAAAGGAAAGGTTTGATTTTTAATCAGAAAAGTGTATGATATAAAAGAGGTATGTGTTGGTCGGAGGATAAGGGATGGATTATTCAAGGTACAAGGGATATAAAAGATACTTTTTTGTAGATTATGAAAATGTTAAAGTAAATGGTATGCAAGGGGTTGGTAAATTATTAGAAACAGATTGTGTACTCATATATTATAGTAAAAATGCTGAAACAATAACATTTGGTTTGCATAGAAGAATCAATGAATCCAATGCGGACTTTGATTATATTAGAATTTTAGATGAGATAAAGAATGCTTTAGATGTGCGACTTTTAGATAATATCCGTGAAATTATTAAGACGAATAGAAACGCTGAATATTACATTGTTTCAAAGGATAAAGATTATGATGACTTTATAAATAAATCAAAAAAAAGAGTTCTTATTGAAAAACTGAGTAGAATATGCGATTACCAGGAAATAACTAAACATAAAGACAATGAAAACGATAAAGCGAATAAGAAAGAGCAAAGGATTCGCTCACATTTTGGTAAATATTTAGCAGAATATTCCGAGGATAAGGAAGAGATTATTAGCATTATCTTAAATTCTAAATCCAGACAACAAATAAACAATGAATTGCAAAAATTTTTTTATAATGATGCTGTTAAAGAAATTATGGATGCATTTAAACCCATAACTAAAGATATGCCAGGAAAATAAATAAAAACACATAAAAGAAAGGTGAAGGATCATGACGAAAATTGATATTGTATCCGGTTTCTTGGGAGCCGGTAAAACCACTCTGATCAAAAAGCTGATCAAGGAAGCCCTTGCGGGGGAGCAGGTGGTGTTGATTGAAAATGAATTTGGAGAGATTGGCATTGACGGCGGATTTTTAAAGGATGCGGGCATCGAGATCACGGAAATGAATTCCGGCTGCATCTGCTGTTCCTTGGTTGGAGATTTTGCTACCGCACTAAAAGAAGTGCTTTCCAAATATCAGCCTGACAGAATCATCATTGAGCCTTCAGGCGTAGGAAAATTATCGGATGTGATGAAGGCTGTGGAAGATGCCATGTCTTCGGAAGGCGTCCATTTAAACAGCGCGGTTGCAGTAGTAGACGGTAAAAAATGTAAGACTTATCTGAAAAACTTCGGCGAGTTCTTTGCCAATCAGATCGAGCATGCAGGCACCATCATTTTAAGCCGTACTCAGGATATGAGTGAGGAAAAAATAAACGATGCAGTTGCCTTGGTAAGAAGCCACAATGAAAAGGCAAGGATCGTTACCACGCCATGGGATGATCTGGAAGGCAAAAAGATATTGGAGACCATCGAAGATGCCAAGGATCTGGAAGCGGAATTGCTGGCGGAGGTCATGAAGATGCATGACCACGACCACGAGCATGACCATGATCACGACCACGAGCATCATCATGACCATGATCACGAGCACCATCACGATCATGATCACCATCATGACCACGACCACGAGCACCATCATGACCATAACCACGAGCATCACCATCACGATCATGATCACGAGCACCATCATCACGATCACCACCATGCGGATGAGATATTTGACAGTGTAGGAATTGAGACCTCTTCCAAATTTACCGAGGCTCGCCTGCAGGTATGTCTGGATGCCCTTCAGGATGAAGAAAAGTATGGCATGGTGCTGCGGGCAAAGGGCATGCTGCCCGGGGAAGACGGTACCTTTATTCATTTTGATTATGTGCCACAGGAAAGCGAGATACGAAAGGGCAGCGCGGAAACCATCGGCAAGATCTGTGTGATCGGCGCTTCCTTACAGGAGGAGCATATTAAAGCTTTATTTGCAGGTCAGGAGGCATAAGCATGATTCCTGTATATATCATTAACGGATTTTTAGACAGCGGAAAAACCGAGTTTATTACCTATACCCTGGGACAACCCTATTTCCAAAGCAGATCCACCACCCTTTTGCTGGTGTGTGAAGAAGGGGAAAATGAGTACGATCCCGCTCTTTTGAAAAAAAGCCGTACGGTCATGGAAGTGATCGAAGAGGAAGCGGATTTTCAGTCTTCCAATCTGATCGCTTTGGAAAAGAAGCATAAGCCTTCCAGGATCATTATTGAATTCAACGGTATGTGGAATGTGAAAAACATGAAATTTCCCTGGCATTGGAAGCCGGAACAGCAGATCACCATGATAAACGGGGCGACCTTTTCTACCTACTTTACCAATATGAAATCCCTGGTGGCGGAGCATATCAGACAGTCGGAGCTGATCATCATCAATCGCTGTGACGGCATCGAGGACAAGGTAGGAAGCTATAAACGGAATATCATGGCCTTAAATCAGGGGGCGGAGATCATCTTTGAAACCGCCCAGGGTGAGATCAATGTGACCTTGGAAGAAGATCTGCCTTATGATATAAAAGATAACCCTATTATCCTGGATGATATGGGATATGGATTCTTTTATTTGGATGCTTTGGATAACCCACAGCGTTATCAGGGAAAGATCGTGGAATATACTGCCATGGTCCTGCACCCTTCGGGATTTCCAAAGGGATATTTTGTGCCCGGCAGAATGGCTATGACCTGTTGCGCCGACGATATGGCATTTCTGGGTTATGCCTGCCAATATGACAAAGAACAGGAGTTGAAACAGCAAAGCTGGGTCAAGGTAAAAGCGGAAGTAAAAACGGAGTTTTTTGAAGATTATGGGAAGGAAGGACCGGTTCTTTACGCTTTGGAAGTAAACCCTGCATCCAAGCCCAAAAATGAAGTGATCTCCTTTGTGTGATACTTGAAAAAATACGGATAAATGTAGATTGAAAGAAAGTCCTGACCGCACAATATGGCGGTTTAGGGCTTTTTTTTGTTAAGAATAATGTGGGATGTGAAAAATAATTAAAATGGATAGAAACTAATAAAATACAATAAAATATAATAAAAACCAATTGAGATTTGAGTCAAAAACGCAATGCGTCCCATAAGAATTAATTTTTTTAAAAAGATCAAAATTTGGAATTATGTCCCCAAAAGAAAAACAAAATAACCTAAAAAATCGCCCAAATAAATCAGTGTTTCCAAAGCAAAAACCCGCGGGTAAAATGTTGATAAACAGAGATGTTAAGTTAAGACGGGAATAATGACATGTGATGGTATTCATGAGTGGATAGAAGCAGTATTTTTTTTCCCCCTTTTGATGCATGTTCCTATCCGTTGACGGTATATGATCTGCAGTTGGAATATCCCGTGTCTTTCCAGTTATTCCAATTTACTCGGCGCTTTGTTTTATGGGGAGCCTTCCAGGTTTCAACCGTCAATGCTTCGGCGGCTTTCCCTCACAAAACCCCTAAAATAAACCGGAAGGCGGGGATTGAACAGCCGCTTTGTCATAATCCACACCTGACAGAACGGTTGTTCAATTACTATCTTGCACCGTATTTTTCTTCACAATATTTGCAACGGTAAGTTTCTTTTTCTTCATCTGCCAAAAAGAAAATATGAGGAAGCCCCTGCTCAATAGAGGTAATGCAGCGGGGATTTTTACATTTAATGACATTTTTGATCTCTTTCGGAAGAACCAACTCTTTTTTATCCACGATATCGCCATCCTTGATCACATTGACGGTAATATTGTGATCAATAAAAGCCAAAACATCCAGGTCCAGCATATGAATATCACATTCTACCTTCAGGATATCTTTCTTGCCCATCTTATTGCTGCGTGCATTTCTGATGATCGCAACGGTACAATCTTGTTTGTCTAATTGCAACTGATGATATAAGGTAAGGCTTTTACCGGCTTTAATATGATCTAATACAAAACCTTCTTCAATTTTTCCTACATTTAACATGGCAGTGCCTCCTTATCAGACTAATTCCAGCAGGGTTAAAATTAATGCCATGCGCACATAGACACCATATTGTACCTGCTTAAAGTATACGGCCCGAGGATCATCATCCACTTCTACGCTGATTTCATTGACCCTAGGCAGGGGATGTAATACAAGCATGTCCTCCCTGGCCAATTTCATTTTTTCCTTATCCAGGATATAAAAGTCTTTTAAACGGACATAATCTTCTTCGTTAAAGAAGCGTTCCCGCTGGACTCTTGTCATATAAAGCAGATCCAGCTGGTCGATACAGTCTTCCAGTTTAATGACCTCTTCATAGGATATGTTCTTTTCCTTCAGCATTTCAATAATATAGTCTGGAATCCGCAGTTCTTCCGGAGAGATAAAGATAAAATGGATATTCTCATATCGAGAAAGAGCGTTGATCAGAGAGTGGACGGTCCGGCCAAATTTTAAGTCGCCGCATAGTCCAATGGTAAAGTGATCCAGTCTTCCTTTTAGAGCGCGGATAGTCAATAGATCGGTTAAGGTCTGGGTGGGATGCTGATGACCGCCGTCGCCGGCATTGATCACCGGAATAGAGGATTTTTGTGCCGCAACCATGGCAGCCCCTTCTTTGGGATGACGAATGGCACAGATATCCGCAAAACAGGAGATGACCCGAATGGTATCGGAAACGCTTTCGCCCTTAGAGGCAGAGGAAGAGTCTGCGTCGGAAAATCCCAGGACACCACCGCCCAAATTGATCATGGCCGATTCAAAGCTTAGGCGGGTGCGGGTGCTTGGCTCATAAAAGCAGGTGGCGATCTTTTTGCCCCGGCATACATCCTTGTATTTACCCGGATTTTTTTCGATGTCATCTGCCAGATCAAACAGCCGATCCAGTTCTTCCACTGTAAAATCCAGTGGGTTCATCAAATGTCTCATAAATGTCAGACCTCTCTTTCTGTATTTGATCCATCTTCGGATAAGTCATGAAAAAAGCTGTCCTGCCAGACCTCTTCGGGCTGGAAAAAACAGCTTTTTCGTTTTTAACTTGTAAAGGAAAGCAATTCCTCCGCCGTTTTTCTTTTCGGCGCCTGAGGTGTTTCGTTTGGATATCCGATAGGAATCAAAGCAACCAATTCCCTGTCCTCGGGAAGTGCCAATAAATCGGAAATAGCATGGCGGTCAAAAATCCCCATGATCACTGTTCCCAATCCCTGCTCATGAGCTGCCAGGCAAAAAGTCTGGGATGCGACACCGGCATCATACATCTGCCAGCTGTCTTCTCTATCGGTGGTAAAGGAGCCGTCCCGTTCATAACCGCAGCGGTTTTTGATAACGGTAACAGCGATCAGCATAGGTGCGTTTTTAATAATATTGCCATTGCCGGGAAATTGTTTGGTTCCTTCATCGGCAATTTTATCTTTTAAAGCGCCTTCTACAGCGATATATCTGGTGATCTGTGTGTTCTTCCAGCTGGGCGCATAGGATGCGGCCTCTACGATCTGCTGTAATAATTGGTGATCCACGGTGTCCGGCTTGAAGCTTCGGATGCTCCGACGACCCATGATACATTCCTTTGCGGTCATGAAAATACCTCCTTTTGTGCTGCATTTTATCTATGATACCATATATGGTGTTTGCTTTCAATGAAAATATTATTTCTATCATATAAACATAGGAAGATTATGGTTTCTTGACATAAAAATTTTTTTATGACAAAATCTATGGTAGATTATTGATAAATTTTGTGGTAAAATGATACCAAGTATTTGTATGACTAGAGTAAAAGGCGAGGAGGTATATATATGTCACTGGTATATACAAATGACAATTGTATCGGTTGCAACAAGTGTATTGGGGCCTGCAGCTGCATGGGTGCAAATGTCCAAAGCGAGGTAAACGGACAGAATCGTATCGATGTAGATGGGGACAGATGTGTTGCCTGTGGTGCCTGCTTTGATGCATGTAAACATCATGCCAGGGAATTTAATGATGATACGGAGCGGTTTTTTGCGGATCTTGCCAAAGGTGAGAAGATATCCATTTTGATCGCACCGGCATTTCTGGCAAATTATCCGAATGAGTATGAAAAGGTGCTGGGCGGTTTAAAGCAATGCGGCGTAAACCGGATGATCAGTATTTCCTTTGGTGCGGATATTACCACATGGGGATATCTTAACTATATCCAAAAGTATAATTATCTGGGCGGTATTTCCCAGCCCTGTCCTGCAGTGGTGGGTTATATCGAGCGTTACATACCCAAGCTGCTTCCCAAGCTTTTCCCCGTACAAAGCCCTATGATGTGCGGCGCGATTTATGCCAAGAAATATATGGGGATCACGGATAAGCTGGCATTTATCAGCCCTTGTATTGCAAAGAAAATGGAAATTGACGATCCCAATAACAAGGGTATCGTTTCCTACAATGTTACCTTCGATCACCTTATGAAATATGTAAGAGAGCACAATATCAGCGGTGCTCCCGTAAGTGATGAGATCGAATATGGTCTGGGTTCTGTCTATCCCATGCCCGGCGGCTTAAAAGAAAATGTCTACTGGTTCTTAGGAGAGAGCGTGCTGATCCGCCAGATGGAAGGCGAGAAGCACATGTACCATTTCTTGGAGGAAAACAAAGACAAGATCTCGGCAAGCAGAACGCCTTATCTGTTCATTGACGCCTTAAACTGTGCTAACGGTTGTCTCTATGGTACAGGTACGGAAGAAGAGAAGAACAGGGGCGAGGATACCCTCTATGAGATGCTTCGGATCCGCGAGGCTGTTAAGAAAAATGACGGCAAGGATGCCTGGGCAAGAAGCCTGACCCCGGCACAGAGACTGGATGCTTTAAATAAGCAGTTTGAACAATTGGATCTCAACGATTTCCTTCGTGCTTATACGGATCGTTCTGCAAGCTGTGCGCACAAGGAGCCCAGTGCCGGTCAGCTTGATAAGATCTATCTGGAGATGAATAAAAGAACGCATGAACAGCGCCATATCGATTGTTCCTGCTGTGGATATGATAGCTGTGAGGATATGGCAAGAGCCATCTTCAACGGCTATAACACCAAGGTGAACTGTATCCACTACATAAAGGATCTGTCTGAGGCCGAAAAAGCAGAGATTGAAAACATGGCAGGCAATCTCAATGTCCAGACTCAGGAGATCATCGATACGGTTGCAAGGATCAATCAGGAATTTGTGGCATTAAACGAATCCGTTGATGCTATGGAGAAAGGCAATAATATCAATGCGGAAGAGAGCAACGGCATCTCCTCGGATATTGCTCAGGTTTCCACCTTCTGTCAGGAGTTGGAAAGCTCCGTAGTAGAGATCAACCAGCTCTTAAAAGAATTGGAAAAGAACAACAATTCCGTTGTTTCCATTGCTAATAAGACCAACCTGTTGGCGTTAAATGCTTCTATTGAGGCGGCCCGCGCAGGAGAAGCTGGCCGGGGTTTTGCGGTAGTGGCAAAAGAGATCAATTCTCTGGCAGGCAGCTCCAAAGAGACGGCAGGCAGCTCCAACGAAAGTCAGGTTATGATCGAGAAAGCAACAGGCCAGATCTTAGAGCGTTCACAACAGTTGATGGAGATCGTAACACATGTCAGCGACAGGATCAGCAATCTGGCAGCTTCCGCCGAGGAAATGGCTGTTTCTTCCACAAGTGTTGCGGACTCGGCAGACAGCATTCAAGAAATGCTGGATGGATTGGTAACGCAGGCTAAGGCTGTGTCGGAGGTTTAAGATGAGATTTGAAGAAAGAAAAAGGATTTTGTTCTTCGGGCTGCCTTGGACTTTTACCAAATACACCATAGAAGAAGATGTGATCAACATCCGTGCCGGTCTGTTAAAGACCATAGAGGATGATTGTTACATGTATAAGGTTACAGATGTAAAGCTGGAGACCTCACTGATGGAGCGGATGTTCAAGCTGGGTACGGTAATCTGTTATACCGGTGATACCACTCATCAGATCTTAAAGCTGATCCACATCAAAAATGCCCGTGCGGTCAAGGACTTTATACTGGAACAGTCCGAAGCCCAGAGGATGAAAAAGCGTACTCTTACCACCCAAAGCTTAAACAGCGGCGTGGATATTGACGGAGACGGCATATTGGATTAAAACAAAGACCAGGTACTTGGATGAGTACCTGGTCTTCTTGTAGGGAGGATAATCAACCCGCCTTTTTATTTTGGCGGTTTAGGATAAATTCATACAAAAGGCCTGTGCCAAACCAATAAGGGGCGTAGTCGATCCGGATCACGCCGTCAATGTTGTAAGGAGAGCTTTGATAGTCCCAGGGACACAGCTCTTTCTTTTTTAAGGCGCTGCCGGTCAGAAACTCCGTAGCAAAAATGCAGACGGTATAGATCATGCCTCTGAATGGAGCGGGCAGCTTTTTGATGACCCGGTATAAGGGCTTAAAAAATGCTGCCAGGCCGTATATGGGAAACATCCAAAGAGAGGTGTTTCCTTTTAATTTAAAGTCTTTGGACCGCAGTCCTTTGCAGGCGGTAAAGGTGATCTCTAAGCACCAGCCTACCAGACCGCAGGTAAAAAAATTCTTGATCATAGCAAAAGTATGTCCCTTTGGATTAAAATTATACATAAAATATGCTATACTATTTTTATCTTAAAAAATAAACGAGGCACCACATGACAGAAAAAGAATGGACAGAATATAAAACAAAGATACAGGCTCTGGGAAGCCGCATGGATCTTATAGGCATCCGGGCTCTTTGTCATAGACTTGAAAATCCCCAGGAAGCCTTAAAGATCATACATATTGCGGGAACCAACGGCAAAGGCAGTATCCTTGCCATGGTATCTTCTGCCCTTTCTGCCTGCGGCTACAAAACCGGGCGGTACAGTTCTCCGGCGGTTTTTGATGAAAGGGAGCAGTTTAGCGTAAACGGACGGCCGATTGGGAAAAAGCTATTTTTAGAATATGCAGGAAGGCTGCGATCAGTCTGTGAAGAAATGGAAGCGGAAGGGCTGTCCCATCCTACTTTGTTTGAATTTGAGACGGCACTGGCATTTTTGTATTTTAAAGAGCAGAAATGCCATACGGTGGTATTGGAAACGGGAATGGGTGGTGAAACAGATGCAACGAACCTGATCACGGCCCCTATGATAGCGGCATTTGCTTCTATCTCTATGGATCATATGGCTTTTTTGGGAGATACCTTGGAACAGATCGCTACAGTAAAGGCGGGAATCATAAAGGAAGGCTGCCATGTGGTATCCGTTTCCCAGGATCCCGAGGCAGAAGCGGTTCTGATCAGGGAAGCCGCAAAGAAACACGCGAAGCTGCACCTGGCAGAGGAACCTAAGGTATTAAGTGCCGGCTCTAAGGGAATCCGTTTTTCCTACAAGGGGCATAAAGATATACGGCTTTCCTTAAGGGGGCTTTATCAGGCGGCAAACGGAGCAGCCGCCCTGGAAATCTTAGACTGCCTGCAGGAGCATTTTGGATATGTGCTTCCTGACGAACGGATCAGAAAATCCCTGGAGCAGTTGACCTGGCCCGGACGATTTGAACAGATCGCAAAAAAGCCGGATTTTTATATAGACGGAGCTCATAATGAGGCAGCAGCAAAAGTCCTGTCTCAAACCATTCGGTTTTATTTTACAAATAAGAAAATTATTTATATAATGGGAGTGTTACAGGATAAGGAATATCAGAAGATCATTTTAGAAACCTACATTCATGCGGACAACATTATTGCGATAAAACCGCCTCATAATGCAAGAGCCAAGGATGCCTATGAACTGGCAAAGGAAGCGGCTTTGTACCATAACAGGGTGACTTCGGCTGACAGTTTGGAGGAAGCGGTAGAAATGGCCAATCTTTTGGCAGGACGGGATGGGATCATTGTTGCATTTGGTTCGCTGTCCTATCTTGGAGCACTGAAAAAAATCGTTGATAACGGGAAATGGACGAGGAGAGACTCCCATGGTAAATAAAGATAAGATAAAAGAAGGCGTTGCCCTTTTGTTGGATGGAATCGGTGAGGATTTAAGCAGAGAAGGGCTGAAAGATACGCCGGAACGGATCGCGAGGATGTATGAGGAACTCTTTGCGGGAATGAATGAAGACTGCAAAGAGCATTTATCCAAAACATTTCATGCCGAGCATGACGGGATCGTTCTGGAAAAGGATATTGTATTCTACTCCATGTGTGAACATCATTTGATGCCCTTTTACGGGAAGGCTCATGTAGCTTATATTCCTAACGGCAAGGTTGTGGGTTTGAGCAAGATTGCCCGGACAGTGGAAGTGTATGCCAGAAGGCTTCAGATCCAGGAGCGGATGGGTGTAGAGATTGCAGATGCCCTGATAGAAGAACTGGGTGCAAAGGGTGCTATGGTCATGTTAGAGGCGGAGCATATGTGTATGACTATGCGAGGTGTGAAAAAGCCCGGCAGCAAAACAGTGACTGTAGTGGCCAGAGGCGTCTTTGCAGAAGATGAAGGACTTCAAAACAGCTTTTACCGGATGATCTGATCATTGGAAAAAGGGCAGAGGATGAAAAGTATGGGCAGTCAGTCTGAGAAAGAGATGAAGCGGGTGCAGCACATTCTAGAGCATCCCTTTTACCTGGAATGTATAGCGCGTATAAAAAAGCATGAGGAAAACAGATCCTTTTGCGGACATGACATGGTGCATTTTCTGGATGTGGCAAGGATCGCCATGCTGTTAAATGTGACAGAAAACAAAGAGCCTATCAAAAAAGATGTGGTATATGGGGCGGCTCTGCTTCATGATATCGGCAGGTTTGTTCAGTATGAAGAGGGAACCGATCATGCAAAAGCTTCCGCCAAGCTGGCACCGGATATTTTGAAGGATTGCGGCTATAATGGGGAAGAGAGAAAACTGATCACAGAGGCCATAAAATGCCATCGTGATAAAAAGGTAAAGAAAAGCTCAGACTTAAAGGGCATTCTTTACCGGGCGGATAAGGCAAGCAGACCTTGTTACGGTTGTGTTATGGAACCATCCTGTGACTGGAAACGGAAAAAGAAAAATCTCAAGCTTTGGATTTGAGTCATATATAAAAGGGATAAAGCGTTGATCATCGGAAACAGAGAATTTGACACAGAGAATCATACATATGTAATGGGGATCTTAAATGTAACGCCGGATTCTTTCTCTGACGGGGGCAGATGGGATCGTCTGGATGCGGCCTTGTTTCATACGGAAGAAATGATAGCCCAGGGAGCGGATATCATTGATATAGGCGGAGAGTCCACCAGGCCCGGCCATGTGCCTGTCAGGATGGAGGAAGAAATGGAGAGGGTGCTGCCTGTCATAGAGAAGATAAAGGAACGGTTTGATGTTCCCCTTTCCCTGGACACGGCTAAAAGTCAGGTAGCAGAAGCGGGAATTGAAGCGGGAGCGGATATGATCAACGATATCTGGGGACTGAAGAAGGATCCGGATATGGCAAGGGTCATTGCAGAGGGCAAAGTGGCATGCTGTCTTATGCACAACAAGGACAGCACAAGGTACGGGGACTTCCTAAGAGAGGTGCAGGCTGAGCTAAAAGAGTCTTTAGCCCTTGCATGTAAAGCCGGGATTGGAGGAGAGCGGATCTGCATCGATCCCGGTGTGGGATTTGGCAAAACATACGAACACAATCTTTTGCTTGTCAAGAAATTAGAATTGTTTCACAATTTGGAATGTCCCATCCTTCTGGGAACATCCCGTAAATCGGTGATCGGATTGACCTTAGATCTTCCGGTGGAGGAAAGGCTGGAAGGTACATTGGCAACAACGGTCATAGGCGTTATGAAAGGTGCAGCCTTTGTCCGGGTGCATGACATAGCAGCAAATATCAGGGCTATCCGCATGGCGGAAGCCATCAGGAATGCTTGAAAGGGGTGCGGCTTATGGATGAAATTCGAATTGAAGGGTTGAAGGTATATGCCCATCATGGTGTATATCCGCAGGAATCTGAACAGGGTCAGAATTTTTTGGTTAGCGTATACTTACAGATTGATGCCAGAGAGGCGGGCAAATACGATGATCTGAGCCAGTCTGTTGATTACGGTCAGGTTTGTGCCCTGATCCACAGCTTTATGAAGGAGCATACCTATATGCTTTTAGAGGCGGTGACGGAAAATATGGCAAGGGAGATCCTGCTTCGTTATCAAACGGTAAAAAGCGCGAAAGTACGGGTAAGCAAGCCAAACGCTCCCATCCCATATCCTTTTTCGGATGTTTCCGTCGCAGTGGAAAGAAGCTGGCATCAGGCATATGTAAGCTTTGGTTCCAATGTGGGGGACAGAGAAGAGTATATCAGAAACGGCCTGTTGGCCTTGGAAAATGAAGCGGATATCTTTCTTCTTGCTACCTCCTCCATGATTGAAACAGAGCCCTATGGAGGGGTAGAAATGGATCCGGTCTTAAACGGAGCGGTGCGGCTGAAAACCCTGTTGACCCCTTATGAGCTGTTAGAGGTATTAAGGCGCATTGAGGAAGCAGCGGGACGGGAGAGGACCGTTCATTGGGGCCCCAGGACCCTGGATCTGGATATTCTCTTTTATGATGACCTGATCTTAGAGGAAGAATATCTGACGATTCCTCATATCGATATGAAAAACCGGGATTTTGTACTCGGCCCCATGATGGAGCTGGCTCCCGGTCTGGTACATCCTGTCTATCGCAAGACCATACAGGATATGTGGAATGAATTACAGGAAAAGAAATAAGGTATTTTAGGAGGATGGATATGTCCCAGAATAAAAAGGCAGTCATAATATTTTCGGTTTTATTTGCAGTGCTTGTTGTGATCGGCGCGTTCTTGGCATTGAAGGATTATCTTTGGAAAAATCCGGAAGGCACCATTGGCAATACTGCCGGCAACCTGAATAACGGCGGGTATTTTTGTCAGAAAGGCGATAAGGTTTACTTTGCCAATGCTTATGACGGCGGTGCCTTGTATGTGATGAATGTGGATGAGACAGAGATCAAAAAGCTGAGCAATGCCAAGGTAACAAATTTAAATGCGGATGAAAGATATGTTTATTATTACTTAAACGATGTGCAGGCACCCTCCGGCATGGGCGGCTTTCAGGTACAGGTAAAAGGTATCTATCGTGCAAGCCACAGTGGAAAGACTCCTACCTGTATTGAAAAAAATATCTGTGGCGTCGTGTCCTTAGTGGATAATACTCTGTATTATCAACGCTATCAAAAGGACGGCAGCGGTGAGCTTTATGCCATGGATCTTCATTCCAAGGATACAGAACCCATTATGGATTTTGCGGCAAATCCTGCCTCTGTTTATAACGGCAGGCTGTACTATAACAACATAGAAGGAGATCATAATCTTTATACCTATGATATCAATACCGGAAGCAAAGCTTTTTTATATGACGGCAATGTGTGGTATCCGGATGCCCAGGGCGATTTCGTTTATTTTATGAATATCGGAGACGATCATAAGCTTTGCCGATATCAGGTATCTACCGGTGAAGTCACCACCCTGACACAGGATAAGGTGGATGCATTCCTGGTAACAGACAATTATATCTTCTATCAGAAAAATTCCGAGACGGAACCGGCGTTGATGGTTATGTATACAGATGGCTCTGATCCCAGGATCATTATGGAAGGCAATTTTTCAAAATTCGGCGCTACTACCAAATATTTTTACTTTACTGACTTTTCCGCAGACCTTCCTATGTATCAGGTCTCTTTAGAAAACGGAAGCATGGCAGTAGAGACATTTGATGCGGCAAGAGAAGCGGCAGAAGAGGCGGCGAAATAAAGAAAGGAAAGTAAGAACTGATGGATTTAATGAAGTTACGAGAAGAAATCGATGTTATCGACAAGCAGATCGTTAAGCTGTATGAAAGCCGGATGGAGCTTTGTAAGGATGTAGCGACTTATAAGATAGAAACGGGAAAAAAAGTTTTTGACAGAGTACGGGAAGAAGAAAAGATCCGCAAGGTAAAATCCTATACTTCAGATGACTTTAACAGCCGTGCCATAGAGGAGTTGTTTGAACAGATCATGTCCGTCAGCAGAAAGCTGCAATATCAGCTTTTGGCAGAACATGGCAGCATGGGCAGACTGCCCTTTATGGGAATCGATACCCTTTGTGACGGCAGGGCGAGAGTGGTCTTCCAGGGGGCGGAAGGAGCCTATTCCCAGGCGGCTATGGTACAGTACTTCGGCAGATCCATTGACAGCTTTCATGTGGAGACCTTCCGGGATGCCATGAGTGCCATTGAGGAAGGAAGTGCGGACTTTGCAGTGCTTCCCATTGAAAATTCCACTGCCGGCATCGTCAGTGATATCTACGACCTTATGGTAGAATTTGAAAATTATATTGTGGGAGAACAGATCATCAAGATAGAGCATTGTCTTTTAGGCGTACCTGGCGCAGACATAGATCAGATAGAAACCGTATATTCCCATCCCCAGTCTCTCATGCAGAGCGCCCGGTTTTTGGGAGAATATGATTTTAAACAGATCAGTATGCAGAACAATGCTTTTGCGGCAAAGAAGGTGGCGGAGGATAAGGATCCCACTCAGGCGGCCATTGCCAGTGCATATGCAGCAGAAATATATGGACTTTCTGTACTAAAGCAGGGTGTGAACCAGTCTGATACCAATTCCACCCGGTTTATTATCGTGACCAATCAGAAGGTATTTTTAAAAGATGCCAAAAAAATCAGCATCTGCTTTGAGATCCCTCATGAAAGCGGATCCCTTTATCATATGCTTTCTCATTTCATTTACAATAACTTAAACCTTTGTAAGATTGAAAGCCGTCCTATTGAGGATCGGAACTGGGAATATCGTTTCTTTGTGGATTTTGAAGGGAATCTGGCGGATGGAGCTGTCAAAAATGCTTTAAGGGGCCTTCGGGAGGAAGCAAGAAATTTAAGGATTTTAGGAAATTACTAATCCTATCTATATGTGACGGAGCAGAAAAGAGGTAAGTAGTAAAAATGGCGGTAAAAACATTTGCGGCTCTGGATGTGGGTTCTTATGAGCTGACCATGAAAATATTTGAGATCTCTTCTAAGTCCGGTATCCAGGAGATCGATTGTATCAGGCACAGGATCGCCTTGGGATTGGATTCTTACGATACAGGTAAGATCTCCGGCGAAAAGCTGGATGAGCTTTGTACGGTTTTGGAAGAGTTTAGCGGTATTATGAAAGCTTATAAGGTGGATGATTACAAGGCCTATGGGACCAGTGCCATCAGAGAGACGGAAAATACCATGATCATGTTGGATCAGATCAAAAACCGTACCGGGATCCGGGTGGATGTGATCAGCAATTCCGAGCAGCGCTTTCTGGATTATAAGGCCCTTGCTACCCAAGGAAAAGAATTTGATAAGCACATTGCAGGAAACACCGCTATCCTGGATATTGGCGGCGGCAGCATCCAGATATCCCTTTTTGAAAACGATACCCTGGTTGCCACCCAGCATATGCGCCTGGGGGTTATGCGTTTAAGGGAACGGCTGGAGACCTTATCTCCCCGTACCATACAGTATGAAATGCTCATAGAGGAAATGGTAAACAGCCAGTTTTCTTTATTTAAGAAATTATATCTAAAGGACCGGGATATCAAAAATCTGATCCTCATTGATGACTATATCGCTCCCGTTATGCAGAAAAAAGCGATCTGCAAGGAACCGGGCAAGATGGATGCGGATACATTTATGGAATTGACGGATCAGATTCTCCATAAAAACAGAGCAGACATCAGCCGCTTTCTGGAAATATCCGAAGAGAATGCATCTCTTTTGTTCCATAGCGCGGTATTGACAAAGCAGATCCTGGAAGAGCTGGGCATCAGCCACATCTGGGCGCCCTGCGTAACTCTTAGTGACGGCATTGCCTATGAATATGCCCAGCAGAAAAAGCTTCTGGCAAATGTCCATGATTTTGAAAAGGATATCCTGGCATCCACCGCGACCATCAGTAAGCGCTATATGTGCAGCAGGAAGCGGAATGAGTTCGTAGAGTCCATGGCAGTATCTATTTTTGATGCCATGAAAAAAGTACATGGACTGGGAAAAAGAGAGCGGCTGCTGTTACAGATTGCTTCCCAGTTAAACGACTGCGGCAAATACATTTCCCAGATCGATGTGGGGGAGTGCAGTTTCCGTATCATCATGGCTACGGAGATCATCGGCATCTCCCATGGAGAGCGGGAGATCATTGCTTATGTAGCAAAATATAACAGGGACGATTTTGAATATTACGAAACCTTGAGCAAGAACACTACTTTAAGCAGGGAAGCTTATCTGGTCATCGCAAAACTGACGGCGATCCTTCGGGTGGCAAACGGTCTGGACAGAAGTCATAAGCAGAAATTTAAGGATATCTCTGTAACATTAAAAGACCACAATCTGGTGATCAATGTAGATACGACGGAAGATATTACCCTGGAGACAGGGCTTTTGACCGCACGGGCAAAATTCTTTGAAGAGGTATATAGTCTGCGGCCGGTTATCAAGCAAAAACGGCATAGGCAGGAGAGGTAGATAGTATGAAAGAAAAGACAGAAAAAATAGAGAAAGTAGATTATAAGAAGGCAGAACTATATTATAACAGAGAATTAAGCTGGCTGAAATTTGATTACCGGGTATTAAGTGAGGCT
Source organism: Lachnospiraceae bacterium (assembly GCA_022510725.1). Taxonomy (GTDB): domain Bacteria; phylum Bacillota; class Clostridia; order Lachnospirales; family Lachnospiraceae; genus UBA2882. The sequence goes on from JAFLSW010000005.1 coordinate 34,416, forward strand.
CGAGATAAAAGCAATCCCTTATTTGAAAGATTGAAATTTTTAAGCATTACCGCATCCAATCTGGATGAATTTTTCATGGTCCGGGTGGCAGCCTTAAAGGACATGGTCCATGCCGGATATACAAAAGAGGACATTTCCGGTATGACACCGGAAAGACAGCTGTCAAATATTAACGAAGAAACCCATTCTTTGGTCAATCTCCAGTATTCCACCTACAACAGAAGCCTGGTGCCTGCCCTAAAACAAAACGGCATTGTATTGATCCCCCACCATGAAGTTTTGAGCAAAAAACAGGCGGCTTTTGTGGACCGCTATTTTGAGGACAATGTATATCCTGTACTGACTCCTATGGCAGTGGATTCTTCCAGACCTTTCCCCCTGATCAGAAATAAATCCCTGAATCTGGGCGCTTTGGTAAAAAAGAAAGGAGAAAAAGAGGCGGAAGTGGAATTTGCCACTGTCCAGGTGCCAAGTGTTCTGCCCAGGGTAGTGAAAATACCGGATGATGAAGAACGAGTATTTATCTTTTTGGAGGAGATTATCGAACGCAACATAGAAAAGCTGTTTTTGAACTATGACGTGCTCTGCATCCATCCCTTCCGTATCATGAGAAATGCAGACTTAAGCATTGGCGAGGATGAAGCGGAGGATCTGTTAAAGGAGATCGAAAAGCAGTTAAAGAAACGGCAGTGGGGCGAAGCCATCCGTTTGGAAGTGGAAGAAGGCATAGATAAAGCCCTTTTAAAAATGATACGCAAGGAGTTAAAGATCGCCCAGGAGGATATTTACTATATCAATGGTCCCCTGGATCTGACAGTGCTGATGAAGCTGTATGGCATGGAAGGCTTTGAGCGGCTAAAGGAAGCACCTTACGAGCCTCAGCCTGTACCGGAGCTTCCTTCTGACTGTGATATTTTTGAAGAGATCCGGAAACGGGATATTTTGCTGCACCACCCCTATCAGACTTTTGCACCGGTGGTGGAATTCATCAAACAGGCATCCAGGGATGAAAATGTGCTGGCTATCAAGCAGACTCTGTACCGTGTCAGCGGCAATTCCCCGATCATTGCCGCCCTTGCCCAAGCTGCGGAAAACGGCAAGCAGGTCTCCGTATTGGTGGAATTAAAAGCCCGGTTTGATGAGGAAAACAATATCGTATGGGCGAAGATGTTAGAAAAAGCAGGCTGCCATGTTATCTACGGTCTGGTGGGATTAAAGACCCACAGCAAGATTACCCTGGTAGTCAGACGAGAAGAGGAAGGCATCAAGCGGTATGTACACTTAGGTACGGGTAACTACAACGATGCCACTGCAAAGCTATATACGGATCTGGGGCTTTTGACCTGCAGACAGGATATCGGAGAGGATGCTACGGCAGTATTCAATATGCTTTCCGGATATTCCGAGCCCAGAAGCTGGAATAAGCTTTCCCTGGCACCTTTATGGCTGAAAGACCGTTTTTTGTATCTCATCAGGAGAGAGATAGGATTTGCCCAGGCGGGAAGAGAAGCCAGGATCATTGCAAAAATGAATTCTCTCTGCGATAAGGATATTATCGATGCCTTATATGAAGCCGGCAGGGCAGGGGTAAAGATCGACCTGATCGTAAGGGGTATTTGCTGCTTAAGGACCGGTATTCCCGGTGTTTCCGATAATATTACCGTTCGTTCCATTGTGGGTACCTTTTTGGAACACAGCAGGATCTTTTATTTTGAAAACGGAAAGGACGAGGAATATTATCTGGCCAGTGCGGATTGGATGCCCAGGAATCTAAACAGGCGTGTGGAGATCCTGTTCCCCGTAGAGCAGGCCGATCTGAAAGAAAGAATAGCCCATGTGTTGGACTGTCTCTTAAGGGACAATCAGAAGGCACAGTTTTTGCAGCCTGACGGTTCCTATGAAAAAGTGGATAAACGGGGCAAGGAATTGTTCGGTGCCCAAAAATTTTTCTGTAAGGAAGCGAAGAAAGCAGCAGCTGCTTTGGAAGAAGATATCCTGGAGGAACGGGTCTTTATCCCGGAGAAGCATCATGAATAAAAAGGCAGTGATCTTTGATCTGGACGGAACTTTGACCGATACTTTAAAGTCCATATGGAAATCCGCCAATCTGGCTCTTGCCGATGTGGATCTGCCACCTATTGAGCTGGACCGCTATCGTTACTTTGTGGGAGACGGGGAAGAGGAGTTGTTGAAGCGGGCGCTGGCCTTTGACGGAGATAAGGAACTTCGGAATCTGGAAAAGATCAGACTTTCTTATAGAAAGCATTTTGAGACCTATGTAAATTACGAAGTAAAGCCCTATGAGGGTATCAAAGAGCTGCTACAGGCTTTAAAAGAAAAGAGCATAAAGCTTTGTGTCAATTCCAATAAGCCTCACGACAGAGCTATCGATGTGGTACAGGAAATGTTTGGTCAAGATTGTTTTGATATGATCGTGGGGCAGAGTAAGGAACGGCAGAGAAAGCCGGCTCCGGATGGAGTTTTTTATATTATGGAAAGCTTAAGTCTCTCCAAAGAGGAGGTCATCTATCTGGGGGATACCGGGGTGGATATGCAGACCGGCAGATCGGCAGGCGTATTTACCGTAGGAGCCCTATGGGGATTTCGTGACAGAGAGGAGCTTACGCAAAACAAAGCGGATGCCATCATCGCACATCCCATGGAACTGCTTGACTATTTATAAACAGGTGAACTTTATGAATACCAATATAAAACTGATCGTAACAGACATAGACGGTACTCTGGTAAAGGATTCTTCCCCACAGGTCTATGACGAAATGATTGAGATCATACAAAAGCTGACAGATGAGGGAATCTGCTTTGCCTTAGCAAGTGGCAGACAATACGGCAGCATTAGGAAGATGTTTGAGCGCTCTGACAGGAAACTGTACTATCTGGCGGAAAACGGTGCTCATATCTTAGAAGGCAATAAGACCTTAGCTGTGACTCCCATGAAGCGGGAATATGTAGAAGGCATCATGGCGGACCTGCGGGCACTTTATCCTTTGGATTGTCATGTGACAGCCTCTACCACCAAAGGGTGTCTACTGGAATCCAAATCGGAAGATTTTATTCGTCTGATTGAAAAAGGGTATCGCAATGATGTGACTCTGACCGACGATATTTTAAAGCATGATGTGGAAATGATCAAGCTTGCGGTCTACAAAAAGAATACCATTAGAGAGATCGGAGAGTCCTCCCTGATCCCCAAGTGGCAGGATAAAGTAAAAACCTGTATGGCGGGAGAGGAATGGGTAGACTTTATGGATAAAACCGTGGATAAAGGAAATGCTTTAAGAAAGCTGCAGGAGACCTTAGGCATCAGAAAAGAAGAGACTATGGCATTTGGAGACAATGACAACGACTTAGGGCTGATGCTTTGTGCAGGGGAAGGCTATGCCGTAGACAATGCGGTACAGATGGTAAAGGATGCGGCAAAGTATACCTGTCCCGATTATCATGAAAAGGGAGTATACCAGGTCCTTGACAAACTGTATCGGGAAATGAAAGGTATTTAGATCACAGCAATATAAAATGAGAGTATCAGAAGGACTTTGGAAAGGAGGGATCGGAATGCCGGAATTTGATGAAAAAGTACTTGCCTGCTTTTTGGAACATCAGCTTCAGCTGTTCCCCGAACCGGTAGCGGAAACCCCGGAAGAAGCGGAAGACTTCCTTTCGGAATGTATGGCCTTAGTCGTATCTTCTAAAAAAGAGGTATGGGAATACTTCGATGAAGAAGGCGTGGACATGGAAGGCATGGAAGAGGATGATATCTTAGAAGCCGATGAAGTCTTTGAGATAGGAGACGGCAGATATCTGATCGTAGAGTGCTAATGCAGAAGTGAAAATATTTCCAGAAAGCCGTTATGGTTATTATCATCTTTGGTGATGTAGTCCGCAGCGGCTTTTGTATTTTCATTGCCGTTTATCATGCATACGCCCGTGCCGGCAGCTTCCAGCATGGAAATATCATTTGCCTCATCCCCTGCGGCAATGGAATTTTCGATGGGGATATGTAAATGGTCGCAGAGAAATCGCATTGCGTTTCCTTTGGAAGCCTCTTTTACACAGCACTCCAAATAAATAGGAGAGGAATAGAAGGTATGAAGCAGATCTCCCGCAAGGGGCGATAAAGCCTGTCTGAATGCTTCCAGTTTTTCTTTTCCTTCCAGACTGATCATAAGCAGCTTAAAGGGATCCTTTTTCATAATAGAAACAGGATCTTCATTTACAATAAGGGGCAGATGGATATGCTGCCTGTAATAATCCACTTCCGCATCATCCTTTGGAGAGATAATGGCGTCATCGGTATAAGTCTGGGCATGAAGGTCCATCTCCTCTGCAAGCTGCAACACCTTTTGCACATAGTCCATGGGAACACGCAGCTCCTGCAGGCTCTTATTTTGTCCGCAGTCATAGATCAAGGCCCCATTAAAGGAGATAATATAGGTGCCGGGCAGTATCAGTCCCAGTTTTTCTGCTGTTTCCAAAATACTTGGCAGGGGCCTGCCGCTGGACAACACAAAATGTCCCCCTTTTCCTGTAAAATCCATGATCTTATCATAGATTTCAGGAGAAAGCTGTTTTTTATCGTCCAAAAGGGTGCCATCCATATCGGAAAAAATGATCCGGTCATGGTAGCAGCCTTTTTCTCTCAAATAGGTTTTTAGATCAGATAAAATATCATAGGGAATAAATAATTTGCCGTAGCCGGTGCCAAGATCCAGACCGGGCTTGGTGGTGCCGTGAAAATCAGAGCCTCCGGTAATGAGAAGGCCGTATTTCCCCGCAAGACGCCGCATCTGTCGTTCTTCGGCAGCATTGTAGGTAGAATATATCGCTTCGATTCCCACCAGACCGGCATCTTTTAACTCTGCCACCAATTTATCCAGTCTGGCATCACTCATATGGTATAAGACGGGATGTGCTAGTACGGGAAGACCGCCGGCTTCTAGGATCAGTTTCACAGCCTGGGCGGGGGTCACTTTTTCTCTGGGCAGAAAGCAGGGAGCATGATCTCCTACATAGCGTTCAAAAGCTTCGGTCATGCTCTTTACATAGCCTTCTTCCAGCAGGAATTTTGCATAGTGGGCTCTGGTCAATACCGAACCGGGAAAACGGGCAGTAAGAGCCTCATAGGAAACAGGAACGCCATGATCCGTCAGCTTCTGACACATCTTCCTGTTGCGCAGATCTCTGGAATCACGGAAGTTTTGCAGGTATTTTTGAAACGCCTGCCCCTTATGGTCGATATACAGTCCCAGAATATGAATATCTTTTCCTTCATATTCCGTAGAAAATTCAATGGCAGGAATGACCTCCAGACCGGTACCCTTTGCCGCTTCTTTTGCCTCATCAATGCCGTCTGCCGTATCGTGGTCGCTTAAGGCAAAGGCGGAAAGTCCTTTCTCGATAGCATGGGCTACCAATTCGGCAGGAGTGAAGCTGCCGTCGGATTTATTGGAATGAACATGTAGATCTACGGTCTGCAGGGTTTTCACTGTCGTTGCTCCTTCTTGCTTTTTGCTTCTGTCAGTATCAGTCTTTGTCCTCTTCGGTATTGGCTGTATAAACAGTCCGTTTTCTTGCCATCTCGTCGCTTGCCAGATACTCGTCATAGGTGGTGATCTTATCGATCAGGGAGCCGTCAGGTAAGATCTCCATGATCCTGTTTGCAGTAGTCTCCACAAACTGATGGTCGTGGCAGGCAAACAGAGCAACACCGGGGAATTTAATAAGACCGTTGTTCAAAGCGGTAATGGATTCCATATCCAGGTGGTTGGTAGGCTCGTCTAAAACAAGGCAGTTGGCGCCGCTGATCATCATCTTGGACAACAGGCACCGTACCTTTTCGCCACCGGATAGTACCTTTACTTTTTTCACTCCGTCTTCTCCGGCAAATAACATTCTGCCCAGGAAGCCGCGGACATAGGTAATATCGTCTACGGGAGAGTAGCCCATGAGCCAGTCGGCAATGGTCAGATCGCTGTCAAATTCCTTGGTGGAATCCTTGGGGAAGTAAGCCTGGGAGGTGGTCACGCCCCACTTGAAGCTGCCTTCGTCCGGCTCAATCTCGCCCATTAAGATCTGGAAGAGGGTGGTCTTTGCCAGTTCATTGCCTCCAACAAAGGCGACTTTATCGTCATGGTTCAAAATAAAGGAGATACCGTCCAATACCTTTTCTCCGTTTACGGTCTTGCTGATATTCTCCACGCTTAATACTTCATTACCGATCTCTCTGTCGGGACGGAAATCGATATAGGGATATTTTCTGCTGGAGGGCTTGATCTCGTCTAACTCGATCTTTTCCAAAGCACGCTTTCTGGAGGTAGCCTGTTTGGATTTGGAAGCGTTGGCGGAGAAGCGGGAAATGAACTCCTGCAACTCCTTGATCTTTTCTTCCTTCTTCTTGTTGGCTTCCTTCATCTGCTTGATCAAAAGCTGGCTAGACTCATACCAGAAATCGTAGTTACCTGCATATAACTGAATCTTGCCATAGTCAATGTCCGCGATATGGGTGCAGACCTTATTTAAGAAATAACGGTCGTGGGAGACCACGATGACCGTATTGTCAAAATCGATCAAAAATTCCTCCAGCCATGCGATGGCATCTAAGTCCAAATGGTTGGTAGGCTCGTCTAACAGCAGAATATCGGGATTGCCAAAAAGGGCTTTTGCCAATAGGACCTTTACCTTTTCGCTGCCGTTAAGCGTGTTCATTTCCACTGTGTGCAGTTCCGTGTCAATGCCTAAGCCGTTTAACAGCATAGCGGCATTGGTCTCCGCATCCCAGCCGTCCATCTCCGCAAATTCCGCTTCCAGTTCGCTGGCACGGATGCCGTCCTCATCGCTGAAATCCTCTTTGGCATAGATTTCGTCCTTTTCCTTCATGATCTCATAAAGACGCTGATTGCCCATGATGACCACATCCATGACGGTATAGGCATCATATTTAAAGTGATCCTGTTCCAGCACGGAAAGCCTCTGACCGGGTGTAATGGCGATCTCGCCATTGGTGGTTTCCAGATCCCCGGATAAGATCTTTAAAAATGTGGATTTTCCGGCGCCGTTTGCACCGATGAGTCCATAGCAGTTTCCTTCTGTAAATTTGATGTTTACCTCTTCAAACAGGGCCTTTTTACCTACGCGATAGGTCACATTGTTTGCACTAATCATGTTTTTCTCCTCATTTCCTTACCATTCTTTTTTTAATTCCATGTCCCAGTCAAGGGTATAGGGACCGTCTTCCATTTTTAATAGCTTTTCATAATAGCCATAGCGTTGTACGGTGGGCGAATCATCATCCATCATAGGATCGCTCTGCCAGAATTCATATCCCAACAAATAAGATGCCATCATTTCATCCCAGGAATCATACATTTCCTGCAAGATCAGGGAATTTTCCAGGGAAGCATCCATGGCTTCCTCGTAGGTCATATAGCCGCACACATAGAAATCGCCATATAATTGGTTGATCCTTACAAGATCCCATGCGGTAATGCTTTCTTCATCTTCCCCTTCCTGATAGAAGGAGTAGACCATGATATATCGGAACAGATTTTCTTCCTTGCCGGATTCCATCAGCGCATCGGCAAATTCTTCCGGACCCAGATCCAGCCAGCCCAGTTCTTCCATTTCATCTAAGTATTTACGCCAGGTTGCTCTATGACCTTCTTCCCGAAGCCATTCGATCTGCTCCAGGGCGGATTCCCTATCCTCTATATTCCAGCTGTATTCCAGACCAAGGGAGGTTAAGCGGGCGTTGGTATCGTTTGGGACTAAGCCGCCTACCAGCCGCCAGTTGGCTCCGTTGCTGTAGGTTAAGGGAGCATAGGTGGCATTGAACCACAAAACAGTATCAGGTGTATCAAAGCCCTCTAAAGATTCGCCGGTGTCATTTCCCATAAGCTGGGACATGGTCACCCGCCCGTCGGAATCCGATTCTTCCGGTTCCCTCTCTGTGTCAATATCATCTGCATGGTCTTGCTCCGGCTGGTTTTTGTTTTTCCCCGGAAGCTGTTCCTCTGCTCGGCTTATTTCTTCCTCCGGTTCCGGTAACTGCTTGCTGCATCCTGTTAAAGTAAACAGCAGAAGAGCCGTGAAAAATAAACAGAAGCATTTCCTGCGTTTATTTTTTCCTCTTGTAGTAATAGTCCGATAGATCGAAGCCATAAGCATCCTCCAATTCTTTCAGTACGGTGTTTGTAGAATCATCAAATTTTTCGGGGTATAATTCCACCTTATATTCCAGGACATAACCTTCTTTAATAAGAATATAAGAAAATATCAGGACCCTGTGCAATGTCAGGTCATCGGTGTAATCCATATCGCATTCGATTATGGTATATAATGCGGCATCAAAATCAGTAAGAGGGATCGTTTCACCTGTGATTACATGATGCGCTTTCTCATATCCATTGTAGAAGTCTTGCTTGGACCGGATCTCTCTGGGAATTTCCGTATTGAAGCCCTGCATTCCCACAATACTGATGGTGGCAGTCACGTCAACGCCATGGAGAGAAGAAGTTACATAATCGTCACTATCAAACCAGACATCATATCCCATAGGGACCATAACAGGGCAGTCCGCTTCACCGTTATAATATGCCAGAGTACCTAAGCCTAAATATTGATAGCCATCTATCCCAGCCAGCACATTGTGGCCTTCACGGGGTACATACTCATCCTGCGTCTGTTCAAAGGATGCTTCCTGTTCGGCGTAATAACTACCGGTGGAACGGATGGGATCCAAGTCGATGCCATAGCATTTTTCCATATCGTCTATGATCAGGTCGGTTTCCTCATCTGTGGACCATTCTGACATTTCCAGACTCCATATGACGGCTACAGAATCGCTTTGTAATTCCAGATAAAAGATTTTCCTGCATTGGGAGATACTACCTTGTGAATCGGGATTTTCTGCCGTGGCGATCACATATCTGTCGTCGCCGTTTTCCATCACATTACCGATATGGACATTTTCATATATTCTTGTTTCAAATTCGGTATCCATTTCCCAACCATATTCCATGTCCAGGTCGATATGATAATCCAGACAGGCATACAGTTCGTCTATGTCCTCCACATTGTAAACCGCAGCATCATAGGAAAGCCCATGCTCATCATATAAACAGAAACCTTCTTCATAAACTTCAGTGCCTACAGGCGCATATGCATAGGTTGTATAGCCGGTAACAATGTCTGTGATCTCTATCCTTTCCACATGCTCCAAAGCGGCCAGTTCTTCTTCGGAAAGCTTTCTTGGGGACTTGTCCTGGTCCGGATCGGAAGTCTCTTCCTTTCTGGTCTTTACATCATCTTTGTCTGCCGGTGCTTTTGTTTCTATTTCCGGTTCCGGCTCTACATTCCTATTCTCCTGCTTTCCGCAGCCGGTCAATAATGCCATAAACAGAAAAATACAGAGCGGCAGTAAAAGCCACTCCTTTTGTTTTTTTGTGCTCTTCATCATGTTTCTCCTTCATTGCATATGAGATAAAATAAAATTTTGCTGATGTATTTTGTCAGGCAACAACCCGGTTTTTTCCTTCCTTTTTGCCTTTGTACAGATTATCGTCTGCCGAAGCGATCAGCTTTGTCATGGCAAGGCCGGGGCTGTACTCCGCTACGCCAAAGGTCATGGTAATGTGGATGGTGGTATCCTCCGCCCTGGTCAGGGTCTGGGAAATGGAACTGCGGATCTCTTCTGCAATGGGAAGGGCGTCCACCTTGTTTTCCGGCACCAGGATGAGGATTTCCTCTCCGCCCCAGCGGCATACGCTGGCGCCTTCCGGCACATGGGAACAGATGGTGTCTGCAACCGTAGTCAGCACCACATCTCCTACATTATGACCATAGGTATCATTTATCTTTTTAAAATCGTCGATATCACCAATGATAATGGAAAAGGGCACTCCCTTTTTCCTGGAAAGCTCTACGGCTTCTGTCAGACATTTGTCCATACTGCGCCGATTTAACAGACCGGTCAAAGGGTCCTTGCTGGAAAGAGCCTCCAGCTGGCGGTTCTGCCGTTCCAATTGCAGCTCGTTGCGCCGGATCTCAATAATGAACAGGACGGAGAAAAAGATCAGCATGACAAATGCCACCAGGGCATTAAAAGTATAAGATATTGTCAGATTCTGGTCAAAAACGCGTTCTGTATAAATAGGAGTGGTATTGTTGGATATGATCCTTGCTGCGATAAATACCACTAAAATGACAAAGGTGTAATAGAAAGGTTTCCTGATGCTGCGGTTAAATTCCGGAAGGGCATATGCCAGATAAAAGGCCACTGGTATCAGTGCCAGGGTATAGATCATAAAACCCCAATCCCAGCCGGCTAAAAGGGAGGCCATAACGGAATGGAGCTGAATTTCCACATAGCAGCAAAGAAAAACGGCATAAAATTTCTTTCTTGGGACCAGAAATGTTCCAAGAAAGAAATAAAAAAGAACCACAAAAAAATTATAAATATATAAAATGGTATAGTTAAGCAATAAAAATCTGGCGGTAATAACGACATGGATCAAGGAGATAGAGTAACAGATAAATCTGTACTTGCCTTCTTCTTTTAATTCTTCCACGCCAGTTAAAATATTCGCCAGATTGTGCAGCTGATTCATTAAATACTTCATAAGTCCCAAAAACCTCTTGACTGTCTAAACACGAAAAATACTTACTAGATGTACAGGTCAATATTGGAACCAATATTGGGATTAACAGACAATTCCATAGAATGGTTCATCATGCGGATGAGGCTGTCACCAAAATCGGAATTGTTTTCCAACGCCTTATCCAAAACAGCGATGCTGACCTCATTTCTTAAATTTACATTGGCTAAAGCCATAGACAAACCCGGGATATCCATTGTTCATGCCTCCTTTTCGAACTCGTACTAAAGTACCATGTTCAAATATCTTATCTTATTTTAACACATTTCCACAAAAATTCAACTGCTTTCTTGCCAAAAGCCATAAAAATAGATATAATATTTTCAAGCGTTGGCTTTACCGCCAAATGGGGGAAAAGAGAGGTATTTTTATGGCATTCGGACTTGTACCTTTGGAAAAAAGATTAAAGGACAACATTCGCAATTACAGCCTGGATCAGATATTTGATATCGGACAGTTGTCTGAACTCTTAGAAAACATGCACGGGTTTTCCGGCATCAGTATCCTGATCGTGGACAGACATGGAGAAAAAGCTGCAAGCGCGGGTAATTTTGTAGGCTTCAAACCGGATACGGCAGGTGCCCCGGGCAAAAAAGTGCAGGTGGAGGGCAGGACCATTGCCCATGTATATACCAAGGAAGAAGAGATGGCCGACAAGGCCAAGGAAGCCATGGTAGACGGTCTTGTGGCTTTGCTGACCGGCCTGGGACAAAAGTCTTATGAAGCTTTGGAGCTTTCCATTTATGCAGACGATCTGGAGCAGCGCCTTGAAAAAGAGCAGTTCCAGGTAAAACACGGAGAAAAGACGGATGCTTTGACAGGCGTATTGAACAGCACACATTTTGATGATAAGATGCAGGTGGTTGACCGGTCCCAGGTGGTTCCGGTGGCCTTGATCTGTGCCAATATCAATGATTGGAAATATGTCAATGACCATTATGGAGATGAGGAAAGTGACAGATTGATCCAAGTAGTAGCATCTATCCTGCAGGAAGAGGCAAAACCGGAATACATTATCGGCAGGTGCGGCGGCGATTTCTTCCATATCCTGATTTCCATGGCGGAGGATGAGGAAGCAAGGGATTATTGCGACAGAGTGCAGAAACGGTGTCTGGAATTTGAAGACGATCATCTGGCGCCCAGCGTGGCATGCGGCTATGTGCTCAAATACAATGTGGAACAGGAATTGTCCCAGCTTGTATCCGATGCGGAATATGAAATGTTCAACAATAAGTTTGAGATCAAAAATGCACCGGGTTACAGAGAACGGCTTACCAAAGGGGAATCATGAAAGCAGTATTTTTTGATATAGACGGAACGCTTTATCAAGCAGGAAAACCAATAGAGTCTTCTACGGCAGAAGCCCTTGCTCTCTTGAGAGAACGAGGGCATCTTGTATTTATCTGTACGGGAAGAAGCAAGATCATGATACCAAAAGAGGTCACAGATCTTGGATTTGACGGTGCGGTGGCGGCCTGTGGTACATATGGCTCTTACCGCGGGGAGGAGCTTTTTTCTTATTCCTTAAAAGAGAAAGAACTAAAACAGATGATCTCCTTGTTTCGGGAATACAATGCCATGTATATTCTGGAGGGAAGTGAATACATTTATTATGATGAGGAAACGGTAGGTGAACCGGAAGAGGACTGGTATATCCAATATATAAAGGACACCATTCCTCATCGTTTTGTATCCGTCCAAAAGGCGGAAAGGATAGATGCCCAAAAGGCCAGCATCCATGCCAGAAACATGGACCCGGAGGAATTGTACAAGAAGCTTCGGGGTGATTATGAGGTATTGGAGCATGTCTTCGGCGTGGCAGAGTTTCTTCCCAAAGGACATTCCAAAGCAAATGGAATAGAGCGGATATTACAGCATCTTGGCATGCAGAGGGAGGATGCTGTGGCAGTAGGAGACAGCATCAACGATGTGGATATGTTAAAGTATGCAGGAACGGGGATCTGCATGGGAAACGGAAGCGAGCCAGCCAAAGCCTGTGCGGATTATATTACGCTGCCCATAGAAGAGGGCGGCATATTTCATGCCATGAAGCATTTGGGGCTGATTTAAGATGAAGTTCTGCAAAGATATTATGTCTTGTATATGTGTTTTTGTTCGACTGCTGAGAGTGCCTTCGGGATTTGGCGAAGCACCTTTCCCAATCGCTTTTTGCTGTCCCTTAATGTGAAACTCACGATCAAGGCAGTATTTCAGCGAAGAACCTTTTAAGCGGTTTCGTGGAAAATCAATCAGCACATGCAGGAGGCTTGCAGCCCATTTTAATATTGTTTGAACGAAGTGAGTTTATTAAAATGGGCTGCTGCATAAGCTTCTGGAATGTGCTGATTAGATTTTCCCGAAAGCCTTATCGGTTCAAGATGAAATACTGCCTCTGATCGCTCAGACACACATTGGGACAGCAGCAATTGAAAAGGTGCTTCTGCCAAATCCAACGAAGCCATTCAAAAGCCAGTCAAACAAAAACACATATAAGACAAAACTTCTGCAAACAGTCCTCTTAACAGTAACCTAAAGGCTAATTCTAAAATAAGTATAAAATGTGCCTGAAATGGGGTTTAATGAGAAAACGAGAGGAAAAAAGAGATAAGTAGGTAAAAACGGGAGATAATATATAGATAAATCCATGCGGATTGGTTTGCAAGACAATAGGTTACTGACTAATATAGGTATTGTTGGTTAGCACTCAAATGCAAAGAGTGCTAACAAGGATAAAAATAATTGAATTTTCATAGAAGGAGGCTTTTATCATGAATTTAGCACCACTTGGCGACAGAGTTGTATTAAAACCCCTTGCCGCAGAGGAAACTACCAAATCCGGCATTGTACTGCCCGGCTCCGAGAAAGAAAAACCCCAGCAGGCTGAAGTTGTTGCGGTAGGACCCGGAACGGAAGAAGTAAAAATGGAAGTAAAAGAAGGGGATAAAGTCATTTATTCCAAGTATGCGGGAACAGAGATCAAAGATGAGGATGAAACCATTATCATTGTCAGCCAGAAAGATATTCTTGCTGTGATCAAATAACATGACCGACTATGATCACAAAGATCATGAATCCGAATCATCATAAGACCATAAATCAGGAGGTTTAAAAATGGCTAAAGAAATCAAATATGGGGCAGAAGCCCGTGCTGCACTGGAATCCGGCGTGAACCAGCTTGCAGATACTGTCAGAGTAACTTTGGGACCTAAGGGTAGAAATGTTGTATTGGACAAATCCTTTGGGGCACCTTTGATCACCAATGACGGTGTGACCATTGCAAAAGAGATCGAGTTAGAAGATGCTTTTGAGAATATGGGAGCGCAGTTGGTAAAAGAAGTGGCTACCAAGACTAATGATGTTGCCGGGGACGGCACCACGACTGCAACCGTATTGGCACAGGCTATGGTCAATGCCGGTATGAAGAACCTGGCAGCAGGCGCTAATCCCATCATCTTGAGAAAAGGTATGAAAAAGGCTACAGATTGCGCAGTAGAAGCCATTGCCAAGATGAGCTCCAAAGTAAACGGAAAAGAGCACATCGCAAAGGTGGCAGCTATTTCCGCAGGAGACGAGGAAGTAGGTAATCTGGTAGCAGATGCTATGGAAAAGGTGTCCGGTGACGGCGTTATTACCATTGAAGAAAGCAAGACTATGCAGACTGAGCTGGATCTGGTAGAAGGTATGCAGTTTGACAGAGGCTACATCTCTGCATATATGGCAACGGATATGGAAAAGATGGAAGCCATTCTGGATAATCCTTATATCTTGATCACCGATAAGAAGATCAGCAATATCCAGGAAATCCTGCCCTTGTTGGAGCAGATTGTTCAGTGCGGTGCAAAACTCCTCATTATTGCAGAGGATGTGGAAGGGGAAGCGTTGACTACCTTGATCGTTAATAAGCTGCGCGGCACCTTCAATGTGGCTGCGGTAAAAGCGCCCGGATATGGCGACAGAAGAAAAGCTATGTTAGAGGATATTGCCATCTTAACAGGCGGCCAGGTTATTTCTTCTGAGCTGGGTATGGACTTAAAAGAAGCTACCATGGAGCAGTTAGGCCGTGCTAAATCCGTTAAGGTTCAGAAAGAAAATACAGTGATCGTAGACGGCGAAGGCGAAAAAGCTGATATTGATGCCAGAATTGCAAGCATTAAGCAGCAGATCGATGAAACCACCTCTGATTTTGACAGAGAGAAATTGCAGGAAAGACTGGCTAAGCTTTCCGGCGGCGTAGCAGTGATCCGCGTGGGTGCAGCTACCGAAACAGAAATGAAAGAAGCAAAGCTTCGCTTAGAAGATGCCCTGGCTGCTACCAGAGCGGCGGTAGAAGAAGGTATCATCGCAGGCGGTGGTTCCGCATATATTCATGCTGCAAAGGATGTTGCAAAGCTTGCTGATACGCTGGAAGGAGATGAGAAGACGGGTGCCCAGATCATCTTAAAAGCACTGGAATCCCCGCTGTATCACATTGTATCCAATGCGGGCTTAGAAGGCAGCGTGATCATCAACCAGGTAAGAGAGTCTAAACCCGGAATCGGTTTCGACGCTTTGAAAGAAGTCTATACAGACATGGTAGAAAGCGGCATCCTGGATCCTGCAAAGGTAACCAGAAGCGCGCTGCAGAATGCTACCAGCGTAGCCTCCACATTGCTCACTACCGAATCGGTAGTGGCTAATATCAAAGAGCCTATGCCTCCCATGCCCGGCGGAGCCGGAATGGACGGCATGATGTAGTATAAGTTTATGATCAGTCCTTCGCCGTAAGGCGGAGGACTTTTTATGTGTTGGTTCTTGTCAGATACGGATTTTTGTGCTACCAGGGCAACGATATCAAAAAACTGACGATATATAAAGTATATGATGCATGAAAAATGTTGTCATATACTTTGCTTTTATGTGTCAAAAATTGGCAAATATGAAAATTCACTGAAAATGAAGAGATTTCCAATAAATTTTATGAAAAATTTATTTACAAGACTTGCCTAAATGTGATATTATGTAAATCAAGATTAAGCATGGGAAATTATGCCCATTTTTATGAATGAAGTACAGCTAAAATATCAGCGGACAGAATAAAATGGAAACGGAAAAAAAGGGCAAAAAAGAGAGAAATACAGATCGGATGCTGTTAGTCATGGGAGTCGGCTTCCTCGTTCTTTTCCTTGTGGCGGGAGGGTTTCTGCTGCGTTACTACATCGCTTACCGCGAACAGCTGGAAGCGGATCAGGAGGTTGCCAATGTGCGGCTCCGGTTATCCGGTAGTGACTATGATGATTTAAAGGTTGGCACATGGGAGCCTATGGGACCGGAGGAAGCGGCAAGAAGTGCCCAGGAGCTTAGAAGGCTCAACCCGGATTATGTATTGTTTCTGACGATACCGGGTACGCCGATCTATTATCCGGTGGTCCATCGGGATAATTCCTATTATCTGCATCATAACTTTATGCAGGAAACCAATTCCCATGGAGCGATCTTTTTGGACGAAAATTGTGAGCCGGAAGATGATGTGTTATTGATCCACGGTCACCATATGCGGGACGGCACCATGTTTGCAGAGTTAAGGCAGTTTCGGAATAAAGAGTTCAGAGAAGCGGTCCCCTATATTTATCTGGATTTTGGCGAAGGCGATATGCCCTATGAGGTATTTGCCGTGGCATTGGTGGATCTGACCGGGGAGTCCTATTTCCACTATGAAGAAGTGCCGGATACCAAAGAAGAGCGTGAGGAATATTTAAAAGGCTTTAAACGCTCGTCGGTATGGTTTTCAGGAACCATAGACGGAGAGCGGTTAGCGGGAACAAACCAACTGGTGTTTTTGTCAACCTGCGAATACGGAACAGATAACCAAAGATTAATCCTGGCGGCAGTTGCCGTTGAATAAACAGCAGATATAGAATCATATGAGGGAAAGAGCAAAAGGAGAGGGTATTATGAAAATGATGGCAAGGAGAAAAGGAAGAATCTGGAGACGCATCTTTGCAATGTTGCTTGCAATGGCGCTTCTTTCCACAGCGGTACCGGTTGATGTACGAGGCAGTCAGATCGACGGTACAGATGTAGCTGTGGTCTCACAAAATGATATTTTGGAGGAAAGCGGTGCTACGGCAGACAGCACGGCGGCGGATGAGGTCCTGCCGGGAGAAACCGGTCAGGGGGGAGGAACCTTGCATGAAGACGCTTCCGGTGAAATGCCTTCTACTCAGGCACCGGCTGCGAAAGCACCTTCCAATAGAACAACGCCTATGGTGCCCGGTGCAGGTGCGGCTTTCTTTGAGAGTTCCCTGGTAACTGCCAATGGCAATGATATTAATGCATTGGCGGAAGATAAGCCTATGGCGATCGCAAATAACGCTGATCTGCTGGGCGATGATACCAGCGTGGATCTGGTAGATATCTATTTTATCGTAGAATATGATGAGAATGGCCAACACCATAAAGATACGATAAAGATGTCAGATGTAGATAAGGGTGAAATCACCATCCCGAAGAATGCCAAGATCACCTTGGAATTTCACTTTAATTTAGGACATGGCGATAATGTACATGGCGATACCCGTTATCGCTACAAGATCCCCCCGGGAATCAATATTGATTTTGAGACCACCAAAAGCGACATTCCGTTGGAACAGCCGGGTGGCAAACCAGATGTAGGAAAAGCACATATTGTCAAAGACAGTGACGGTGGTTATTATATTGAATTTGAGTTTTATGATGATGTAGTCGATGGCTACGATGATATCAACTTTGATGTTTGGTTTTCCGGCAGCTTAAGCGGTGACGGATTAAATGACGAGGGCAACCTGGAAATGGAGTTTCCTGCCCAAGGCGGAGGCTGGACTGTAGAAGGAAAGATCGAAGAGCCGGCACAGCAGGAAAAGTCTGTCAATGTTTCCAAGGGAGCCTCTCAAAACTTAGTAACCGGTCCCGACGGAAAGCAATATATTGAGTGGACCATTTCTTTAACACCGGGTAGCGCAGAGGATGTCTTAAACGGTACCATCGTCGATACCTTACCGGATGGTCTGAAATATGTAGAGGGCAGCATGCGTGTGTCCAATACCAATAAAGACGGCAGCTATACGCCGCGTGTGGTTTGTGATGGGGATATCATCTACATTTATATAGATGAGAAAGACGGCATTCAGCAAAATAATTCATGGAGTCCTATTTCTTTCACTTTCTGGACGGAATATACATTTGAGGGAGAGTTTAACGATAACGGTATTACTTATGTAAATAATGCAAAATACGAGCCTAAAGATGATGATGTAAAGACCAATGGTCCCCAGAACGGTACCTTTACCTTAAATCCGAATTTAGTGGAAAAGGCCGGAGAGATGAATGCGGACGGTACCATAACATGGACGGTAACCATCAACAGGGACAAGATGAACATTGGTGGGGCAACCTATACCGATACCATCATAGGAGATTGGTTTGATGGTTTTGCAGGTGACATCACATATACGCCGGCAGAACCGAGGCTTACTATAAATAAAACGGGTAATGGATTTAATGTGGAATTTCCTCCTAATTACAATCAGGAAGTGACCTTTACTTATACCACAACTGTAAAATCAGACTTTGAAGGCAATACCTTTACCAATAAAGCTGACTTGAAAAAGCCCGGCGAGTTTAATGTAGGTAAGACTGCAACAGTAACAGATACGGACCTGATCGATAAGGCATTTGGGCATTATAATGCCATTGAACAGACTTTGACCTGGACGATCACAGTAAATCCTGGGGGAGAAGATCTGAAGAATGTAAAAGTAACGGAAGATTTCTCTGACCTTTTCCCGGGTTATCTTGGCCCCCAATCCAATTGGGTTGAGATTGTCAGTGCTACCTATGACGATGGAAGAGACTTATTAAGTGGCGCAGATAAAAACGGAAATAAAGTAACCTTTGATCTGGGGGATGTTTCCAGAAAAAGAGAGATCACTGTTGTATTGAAGCTGACAGATGCCTTTAATTCATGGTTAGCGGAGCACCCTGATATAACAGGTCTTAATTTTACAAATAAGACAAACATAACGGCAACAAAGAATGGCAGGGATGTTACCGATCATGATAGTGCGACTACTTGGGTACCCAATGTGCAAAAGCCCGATTATATTGAAAAATCTGGCAAGAGCTTAGGAGACGGTACTATTGAGTGGACGATCACAGTTCACAATCACGATAATGTCATAACGGATATGACCATCTCCGATAGATTGCCGGAGGGTCTTGAGTATGTGCCGGGCAGCATGTTTGTCAGGTCTACTTGGAGTGCAGCTGAGGAACCGGGCGGAGTCCGTTATGTTGATGATACCAAGATCTGGACTGATGGGAAAGAACTGAACTATCCGATCTATCAGAATGGCAGATATGTGGCAGACTTCCCGGAAGCATGGGTGAAAAACTTCCGTGATCAATGGTCAGCTTATTTTGAGATCGTATTCCGGACCAAACCTACGGGTAATCCGGAGGATATAGTTGATGGTGCTCATAACGGAAAAACCTATGTAAATACAGCTGATTTTGATGCTGTTATCGATGGCGGCAATGTTCATGAAGAAGAAACCGCTAAGGTGGATC
Source organism: Lachnospiraceae bacterium (assembly GCA_022510725.1). Taxonomy (GTDB): domain Bacteria; phylum Bacillota; class Clostridia; order Lachnospirales; family Lachnospiraceae; genus UBA2882. Next base: position 53,669 of record JAFLSW010000005.1, read on the forward strand.
AACCTGCAGGCGGTATTCTGAAAAAGGACATCATAAGTCAGAATAAAAGGGATATTGTCTGGGAAGTGACCATTAATGAAGGCCGTTATGATCTGGGTACCAATCTGACTACCATTACGGATACGCTGGAAGATTGCTATATGTATGTTTCAGGCGATCTTTATATAGAAGATGAAGAGGGACACAGAACAGTGGTTCCCCAGGGCAATCCTGCTGCTGGAGATTTCTGTAATATCACTGTGGTAAATAACCAGATTGTGGTACAGCTTCCGGCGATCAGAGACAGGAAGTTTGTGTTCCAGTTTATGACCACCTTTGTTGTATCCCAGGGTGCCATGGATGATTATCTGCCTCTGCAAAATACAGTAGAATTTAAGGGAATCGGTAACGGAGAGCAGGCAAAGAGCGGAAGGATTGAAAATGTAGATTTTTCTGAGGCAGGCGGTTCCGGTAAGCTTAGCAGGGGTATCCGTATCGTAAAAGTGGACGGAAATGATATAGCAAAGGTTTTGGCAGGTGCCGTATTCGATTTATACGAGCCGGGAGAAGACGGTAAGCCGGATAGATGGCTTGGTACGGTAACCACAGATGAAAACGGAAGAGCCCTCTTTGATATGGATCTGAAAATGTTTTTGGGAAAGACCCTGAAGTTGAAAGAGAGCACGCCTCCCTATGGCTATACGGAAGCGGATGCGGGATATCCGGAAGGATATGAGCCTATAGGAGGCGGTGAATACGGCATCTATATTGAGATCACCGAAGCAGTGATCGCTAATGATATACTGGAGATCCAGGTTACAAACAAACCAGAAGAAGAGGAAGTAAAAACTGCATCCATCAAATTACGGAAAGTTGATAAAGACGAAAATACCAGCGTGCTTTCCGGCGCAGTATTTGAATGGTATAATGCGGCTGATCCTACTAAAAAATACACAAGTACGACCAATGCAAGTGGTGAGATTACCATTAACGACCTGGAGGAAGGAACCTACTACTTGACTGAGATCACACCTCCCAAGGGTCATAAGCTGGGAACAAACCCTATGAAGATCAAGGTAGTGATCGATGAGGTTGGTGACGAGCTTGTGGTAGCCTATTTTGATATAACTGGCGGTGAGCCGGGAACCCAAATGACACCGGGCACCGGCGGAAGCGTTACTGTAGTAAACGAAAAAGCAAAAGGCAGCCTTACGATCACAAAGCAGAATGAAAATGGGGGTCCTCTTACCGGTGCCAGGTTTGGCTTGTATGAAGATGCGGCATGTACCAGGTTGATAGAAGAAAAGACGACGGGACCGAATGGAACTGTGACCTTTGACAATCTGGAGCTTGGTAAAACCTATTGGTATAAGGAAACGGTAGCTCCCAATGGATATGTATTGGATGATACGCCCCATAGTTTTGTTGTGGGAAAAGAGACCGATACAGCAGATCAGAACAAACCGATAACAGTTACCAATAAATTGGCAGTCGGCAATCTTGTCATTGATAAGTATGATGAGAAAGGCAATATGATGAGAAATGCCGTGTTTGGTTTGTGGGTTTGGGATGATACAATTCTTCCTAGTGGTGATTGGAAGGAATATGTACCTAGTGGAAGCACGGGACAGTATACGGTAACAACCAATACCCGGGGTGAAGCAAGATTTGAGAATCTTCCTTTTGGCAAATATCAGGTAAGAGAGAGCGGTGCGCCTACCGGTTACGATTACGAAGTCATCAGTGAAGATGTGACCATTGAAAAATTGGGAGATACCCATATTGAAATTAACAATAAGTTGGTGACAGCGAAGATTCAGCTCACAAAATATGGTGAGCTTAAAGAAGATGCTGAACATCCCACTCACACGCTTTCCAATGTATACTTTAAATTGGTAAGCTCTGACGGAAAGACGGTAGTGGCTACGGGAACCACAGATCAGTACGGTCAGTTGACTTTCCCTGCTGTTCCGTATGGACGCTATCACATTGTAGAAGACGATGATAGGGTGCCTGAAGGCTATGACCGTCCTACTACACACAGATGCTCCGGCTCCGTGAAAAATTGTGTAGCGGATATTGAGTTGACGGATTTCAATGGTGCAGGTAATGGAATTGTACCTATTATTCCTGTATCGGTTGTCAACATCAAACAAAACGGCAGCGTCCTGATCTTAAAGACCGCTACTTCAACGAACGGCGCTGTAACTGGTCTGCGGGGAGCAAAGTTTATCCTTGTGGATGAAGACGGCAATCAGGTAGGAGACGAAAAAACATCCGGTGATATTACCGGCATTGATCTTAGTGATGTGCCGCAAGCATTTAAAGATGCAGTAGAGGATGGAAGCTGGCAAGACGGCCTTGTATATTTTACAGGTCTTCCTTATGGTACCTATTATCTGCGGGAGACAATGCCTCCTGTGGGTTATATAGATGACGGTTATGAGTATAAGATCGTGATCGATAATAGCGATACTGTAGTGGTAACATATATCGGTCGAAAAGATTCGGATGGTGTAGAAGCTGCGGGAACAGGCGACTTGATCATCAATAACACAGAGCAGGAGCCCCCTGTTATCAGCGTGAAGCTTCAGAAGAGATGGAACAGCGGCCAAAATTCCAATAGCGGTAATTTGGAAGATGCCCAGTTTGAGTTGTATAAAGTACTACCTGATAATGGAGGTACGGTGCATATTACATCTGTATCTTCCGATGAGGATGGTATGGTATATTTCCGAAGAATCCGTATTGATGATGATCCGACGGGAACGAAGTATTATATCCGAGAGGTATCGGCACCCGGTGGTTATCATGCATCTACTTCCCAAGCATTCTATCTGGGCCAAAAATATGCTACTGGTGAAGGCTTAGGCTCAAATGACAATATCGGTAAGTATGTAGATGCGAAAAACGGTAATCAGGATGTACCCTTAGACCCTGTAGATGTTTGGTGGTTAGTTGATGCGGAAAAAGCGCCGGTTGCCGGTGAAACTGCACCAGAATCTGTTGCTTCCTCCGCAGTTTGGTTCAATGAAGTGGTGTATGGCGCTGTACGGATCAGGAAATCGGATCCGAATACAGCCACCAGGATATTAAGCGGTGCACAATATACCATCTACTATGATAGAGAATGCAAATATGTGGTAGGCAGTGCTACTGCTACAAATCCGCAGATCGAGGAGTATGTTAACAGAGATAAATTGCTGCCGACGAACTTTTCGGCTACGGCAGAAACGAACGAAGAGAGTATTGCTTTATTTACCGGACTGCCTCAGGGAAGGTATTTTATAAGGGAGTCAAAGGCACCTAAAGGCTATAAGATTTCTACTGAAATTAGGGAAGTGGAAGTTACCGTAGATCGGACAACGACGATAACTTATAACATGCTGGATGAGCGGCTGAACATTCATATCAGCAAGCGAATCGGCAATGTAAACGGTGAAGAACTGGTCGGTGCTGAATTCAGCCTTTATGAGTTAGGAGCAGGAGACACACTTAATATTATTCGGACATTTAAAGGCGGGTCTAACTGGGAAATTCCTTTCCAATTATTAGAGGCCGGTAAGACCTATCGTCTGGTGGAAACAAAAGCGCCTGCGGGTTATACTTATGCTCCTAATGTAAGCTTTCAGGTTGACGCGAACGGACAAATTACGAACCTCCAATCCAGCGATATGACCGCAGTAGGTACGGATGATGATAAGATGACATTGGTCGTTGTGGATAAGCCGATTTCTGTCAGCATTGTGAAATTAGATGAAAATAATGGTGCGTTGCAAGGCGCTTCCTTGGCACTGTATAAGATGGTTGATAACCAGGAAGTGTTGGTAAGGACATATACAACCCAAGGAAAGCCCATTGAAATTGCGAAAGAATTGGAAATACCGGCACCGACAGGCGCTGGTCGTGCACAATGGAACAGATATATTTTGAGAGAAATAACTGCGCCTGCCGGATACGATATTGCAGAGGACATTGTATTTGAGGTAAGTTCTGCAGGAGAGGTCATACAAGTGGATCCTTCAGGAGCTGTACTTGGCAGTGATCAAACCTGGACCATCACCATGAAAGATCAATTGCTTGAGAATTTCTACTTTGAGAAACGTGATAGTTCCAGCGGCGATCGGGTAGCAGGTGCGACATTTACCTTATTTGAGTCTGATGAGAAGGGTACGCCTGTTCCCGGTGGTCTTAACATGCAGTGGACTTCCGAAAGTACTTCTGCCAGGAAGTTCCCCGGTGCTTCTGTTGATCCCGGAGATAATAGCGCGCTGGTTCTTGGTAAGACATACACTTTAAAGGAGACAAATGCGCCTGCAGGCTATATCCTGCCTAATCCCGATGAAATTACTTTTGAGGTAATAAGCGGAGAAGATGGCAGACCCAAATTACAATTGATCGCCGGAAGAGGAAATGTCAATACGAACATCAGTAGAGACGGTCATACCATCATTATGAGGGATATTGCTGTAAGGCTCTCCGTATTGAAAGAAGACGCAGTGACGGCTAAGCCTCTGGCTGGCGCACACCTGGCAATATATGAATTTGATCCCTCAAAACCGGAACCGGAAGAAGGAAAGCAAGACGAAAGATTAGGCAAAAATCTGCTGGAAGGATTATGCGAGGGAGGCTACTTCGTATCCAGCGGGGAAGGTGCTGTTGAACTTACTGCTGAAATTCCCGGTCTGGCCGGAAAACTGCAGGTAGGGGAAGGACACTGGTATGCACTGGTTGAAGTGGAACCGCCGGCAAATTATGTGAGCGCACCTATGATCCTATTCTACTTCTCCCAGGCCGGAGTGGTTATGGTAGACGGTGTCGGCGTAAGAAATAATACCCTTGTCATGGTAGATGATCCGAACGGTATCAATATTGCCAAGGTGGATCTGGCGGATAATGAGACCAGACTTCTCGGTTGTACACTGGAACTGAATGCAAAGGATCCCGCTGAGAATATGATCTTCAGAGGACCGCATCGTTGGACCAGTGGTGAAAACGGACAGAATGTTTGGTCCTGGAAAATGTTGAATTTTACACCGGGTGAAACCTATGTGCTTTCAGAAATAGGAGCACCGGATGGGTATGCTTATACCGTTCCCATAGAGTTCTGGGTTGATGAGGATTATCAGGTTTACATCGGTGATGAACCGCAGCCGGGTAATCTGGTCAAGATCGCAGACGGAGCGCTCGTTCTGAATGTCAGCAAACAGGATTACTACACGGGAGAAGAGGTGCCCGGAGCAACCTTAGCCATCTATCATCTGGATGCGGATGGCAATATTGAGGATGAAAATGATCCATGGGCAACATGGACAACAGGTAAGACGACGAAGGATGTGGATACCAGCCGGTTGAAAGCAGGCGGCAGTAAAGACGGACCGGAGATCGAGGAATATATCCTGCGGGAGATCAAAGCGCCGGACGGATATTACACAGCAGAAGATATTCATTTTGGTATCGATAGCAACGGCGATATCTATCTGTATGATGCCGATGGCAACCGTGATACGAAACCGGTAGATGGTCAAAAACTGATCATGCGTGAAATGCCTATGTTCTCCATCAAGAAGTTAGACACCCAGGGCAATTATGTGGCAGGTGCAGAATTACAGATCACGGAAAAAGATAGCAAAACTGTGATCGACACATGGGTAACAACAGATACAGGCCACTTCTATGACCTGGCTGCGGATAATCCTTTTGAAGCAGGCGTAACCTATGTATTGCAGGAGACAAAAGCGCCGAAAGGTTACACATATGCAAACAGTGTTGAATTTATGATCAATGAAAATAATGAACTGTTTGTAGGCGGCGAACGGGTAGAGAGCATGCAGATCGTTATGTTGGATAGACCGCTTCAGGTTTATATCAACAAGGTAGATGCCGGAAGCGGTCAGGGATTGACCGGGGCAAAACTGGCCATCAAAGATGATTCGGGTAAAGTTATTCATAGCTTTGAATCCACGGGAGAGCCTATATTACTGCCTTCCGATCTGTTTACGGCACCGCCGGCAGGATATATCTATCTGTATACCTTAACCGAGGTCGAAGCACCCAGTGGCTACAGTCTTGCAAAGGATATTGTCTTTGGCATCGACAGTGACGGTAATGTATTGTTGAAAGAAAATGAAAATACCTTTACCAAGCTGGAAAACAATACTGTTGTCATGAAGGATGTGAAGACCGAAGAAGATCCGGATAATCCGCCTTCTAAGGTTACCAATCCGCTGGCACCGAAGACCGGTGACGATACGCCTCTGGCAATGATGATTCTGCTCTGCATCGTAGGTTTTGTCGGCGCATGCAGCAACTTCGTGAAGTATCTGAAGAGACGCAGAAGACATGTATAACATGAAAACTGAAATATTAAGCTAAATGAGCAGCCCATTTCAATTCATGATGAGTTGGAATGGGCTGTTTTTAATGGAGAAAATATCCAAATCTTTACAACTGCGCTGCAGTTGACAGACCTTGCCGATAAAGCTATATTGATATTGAACCGATTTTTTGTATCGAAATGATGCATCGATCCATTTCACAAAGAAAGGCGTGGTAATTATGAAGCAACTGATCAAAGATACCACAAGGGAAGAAAACGGAGTAAGACCATGGAATTATATGAGTTTCTAAAGCAAAGAGTGCAGAATGCCAAAGGCTATATCCGATTCAGCCACCTGAATTTTGTTGAGTTAGGAGAGGGAACCGCAAAGGCGGAGATTCAAGTGGATGAGGATCTGTTAAATCCTATGGGAACGGTTCATGGGGGCTGTTTATTTTCTATTTGTGATACGGTAGGCGGCACGGCAGCCATGACCCACGGTGTGGCTGTTACCACTACCATGGCATCCATCAGTTACTTAAATCCTGCCCCCGGAAAGGGCATTTTGACAGCGGAAGCGGTGGAGTTAAAAGCGGGCAATAATCTGTTTCGCTATGATGTATTTGTGCGGGATGAACAGGGCATTTTAGTTTGTAAGGCAAATCTGGAGTATTTTAAGATCGGCCAACTGAATTATTCTTAAATTGGGTATGGTAAAACTGCCCTTTTTTTCGTATAATGGCAATAAGTATTGTAGTATAGGGCATACAGAAGGGAAAACTACCAATGGAAAAAATCAGATTGATCACGGATTCGGCAAGCGATATTTCTGCAGAATATGAAAAAGAATTGGATATCAGGGTTCTGCCTTTTCAGGTTGTAATTGGAGAACAGTCCTACACCAGCAGAGTGGACTTTGACAACGAAGGTTTCTTTCGAATGCTGGAGCAGTTTGATGAAATTCCCAAGACTTCCCAGATTACACCCTATGAGTTTCAAAAGATATACGAAGAAGAGGCAAAAGCCGGTTATACCGATATTTTTGTATTGCTGATCAATGCCAACGGTTCCTCTACCTATGGCAATTCTGTCATGGCAAAGGATGCCTTTTTTGACGCTCATCCGGAGTATGAGGGCAAGGTGCGGATCTACAATTTTGATAGCAGAGGCTATTCCGCCATGTATGGTGTGCCCATCATTGAGGCTGCCAGGATGCGGGATGAAGGAAAGTCAGCCGGGAGTATTGCAGAATACATAGGGAATGCCCTAAAGCACAGAAGAATCTATTTTGGCATGTTTAGCCTTTTTTATGCCGGCAAATCCGGCAGGATTCCCAGTGCAGCAGCTTTTGTAGGCGATAAGCTGAAATTAAAGCCCATTATGAAGATCTGTGACGGAGCTATTACCACCGGTGCAAAGGTGCGGGGGGAAGGCAAACTGATCGGAAAAGTGGTAGACATGTGTCTGGCGGATATTGAGCCGGGCAGTCCTTATGAGGTAATTTATGGCAATGATATAGAAGCAATGGAAGAATTCCGCGACCAGCTTGAGGAGCGGTTGGGATATCCTCCTTCCGATTATTACCAGATCGGGGCAGCGGTGGCTGTCAATTGCGGTCCTAAAACCGTTGGAGTCAGCTTTAATACAAAGAAAGAGTAGATGCCTATGCCGGATGAAAAAGAGCTTACAGAAAAAACAGAACTGGTATTGGATGACGGTCGGATCGAGGCACTGGAGGAGTTTAAGCCTCCTGAAGAGCTTTACAACGATTTGATTACCAGAGTCTACAAGTATCATCCAAGCGACGATATTTCTTTGATTGAAAAGGCGTACCGTCTTGCTTCTGATGCTCACAAAGACCAGGCCCGTAAATCGGGAGAACCCTATATCATCCATCCCTTATATGTAGCTATTATCCTGGCAGATCTGGAGATGGATAAGGAGACCATTGTGGCAGGTCTTTTACATGATGTAGTAGAGGATACTTTTTTTACCACAGAGGAGATTGAAGAGAATTTCGGTAATGATGTAGCCCTTTTGGTAGATGGGGTTACCAAACTGGGCAAGCTGCAATATGATGAAGATAAGATCGAGGTCCAGGCGGAGAATTTAAGGAAAATGTTCCTTGCCATGGCAAAGGATATCCGCGTCATCATCATCAAGCTTGCCGACAGGCTCCACAATATGCGTACTTTAGAGCATATGGCTCCGGAAAAGCAGCAGGAAAAGGCAAGAGAGACTTTGGATATTTATTCGCCTATCGCCCAAAGACTTGGTATTTCCAAGGTAAAAGTGGAGTTAGACGACCTTTCTCTAAAATATCTGGAACCGAATATCTATTACGACCTGGTGGAGAAGCTTTCTACCCGTAAGAGCGAGCGGGAAAAGTATGTGCAGGACATTGTGAATGAAGTCAGTGTCCATATCAAAAATGCAGGCATTGAGGCCAAGATAGACGGCAGGGTAAAGCATTTCTTCAGTATTTTCAAAAAAATGAGAAATCAAAATAAGACCATAGATCAGATCTATGATCTGTTTGCGGTGCGTATCATTGTGGACAGTGTGAAGGATTGTTATGCTGCTCTGGGCGTGATCCATGAGATGTATAAGCCCATTCCCGGCAGATTTAAGGATTATATTGCCATGCCCAAGGACAATATGTATCAGTCCCTGCATACCACCCTGATCGGTACCGCCGGGCAGCCCTTTGAGATTCAGATCCGGACTTACGAGATGCACCGGACGGCGGAATATGGTATTGCCGCTCACTGGAAATATAAAGAAGCCGCTGACGGCAAGAAGATATCCACAGGTGAGGAAGAAAAGCTGGCGTGGCTTAGGGAAATTTTGGAATGGCAGCAGGATACCTCTGATAACAGAGAATTCCTGAATCTTTTAAAGAGCGATCTGGACTTGTTTGCAGATAATGTATACTGTTTTACTCCCACAGGTGATGTCAAAAATCTTCCTGCCGGTTCCAATCCCATTGACTTTGCTTACAGCATCCATTCTGCCGTAGGCAACAAAATGGTAGGTGCCAGGGTAAACGGCAAGCTGGTTTCTATTGATTATCAGATCTGCAACGGCGATAAAATAGAGATTTTAACCAGTCAGAATTCCAAGGGCCCAAGCCGCGATTGGCTCAATGTAGTGAAATCCACTCAGGCCAAGAACAAGATCAATCAGTGGTTTAAAAACGAATTTAAGGATGAAAATATCATAAAGGGCAAAGACCTTTTGCAAAATTACTGCAAGGCTAAGGGCATCAATCAGATGGATGTGATGCGTCCCGAATATATGGCAGCCATTATGAAAAAATATGGCTTTAAGGACTGGGAGTCCGTGCTGGCTGCCATCGGTCATGGGGGCTTAAAGGAAGGTCAAGTCATCAACAAGATGAAGGAGCTTTTCGATAAAGATCAGACAGGTGCGATGACCGATGAAGATGTTTTGCAAAATGTGGAAGAAAACAGCCCGGTTAAGATGCTGCAAAAGGGTAAATCCCAAAGCGGCATTGTAGTGAAGGGCATCCATGATGTGGCAGTGCGCTTTTCCAAGTGTTGTTCTCCGGTACCGGGTGATGAGATCGTGGGCTTTGTCACAAGAGGACGAGGGGTTTCCATTCACCGGACGGACTGTATCAACATCATCCATCTGCCTGAGTTGGAAAGAGCCCGCCTGATCGATGCGGAGTGGGAAGAGGAGACTTTGGAAGGCTCTGAAAAGTACCTGGCTGAGATCACCATTTTTGCAAACAACCGAAATGGCCTTTTGGCGGATATTTCCAAGGCTTTGACGGAGAAAAATATCGACATTCTCAGTATGAACATTAAGGTGAGCAAGCAGGGCATTGCAACTATGTCGGCTGCTTTCATGATCAGCAGCCGGGACGAATTAAACCGTATCATAGATAAGCTTAGAAATATAGAAAGCGTATTGGATATCGATCGTACAACGGGGTGACGGATACACCCCGTTTCCTAATGATAATGAAAGGGGAGGATCAACATGGTAAAAATCGGAAAAATGCTGTTAGGCTCCTTGGGGACCAATTGTTATTTTGCTTATGATGATAATAATAAGAAGGCGGTTGTTTTTGACCCTGCGGATGAAGGGGCTCTTCTTTATGACAAGTTAAAGTCAGCGGGTCTTAGCGTAGAAGCGATCTATCTGACCCATGGTCATTATGACCATATTGCGGGCTGTGAAGAATTAAAGGACTTAACCGGAGCCAAGGTTTATGCTCTGGCCAAAGAGGAAGAACTTTGTAAGGATTCTATGCAGAATCTGTCCCAGTTGTTTGGGAGAGCCATCAGCCTGTCCCCTGACGGTCTGGTCCATGATGGAGAGGTGCGGGATGAAGGGGGCATCACTTTCCGCGTTATCGCTACGCCCGGACATACCGTAGGAAGCTGTGTCTATTATTTTGAAGAGGAAGGCTTTCTGGTAGGAGGCGATACTCTTTTTGAAGGCTCTGTGGGACGGACGGATTTTCCTACCGGTTCCTCTGTTCAATTGGTAAAAAGCATTAAGGAAAAATTATTTGTGCTGCCGGATGAGGTCAAAGTATTTTCCGGACATGGAGATGTGACCACCATCGGTTATGAGAAGCAGTACAATCCCTTTTTGACATAAGCTTAAGAAAAGGCAGGAGCAAAACATGCTTGCGGTAAAAATTGACAGAGACAGATTGGAATATGATATTCATGCCCTGCTGACATCCTTCTTTCCGGGGGAAGAAGTGAAGATCGTATCACCCGGCTCGGATATCAACGGGAAGGATGAATTGCTGGCGGATCCTTTTATGGAGATCATACTGGAGGAGAGCGGGCAGAGAGTGATTTTTGATCCCAAAGGAAAAGAGCCAAAGGAATATGCCATCGATTCCGGGAGGGATAAACAGCTTTTTAAGGGCGAGTTGTACCGTGTCCTTAAGGAGGAGACGGGAAAGTCCCTGCCCTGGGGGAATCTGACTGGGATCCGGCCTGCCAAGATGGTCATGGGCATGCTTTCTGAGGGAAAAAGCAGGCAGGAAGCGGAGCGGTTTTTAAGAGAAAGCCACTATGTCAGCCATGAAAAAGCGGCTCTTGCGGTGGAGATCGCAAAGCGGGAACAGGATATCCTAAGGCCCATCCTGGGAGAGGAAGGATATAGCCTCTATATCGGCATCCCCTTTTGTCCTACCACCTGTTTATATTGTTCTTTTACTTCTTATCCGGCTGCATCTTACAGAAAGGTCATGGACCAGTATGTAGACTGTCTGTGCAGGGAAATGGATTATGTGGCAGATGCCTGCAGGAATATGCGGCTGGATACCGTTTACATAGGAGGGGGCACACCCACCACTCTTTCTCCCCGGCTTTTGGACCTTATTATCAGTCATCTGAAAGCGAAGTTTTCTATGGAGCATGTGTTGGAGTTCACCGTGGAAGCGGGAAGGGCGGACAGCATCACAAAAGAGAAGCTTCAGGTATTAAAAAAGCATGGGGTCACCCGCATTTCGGTCAATCCCCAGACCATGAAGGAAGAAACCCTGCGCCTTATCGGCAGACACCATACGGTGGAGCAGGTAAAGGAAGCCTTTGCCCTGGCCAGAGGGGAAGGGTTTGACAATATCAATATGGATATCATCCTGGGCTTGCCGGGTGAGGATGAAGAAGATGTGGCATATACCATAGAAGAGATCGGAAAATTATCTCCCGATTCTCTGACGGTCCATTCCCTGGCAGTGAAACGGGCTTCTCGGTTGGGCAAGCTTCTTCGGGAAGGTGGGAAAGCAGCTTCCCTGAATACCGAAAAGACTGTAAAGATCGCCGAAAAGGGCGCCAGAGACATGGGTATGGAGCCATATTATCTGTATCGGCAGAAAAATATGTCCGGCAACTTTGAAAATGTAGGATATGCGAAACCCGGCAAATACGGCATCTATAATATTCTGATCATGGAGGAAGTGCAGACCATCGTTGCACTGGGGGCAGGAAGCATCAGTAAGCGGGTCTTTCAAGGCGGGCGTATCGAGCGGTGTGAGAATATAAAAGATGTTTCTCTTTATATTAAAAAAGCAGATGAAATGATAGAGCGAAAAAAGGCTCTTTTGCAAGACATATGTTGACTATTTGCAATTTATAAGGTATAATTTATTCGGTTATAAAAAGTATATAGTTGTGGGTGTATATTATAAAGGTATACATAATACTTAGAGGAAAGGAAATGTAAAAAATGGCAGAGAAGAAAGAAGCTGCAGCACAGCAGGAACCCAAAAGAGTTACGATACAGCATCGACTGGAAGTGGTCTCAAAGTTAATGAAAAGATCGCTTACTATCAGTATTATTTTGCTGGTTATTCTGATCGGTCTGGCCACACGTTATATCCTGCTTACATATGAAGGACTGGAGGATACGGTATATCTGAACAATTACCGGATCGGTGCCAGGATTCTGACAACGGCGATCCGCTCCTATGCAGTGACAGGGGAAAATCAGTATTATGATGACTATATTAAGGAACACGATGTAGAGAACCGTATGGATGTTGCTTGGGAGGTCCTTCAGGGCAATAACATCAAGGCTGACGAGTGGGCGATCTTAAACCAGGCTGAAGCTCTTTCCAATGAAATGTCAGAGCTTGAGGAGAAGGCCATTAAGGCAGTGCAGGCAGGCGATACCGATGAGGCTGTATCCATCGTCTTCGGAGATCCTTATAGCACCGATGTAAAACAGCTCAGAAGTCTGACCGATGATGTTATCAATACCATACTGAAGAGACTGGAAACCCAAAAAATGATAGCCCTGGTCATGGTGATCGTATGCTTTATCGGTCTTCTGATAGCCATTGCCAGATTTGTATATGATGCCAACAGGCTGCGTAAGTTTATCCAAAATGAGGTTTTGGCGCGGCTTGTTAAGATCGTACCGGGTATCAACGAGCTTGCTAACGGTAATCTGCATGTACAGGTTGATGTACAAAGAAGCAATGATGAGTTTGGCGACATGATCAACAGTCTCACCTTTATGAAGACGAACCTGGGCAACATCATCAATGATATTGCTTATGTCCTTGGCGAGATGGGACAGGGTAACTTCAAGGTTAGCGTAAAAGAGCAGTATGTTGGTGAGTATGTTCAGATCAAAGATGCTCTGGAGAAGATCGTTGAGCAGATGCACGATGTAGTAAGCACCATCGTAGATGTATCCAGAGATATTGACGGAGGAGCAGGACAGCTGGCTGTTGCGGCAGATGACCTGGCAAACTCCTGTACCAATCAGGCACATGATGTTTCCGATCTGGTTAACCTGTTGGGTGAACTGAATGAAGCCATCGCATTTAATGAGAATGCGTGTCAGGAAGCTGTTAAGATTTCCAATCATGCAAGTGAAACACTGGTTACCAACAATCAGAAGATGGAAGAACTGAAAGCAGCAATGAAAGATATCAGCGAGTGTTCCGATCAGATCGTAGCGGTTGTATCCACCATCTCCGATATCGGAAGCGAGATCGATCTCCTTTCCCTCAATGCATCCATTGAGTCTGCAAGAGCAGGTGAGGCAGGTAGAGGTTTTGCAGTGGTTGCAGAGCAGGTTAAGAAGCTTGCGGGAGAGTCACAGGATGCGGTAATTCAGACATCTGATATGATCAAGCGTACTGTTGATGCAGTGGCTGTCGGTGTAAATCTGGCAGCTGAAATGGCAAAGACCATGGAAGAAATGCGTGAAGGCGTAGAAGAGACCAACCGTCGGATCGAAGGAATTCTTGATAAGCTGAAAACCGAAGTTCGCAATATAGGACATATCAATGAAGGTGTAAACGATATTGCAGGCCTTGTTGATAATAACTCTGCTACATCTGAAGAGACTGCAGCAGTCAGTGAAGAACAGAAATCTCAGGTTGAGATGCTTATCGATATTATCAGTCGGTTTAATGTATAAAAAGCATATATCATATATACTGACAAAAGGGTTTGGTGTTATCATCAAATCCTTTTGTCAGTTAGAGCAAAATTTTAAAGGATAAGGTTGGCTTAAGTGATGAAAGAACAACTCACTTCGCCTCAGGAGGCACTGGTTAAAAACGGTATATATTTTTCCAAACGGCTCCAGGATGCGCTGTCCGTTTCTGCCTATCGCCCGGCAACGATCGTGGAAGCTCCCACCGGTTATGGTAAAACGGTAGCTGTCAGGCATTTTTGTAAAAATGCAGGGATGCCTGTAAAATGGATCAACAATTACAGCGATGATCCTGCCCATGCATGGGGAAGCCTCTGCAGGGCATTGTTTTCGGATGTGGAGGAAGTCTCCCGGTTTTTAAGGTGGCCCTTTCCTGCCTACGGCATGCAGCGGGATAGTTTTGTAAAAGCCTTTGACAGAGAGTTTCCCAAAGATCAGCCCTTTATCCTGGTCATTGATGACTATCATCTGATCAAGAAGCCGCAGATCAATCAGTTTTTTGTGTTTTTTGTCAGGGAATTTGCAGACAGAGTCCGGCTGATCCTGATATCACAAAAGAAGGTATCCAAGGAGGAAGAAGTGTTGATCGCCACGGGAAAAGTGCACAGGATCACTTCTGAGGATCTTCGGTTTTCCAGGGAAGATGTGGATCATTATCTGGAGCTTTGTAATTTAACTCTCCCAGAAGAAGAGATTGCAAAGATTTATGAAAAATCCGAAGGCTGGATCTCCATGATCTATGTCACTGTCCTCAATTATCTGAAGGCAGGACAAAGTGATCTGTCAGCGGATATGGAGCATTTGGTAGACCGGGCTGCCTATGCCGGTCTGTCCCATGGGACCAAGCATCTTTTATCTTATCTGGCATTGGTACAGGATTTCACCAAGGAGCAGGCGGATTTTTTGAATGGGGGAGAGAGCAGTACTCCTATGTTGGCGGAGCTTTTGGAAGATCATGCCTTTTTTGACAAAGATCCAGAGACAGATACCTATCATTTCCATACCATATTTAAGGATTGTATTTATCATCATTTCGAAAAGCTGAGTCTTTCGGAACAATGTATCCGATACGAAAGGCTGGCGGAATATCATCTTTTATTAAAGGATCATAATCGGGCTATTGGCTGGTATGAAAAGGCCGGGAACTATGAAGGAATCCTTCGTACTTTGGAGAAGTTTGAGACCATCTGCTCCGAGCAGGAGGACAGGGCTTTGATGCTTCGGTGCTTCGATCATTGCCCCAAAGTACTTTTTGAAGATCATCCCCTTTGTCTGGTTTTATTTATGTGGCGCTTTTATAACTATGGAAAGCGGGAGCGGGTGTCAGAATGCTGTGCCCTGTTTGAAAAGCTCATGCCCCAGATCAAGCTCTCGAAAGAGGAAAGGGATTATCTGTGGAAGTCCTATCATATCTTTTTGGCGCAGAATGCTTTTCCCGATCTTGATAAGATGCGTGATTATCTGGATAAGGCGGTAATCCTTACGGGAGAAGACCTGCCTAAAGTGGATGGGGATATGCCCAGAAACTTTGGCATTCCTTCTGTTTTTCATATGTTCTATGCAAACGGACAGGGGAAACAGGTGGTAAGCCGCTTAAAGGATCATTTTGGAAAATGTGTCAAAATGGGACTGCAGGTTCCTTCCTATGAGGGAATTCAAAGTCTGGCTCAGGCGGAATATCACTTTTATACCGGCAATCTGGAGCAGGCGGAGATCTATGATCATAAAGCTCTTATGAAGTTTCGGGAAAACATGCTGCCCTGCTATGTGCTCAGTGCCAAGTATTTAAGTGCTCATATTGCTTTTCTAAAAGGGGAGTTCGATAAAGCGAAGGAAACCCTTAAGGAAATGCGTTCCATGGTGCTTCGGGAAAACAGTGAAGTTTCCTGTTTAAGCTATACCGTTGATATGTGCGAGGCATTCTTTTATGAGCACATGGGTTATCCTGTGCGAATGGCTGAATGGATCCGTCGCTCCGGGTATCTGCCGGAGGAGATCCTGCCCCAGGCCTATCCCTATGCCATCATGATCAGGATGGTAGTGGGGCTTCATGATGAGAAGTATACGCAGATCTTAGGGGCAGAGGATGAGATCAATGCTATGATAAGGGATACGCCCTATCAGCTTACTGTCGGTAATGTATGCCTTATTTTTGCATCTGCGGCAGCTGCCATAGACAGGGAATCCGAGGCTTTAGCCTATATCAAAAAGGCGGTGGAACGCATTGGATTTGAACTGCCTGTATTTTATTCCAAATACGGTGAATGGCTGATGAAGCCTTTGCAAAAGCTGAGCCGTGAAGATGAAAGGTATAAGCCCATTATTGCAGCCTGCCGCAAGTTTATGGCGGTCAAAAAAGACTGTAGGGGAGAAGAAGCAGAGATCTTCCCGATCTTGACAAATCGGGAAAACGACATTGCCCTGCTTGCCATGAAAGGAATGACCAACAAGCAGATCGCAGCCACCTTATATATCAGTGAGAATACAGTAAAAAGCTCTTTAAAAAATATTTTTTCCAAGTTGGAGATCGGTTCCAGACATGAACTGAGCCGAATAGCAGGAAAAAGCTTGTAGAATAAGAAAAAAGGTTGTAAAATTGGGAATAGCGGAAAAAGAGTGCTAAAAGAAGGAGAGCGGACATGGCTTTAAATAAAAAACCGATGACGGGAATGAAGGACATTCTGCCTGCAGAAATGGAGCTGCGGGACTATGTCATGAATGTGATAAAGGACAATTACAGAAAGTACGGTTTTACTCCCATTGAGACCCCTGCAGTGGAATCCATTGAAAATTTATCCAGCAAGCAGGGCGGAGAGAATGAAAAGCTGATCTTTAAGATCTTAAAGAGGGGAGAAAAGCTGAACTTAAGTGAGGCAAAAGAAGAAAGAGATCTGACAGACAGCGGACTGCGCTATGATCTGACCCTGCCTCTTGCCAGATTCTATGCCAACAACGGTGCCAATCTTCCCACACCCTTTAAGTCCCTGCAGATGGGAAATGTATTTCGGGCTGACAGGCCCCAGAAAGGCCGCTTTCGCCAGTTTATGCAGTGTGATATCGATATTCTGGGAGAGCCCGGTAATCTGGCGGAGATCGAGCTGATCTTAGCTACTTCCTCCACATTAAACAAGCTGGGATTTACCGGATTTAGGGTTCGTATCAATGAAAGAAAAATCTTAAAGGCAATGGCTTCTTATGCAGGCTTTGCCGAGGATCAGATGGATACGGTATTTATCATTCTGGATAAAATGGACAAGATCGGCCTTAAGGGCGTTGCCGAAGAGCTGGAAAGGGAAGGATTTTCCAAGGCTTCAGTGGATCGATATAAAGAGCTGTTTGAGAAGACATCCCAAGGGGGAGAGGGTCTCTCTTATTTAAAGGATGTATTAAAAGACCATCTGGAGGATGGGGTAATAGAAAACTTAAGTGAGATATTGGATGCTACATCCGGCGGAGCCGACGGGAAGTTTTCCATTGTATTTGATCCCACATTGGTACGGGGTATGTCTTATTATACCGGTACCATATTCGAGATCGAGATGGCAGAATTAAACAGCTCCGTAGCGGGCGGCGGCAGATATGATAAAATGGTAGGACGATTTACGGGCAATGATGTACCTGCCTGTGGTTTTTCCATCGGCTTTGAACGCATCATCACCATTTTGATGGATCAGGGCTTTCAGGTTCCGGCGCCTGTCTCCAAGACAGCATATCTGGTAGAAAAAGGCATGCCGGCTGACAGGCTGTCAGAGATTATGAAAAAAGCCCGGGAGGAACGGGAAAAAGGTGCCCAGATCCTTGTGGTGCGGATGAACAAAAATAAAAAGTTCCAGAAGGAACAGCTTATGAAGGAAGGCTATGAAGCCTTTGTGGATTTTTATAAGGAAGCATTAAAAAAATAATAGGATAGCAGGAGGCAGTCATGGCTGAAACAATGAAAGGGTTAAAAAGGACCCATAGATGTACAGATCTAAATGCAGCAAATATCGGTGAAACTGTAACCGTTATGGGCTGGGTAGCAAAACAGAGAAATAAAGGCGGCATTATCTTTGTGGACCTGCGGGACCGCAGCGGTATTTTGCAGCTTATTTTTGAAGAAGACAAATGCGGATCAGAGGCTTTTGCCAAGGCGGAGAAGCTGCGCAGCGAATTTGTTGTTGCGGTGACAGGCAAGGTATGTAAAAGAGAAGGCGCCGTCAACGAGAATTTAAAGACCGGCGAGATCGAGGTGGTAGCAGAGCAGATCAGGATCTTATCCGAAGCGGATACCCCTCCCTTCCCTATTGAGGAGAACAGTAAGACCAAAGAGGAGATCCGGTTAAAATACCGTTATCTGGATTTAAGAAGACCTGACTTACAGCGCAATCTGATCTTAAGAAGCCGGATCTGTGCAGAGGTTCGTTCCTTTATGGAGCAGGAAGGATTCTTGGAGATCGAGACTCCTATCCTCAATAAGTCCACACCGGAAGGAGCCAGGGATTATCTGGTGCCCAGTCGTGTGCATCCGGGGCATTTTTATGCCCTGCCTCAGTCGCCTCAGCTTTTTAAGCAGCTTTTGATGTGTGCCGGTTATGACCGTTATATTCAGATCGCAAAGTGCTTCCGGGATGAGGATTTAAGAGCGGATCGTCAGCCGGAATTTACCCAGATCGATATGGAATTATCCTTTGTGGACGAAGAGGATGTGATGGATGTCAACGAGCGCCTGATCGCTCATGTCTGTGAAAAGACAGTAGGGCTTAAGGTAAGCCTGCCTCTTCCCCGTTTAAGCTGGCAGGAGGCTATGGACCGCTTTGGTTCCGATAAGCCGGATACCCGCTTTGGCATGGAGCTTGTAGATGTGTCTGAGGTAGTTGCAGGATGCGGCTTTGGGGTATTTACTTCCGCTTTGGAAAGCGGCGGCAGCGTCAGAGGCATCAATGCTAAGGGTCAGGCAGATATGCCCAGGAAAAAGATCGATGCCCTGGTAGATGCCGCAAAAGGAAACGGCGCAAAGGGCTTGGCATATCTTTCCGTGCAGGAGGATGGCAGCTACAAATCTTCCTTTGCAAAATTTATGACAGAGACAGAGCTTGCCGACCTGGTAAAAGCTATGGACGGACAGCCGGGAGACCTTTTGCTGTTTGCAGCTGACAGAAACAAGATCGTATGGAATGTACTGGGTGCCCTTCGTTTGGAACTGGGTCGTTCCCTGGGATTGATCGATGAAGATCAATTCAATTTCCTTTGGATCACCGATTTCCCCCTTTTGGAGTGGAGCGATGAAGAAAACCGCTTTATGGCTATGCACCATCCCTTTACCATGCCGGTAGAAGAGGATTGGCAGTATATTGACAGCGATCCCGGAAGAGTCAGGGCAAAAGCCTATGATATGGTATTAAACGGCGTGGAATTAGGCGGCGGCTCCGTCAGGATCCATCAAAACGATATTCAGGAGAAAATGTTTGAGGTACTGGGATTTTCCAAGGAAGATGCATGGGAGCGTTTTGGCTTCCTCTTAAGCGCTTTCAAGTATGGCGTACCTCCTCATGCAGGTCTGGCATACGGACTGGACAGACTGGTGATGCTCCTTGTGAAAGCGGACAGCATCAGGGAAGTGATCGCATTCCCCAAGGTAAAGGATGCTTCCTGTCTTATGACTGATGCACCCGGTACGGTGGATCAGGTGCAGCTGGATGAGCTGGAGATCGCATTAAATCTTCATGATGAGGAAGCAGAAGAATAGTATAGGACTGTATCGTATGGAAATCTATGCATTGAAAATATCTGACATAGCAGGAGAGTTTTCGGAAAGGGAATTAGAGCAGCTGATGCCGGCCTTTCGTCTGGAAATGGCATCTAAAAAACAAGTTTCCGGGAAAAAAAACAGTAGCCTGGCAGCAGGAGCGCTGCTTGGGTTTGCCATGAAAAAAAGGGGCGTTTCTTTTGAAGAAACGCCCTGTTTTAACCAAAATGGGAAGATGTATTTTCCGCCCCAATACAGATTTTATGTAAACCTGTCGCATGGAGGGGAATATGCCGTCTGCGCTTTGGATACCAAAGAAGTGGGTATCGATATCGAGCCGGTCAGGGAATATAGGGAAGCGGTTCTAAAACGCATCTGTTCCCTGGAGGAAATGGAGGCTTTTCTTTCACTTTTGAAAGAGGAGGAAAAGAATCAGGCATTTACCAGGCTCTGGACCGGTAAGGAAAGTATGGTGAAGCTTTCGGGGAAAAGCGTTGCCACACTTTTGCACCCTTCCTTTTGCTGCCCGGAGAAAAGCCCCATCAATACGAAAACTTATGCGTCGCTTCCAGGTCATATCATCTCCGTATCTTCCCATGAAAAGAGTTTTCCTTTGGGGATCACCGTGTTGTCTTTAAGATCGCTGTTGCGATAGAGAAAGCTTTGTGCTTTCTCTTTTTTTATACTATGGAAAATGTCACAAAAGGTGCTTGGGAATTTTTGGCAGAGCAGAAAAATATTCTTGACTTTCAAAAAATGCAGATGATAAGATTTAGTTAGAGCCAGTATGGCTGGCGTGTAAAGCTGATAGCTTCTACCGACCGGAAAGGAATGAGCATGTTTAAAGTAGGAGATTTCATCTACTACGAAAATCGAGGAATCTGTAAAGTGGAGAATATTACGGAATTAAATCTGCCGGGAGCCACAAAAGGACAAAAATACTACGAATTAAAGCCTGTTTT
The DNA here is from genome assembly GCA_022510725.1 of Lachnospiraceae bacterium. GTDB lineage: Bacteria > Bacillota > Clostridia > Lachnospirales > Lachnospiraceae > UBA2882. Next base: position 74,598 of record JAFLSW010000005.1, read on the forward strand.
TGAAGAGTCGGGAAAAATCTATTCTGCAGTGGATAATAATAAGGTCATGATGCGCCACATGATCTCTAAAGAAGAAGCAAAGCAGTTGATTGATGATATCCCATCCATACCTGAGATGTGGGTCGGGGATGAGAAGCAGCGGGAAATGAAATACAAAGAGGCCATGCAGTCCTGTGACTGCAGACAGTGGGTCAGCATTATTAAGACTCTTTATCTGCGCAGACAGGATCGACTACTCCAGGGCAAGAAAACAACCAACACCGATGACCGCTACTTTAAAAAGGCGGAAGAAAACCTTCATGGGGAACTGGCCATGGCGCTGGGTGTGGAAAAAGACGAAATGGTAGACTTTATTGAAGAGCGTCTTCAGGCTCTTCAGAGTTAGTGCAAGAGTTTTCATATGACTCTTTCTTATCAGACACTTCTTCGGCTTCCTCTTCTTTTGGAGGAAGCTTTAATGTTACCCGCATAACCCGGTTTTTACTGATCACAGAGGCAGTTATAATGGTGCCGTCTTCCAGGGTAACGCTTTCTCCAAGCCTTGGCACTCTGTCCAATTGCTCGATCATAATGCCGCCGATGGAGTCATAATCCTCTGAATCGTATTCTGTCATCAGGGCATCGTTAATATCGTCTAATTTCATGGCACCGGCGATATCATAGGTGCCTTCGCCGATCTCCTTTAACAGTTCTTTTTCTTCTCCGTCGTATTCATCGCGGATCTCTCCCACGATTTCTTCCAACAGATCTTCCAGGGTAATAAGACCTACACAGACACCGTATTCGTCCAAGACTACGGCAATATTATTGGCGCTTTCCCGCATTTCATTAAATAAGTCATCTGTCTTTTTGGTCTCATAGGTATAATAAATGTCCCGCATAATATCCCTGATATGAAAATCGGACTTTTTGTTGACTAAGAAAAAGTCTTTTAAGGTCACGCTGCCGATGATCTGTTCTGTTTCCTCTTCATAAACAGGAATACGGGAATACAGGGTGTTTTTAAACAGATTGCAAAGCTCCTTATAAGAGGCTTCTACATCGATTGCCGTCATATCAATACGGGGGATCATGATATCTTTTGCCAGGGAATCTCCCAGATCAAATACATTTAAGATCATTTCCCGCTCTTCGGACTCAATGGCACCGTCCTCATGGCTGACTTCCACATAGGTTTTTAATTCGTTTTCCGTCATAGGATTATAGGCACCGGTACTGCTGATGCGCATCAGCTTCAATAAAAAGCCGGACATTTTGTCCACGATAAAGATGACCGGTGTCAGCAAAAACATCAGCATCTGAATAAATGGACTGTATGTAAGGGCCGTTTTTTCTGCATTGATATTGGCTGCCGTTTTGGGCACGATCTCCCCAAACAACAAAAGGATAATGGTCAAAAGACCGGTTACCGCACCCACATATACGCTGCCGAACAGTTTTATGGTCAGGGTGGTAGCGATGGATGTAATGGAAATATTCACCAGATTGTTGCCGATGAGAATGGTACTTAACATTTTGCCGGGGGATTCCAGAATAGAAAGAACTCGCGCAGCTTTTTTATTCCCTTCATCTGCAAGGGCCTTCATTTTTACTTTGTTGGTACAGGTCAAAGCTGTTTCCGCAGAAGAAAAGAATGCGGACAAAAACAGTAGGACAAATAAAATCGCCAGCAGTATGGCATCGGAAGTATCCAAAATTAAACTCAGCTCCTATCATATTTTTTTGAACACATCATATGTTATAAGGAAAGATACTATAAAATGTTTTTCATTGTCAAGTAGTAGAAGAAAACAGGGGGAAAGAGAATGCGAAGACAGCTGCTAAATCAGGAGGAAAGAAACGGCAGGGCACTGCTTTTGCTGGGGCTGTTGGTTTTTGCTTATGTATTGACCGGACTTTTGCTTTTCGGTCTGGCTTATCTGCTTTATAAGTTCAGGCTGGATGAAAAGATCGTCAATATTTCGGTGATCGTGATCTATGTACTGGTCAATTTTTTGACCGGATTTATTGCGGGAAAACGATTAAAGGTAAAAAAGTTCTTATGGGGCTTTGTGCTGGGAAGCGCTTATTTTTTGATCCTGGCTTTGGTATCCTTTGTGGCAGGACAGCAGGAAGCAGTCATCGGAAGCCATCTGGTCACCACCTATCTGCTCTGCGCCGGAGGCGGGATGTTAGGGGGCATGGTAAGCTGAAAAAAAGTCTTTCAATGCCTGGGAAACTGTGCTATAATCTACTCGTTGAGTAAAGTACGATATACTTCAAGTGAATAAAGGAGGCTATGTTATGAAACATATCAAAACATTAAGCACAAGAGATTTCAAAGAATCCATGAAAAAAGGCGGATGCGGTGAATGCCAGACATCTTGTCAGTCAGCTTGCAAGACATCTTGTACGGTAGGAAACCAGAGCTGTGAACAGGTTAAATAATTAGGATGTTTCATAAGCAGCGAGTTATCGCTGCTTATTATGTGTCTGTTTTAGAAAGCCACATAAAGAAACGGCGGTTAGGAGAATAAAGGTGGTACACACTTATAAAAATAACGGTTATAACCTGGTTTTGGATGTGAACAGCGGGAGCGTTCATGTGGTAGACGATGTGGCATATGACCTGATCCCCGGATTAGAAGAGATCATAAAGGGGCATCATGGAAAAGAAGAAGTATTGTCTGTTGCAAAGCAGCTCGCAAAAGAAAAGGACAAGTCCTATGCCGATGAAGAATTGGAAGAAGCGGTAGAGGAGATCATGGCGCTTGCAAAGGAAGAACTGCTGTATACAGAAGACATCTATGAGCCTTATATCAAAGAATTCAAAGCCAGAGAGACGGTAGTCAAGGCTTTGTGCCTTCATATCGCCCACGACTGCAATCTGGCATGTAAATATTGCTTCGCCGAAGAAGGAGAGTACCATGGCAGGCGCGCCCTCATGAGTTTTGAGGTGGGAAAAAAGGCTCTGGACTTTTTGGTATCTCATTCGGGAAACCGGGTCAATCTGGAAGTGGACTTTTTTGGCGGAGAACCTCTTATGAACTGGCAGGTAGTAAAGGACCTGGTGGCATATGGCAGATCCTTAGAAAAGCCCTTCCACAAGAAATTCCGCTTTACTTTAACCACCAACGGGGTATTGCTAAATGATGAGGTGGAAGGATTCCTGAATCGGGAAATGGCTAATGTGGTCTTAAGCATAGATGGGCGGCAGCAGGTACATGACCGCATGCGTCCCCATAGAGGCGGACAGGGCAGCTATGAAGAGATCGTTCCCAAATTCCGGAAGATCGCGGAAAGCCGGAACCAGACAAATTATTATGTGAGGGGCACTTTTACTCATCATAATCTGGATTTTGGGGCGGATGTGCTGCATCTGGCGGATCTGGGATTCAAACAGATTTCCATAGAGCCGGTGGTGGCAGAGGAGTCAGAGGATTATACCATCCGGAAAGAAGATATTCCGGTCATCATGGAGCAATATGATGAGCTGGCAAAGGAAATGATCAGGCGGAAAAAAGAAGGACAGGCTTTTATGTTCTTTCATTTTATGATAGATTTACAGGGTGGCCCCTGTGTGGCAAAGCGGCTTTCGGGCTGCGGTTCCGGTACGGAGTATCTGGCAGTCACACCCTGGGGAGATCTGTATCCCTGTCATCAGTTTGTAGGCGACGAAGCATTTCTTTTGGGAAATGTGGATGAGGGAATCGTAAAAAATGAGATCACCGAACAATTTCGTGCCTGCAATGTATACGAAAAAGAAAAATGCAGAAAATGTTTTGCAAAATTCTATTGCAGCGGCGGCTGCGCGGCGAATTCCTATCATTTTCACGGTAACATTCATGATGCATATGACATCGGATGTGAGCTTCAGAGAAAACGGATCGAATGCGCTATTATGATGAAAGCAGCACTTGCCGACGGAGAGGAGTAAAGAAAGATGAAAAAGAAAAATGCGGTTCTTTCCTTATTTTTGTTCCTGCTGATCATGGCAGGATGTATCTATGTTTCCTATATAGGAATCGGACCCACCAGAACCGGCGCAGCAGTGAATATCAAGCAGGGCCTGGATCTTGCCGGCGGCGTCAGCATAACCTATCAGGTAGTAGGAGAAGAAAAGCCATCCGACTCGGATATGAGCGATACCATTTATAAGCTCCAAAAGCGTGTGGAGGCTTATTCTACGGAGGCTCAGGTATATAAAGAAGGAGACGACCGGATCAATATCGAAATCCCCGGCGTTTCCGATGCCAATCAGATCTTACAGGAATTGGGCCAGCCCGGATCCTTGTATTTTATAGCGGAAACCGATGATGCCGGCAATTTAAATTATTCCATTGTAGGAATTGATGAAAACGGAAAATATATCTATGCATTAAATAAAACCATCGATGAGTTGCTCGCAGACGGTTCCGTGAAATTGGACGGAACCATGGTTGCCACTGCAGATGCGGCCCAGACGACGGACAATACAGCATTAAAGCAGAGTCAGTATGTCGTGAACCTGACCTTTACGGAAGAAGGTACGAAAGCTTTTGCGGAAGTGACCCAGAGAGCTTATGAACGGGGTGAAACCATCGGTATCTATTATGATGGCGAACTGGTCAGCGCACCTATCGTTCAGACCGTGATCACAGGAGGACAGGCACAGATCACAGGCCAGAACAGCATCGAAGAAGCTCGGACCCTTGCTTCTACCATCCGTATCGGCGGACTGAAATTGGAGCTTCAGGAAATGCGTTCCAATGTGGTAGGTGCCCAGCTTGGTTCTGAGGCTATCAGTACCAGTTTACAGGCAGCGTTGATCGGTTTTATCCTGGTATGTCTGTTTATGATCGTGGTATATCTGCTGCCGGGCTTTGCTTCAGCTCTTGCCCTTACCATGTATGTGGTATTGACGCTGCTTGTATTAAACGGCTTTAACCTGACTTTGACCCTGCCGGGTATTGCAGGTATCATCCTTTCCATCGGTATGGCAGTGGATGCCAATGTTATCATTTTTGCCCGTATCAGGGAAGAGATCGCAACCGGAAAGACGGTCCGTTCTGCTATTAAGATCGGTTTTGATAAAGCTACATCCGCTATTGTGGACGGCAATGTGACTACCTTTATTGCCGCTGTGATTCTTGCTCTGCTGGGCTCCGGTACGGTAAAAGGCTTTGCCCAGACCTTAATGATCGGTATCATCCTTTCCATGTTTACGGCTATGGTGGTTACCAGAGTGCTGTTATATGCGCTCCATGGCATTGGATTGAGCAATGAAAAAATATATGGTTCGACAAAGGAAAGAAAGTCCATCGACTTCCTTTCTAAAAAAGCTGTTTTCTTTGCCATTTCCATTCTGCTCATTGTAGGAGGATTTGGCATGATGGGATACAACAAGGCGTCTACGGGAGATATCTTAAATTACTCCATGGAGTTTAAAGGCGGTACGGCTACCACCGTTACCTTCCCGGAGGATATGTCCATTGAAGAACTGGATGCACAGGTTGTACCTTATATCGAGCAGATTACCGGAGACGGCTATGTACAGACTCAAAAGGTAAGCGGTACCAATGAGGTCATTATCAAGACCCGTACCTTAAATGTGGAAGAGCGTGAGGAAATGAGCAGCATACTTGCCGCAAACTTCGGTGTCAATGAGGAAAGCATTCAGGCTGAGACCATCAGCGCAACGGTCAGCAATGAAATGAAAAAAGATGCAGTGATCGCAGTAGTAGTTGCTACGCTTTTGATGCTTGTTTATATCTGGATCCGATTCCATGATGTTCGTTTTGCTACCAGCGCAGTTGCGGCATTGGTACATGATGTTCTGGTGGTGCTGGCATTTTATGCAGTATCCAAGACCAGTATAGGTAATACCTTCATTGCCTGCATGCTGACCATTGTGGGTTACTCCATCAATGCCACCATCGTTATCTTTGACCGTATTCGTGAGAATTTGAGAGAAATGCCCAAGAAGACGGAATTAAAAGAGGTTGTGAATGCAAGTATCACCCAGACTCTGACAAGAAGTATTTATACCTCTTTAACTACCTTTATTATGGTAGCGGTGCTGTATGTTATGGGTGTGACCAGTGTCCGGGAGTTCGCACTGCCTCTGATGGTTGGTATCGTCTGCGGTGCCTATTCTTCCGTATGTGTTACCGGTGCACTGTGGTATGTGATGAAGACAAAGATCAAAGGAAAAAATACTCAGTGATTTCTTTAAAAACAGGTAGATTTTCTTGTTGGTATGATGTATAATGTAATCGTACAAAAGAGAAAGCAGCGAAGAAACCATATTTTAATGGTTGCTGCGAGATTTCAAACCAGAAAGGGGATGGCTTCGGTCATTCCTTTTTTGTAACGGAGGTGTGTGTATGAATATTACATGGATCGGACATTCTTGTTTTAAAGTGGAAAAGGACGGCTGCGTTATTGTACTGGACCCTTATGAAGACGGATCGGTGCCGGGGCTATCCTCAGTACGGGAGCATGCCAATCTGGTGCTCTGCAGCCACGAACATGGAGATCACAATGCCAGAGAGCTGGTAGAGGTGGAAGAGAAAGCGGACCTGCCTTTTCAGATCACCAGGATTGAAAGTTATCATGATGGGAGCAAAGGAAAGAAAAGAGGTCCCAATACCATCCACATCATAGAGGACGGCAGTTCCAGAATCGCCCATATGGGAGATATCGGTTGTGAACTGGAGCCGGATCAGATCCAACTGCTAAAAAATCTGGATGTGCTTTTGGTTCCGGTAGGGGGATTTTTTACCATTAATGCCAAGGAAGCGGCAGACCTGGTATCAGTATTGCAGCCCAGGATAACCGTTCCCATGCATTATAAGGACAGAAAGGAAGGCTTTGGTTTCGGTGTACTGGGCGGCGTAGATGCCTTTGTGAAATGTATGCCGAATGCAGTAACCCTTTCAGAAAGCCGGATAGAAAGCACCGGTTCCTTTGATGCACCGGTGGTGGTATTACGACCTAAGAATTCAGCTTCTTAAAACTGCGCACACTCTTTTTGTATGCAAACAGATCCTTCCAGATGGATTTATGGAACAAAAGCAGCAAGGGGAACAGCTCCAGCCTGCCGGCTAACATGTCAAACATCAGGACATACTTGGCAAAGGGTGAGAAGAAAGCAAAATTCGCCGAAGGTCCCACCATTTCCAGACCGGGACCGATATTGTTGATGGTAGCGGCTACTGCCGTAAATCCTGTGATCAGATCGGTATCGTCAAAGGAGATCAAAAATACCGACAGGACAAAGAGGACGAAGAAAGTAATAAAATATACATTGACCGTACGGACTACCTCGTGCTCGATAGGCTTTTCGTCCATTTGTATCTTCTTAATGCTCTTGGGATGGATATAGGACATAAATTCCTTTCTCACCGTTTTGAACAGGATCACGAAACGGGATACCTTAATACCGCCGCCGGTACTTCCTGCACAGGCACCGATGAACATGAGCAATACAAGGACGATCTTACAGGATTCGTTCCACATATTAAAATCCACGGTGGAAAATCCGGTGGTGGTAATGATGGAAGCCACTTGAAAAGCGGATTGTGTCAGCGCCTCAAAAGCATTGGCACATAAGTTTAAAATGTTAAAGAAAATAAAGGCAACGGAAGCTGCGATGATCAATAAATAGTAACGAACTTCCTCCATCTTTAATGCTTTTTTGATCTGGCCAAAGAGAATCAAATAGTAGGCATTAAAATTAATGCCAAAGAGGATCATAAATATGGTGACGATCCATTGGATATAAGGAGAATATCCTGCGATACTACTGTTTTTGATCCCAAAACCACCGGTTCCGGCAGTTCCGACGCTGGTGCAGATGGCATCAAACAGGGGCATTCTGCCAAAGAGCAGAAGGACCATCTCTGCGATGGTCAGTCCCAGATAGATCAGATACAGAAATCGTGCCGTATATCTTACTTTGGGAACCAGCTTACCAACAGAGGGACCGGGACTTTCCGCCCGCATCAGGTTGATGTTGGAGCCACCGCTTAAGGGGACGATAGCAAGAAGGAATACCAAAACGCCCATGCCGCCTATCCAGTGGGTAAAGCTGCGCCAGAAAAGAGAGCAGTGGGAAAGGGCTTCCACATCGTTTAAGATGCTGGCACCGGTAGTGGTAAAACCGGAAATGGTCTCAAATAAAGCGTCTGTTAATGAAGGAATCTCCTTTGTCAGGTAGAAGGGGAGACATCCGAAGAAGCTTAAGAAGATCCAGCTGAGTGCGGTAGTGATACAGCCTTCTTTTAGGTAAAAGACATGATTTGCCGGTTTTTTTATGGTCATCAGACATCCTAACAAAAAACATGCTGCCGCTACAGGCAGATACCAGATGCCGACCTGTTCTCTGTAGATCAGTGCTACCAGGCAGGGGAGCAGCAATAGGGCTGCCTCTGTCTTTAAAACATTTCCTAATACAAAACGAATGATTGAACTGTTCATATGTATGATCATGTCCTTTCCCGGTAAGTGTTTTTCGTAACATTCTTTATCAATTTAAGATATCCTGAATGGTATTAAAGCCTGTGTGTGTGGTAACGATCATGACTGTATCTCCCACCTGGATGGAGTCCTGACCGCTGGGAATGATGATGGAGCCGTTCCGATTGATAAAGGAGATCAAAAGTCCCTTCTTTAAGTTCAGATCCATTAAGGGGATGTTGGTGACCTTGGATTCACTCTCTACCCGAAACTCAATGGCCTCCACACGGGAGTCGAACATATGATACAGGGTCTCAATATTGCTGTTTGTAGAGTTTTTCTTAGCGCGGACATAAGCAATGATAGCTTCCGAAGTAATAAATTTGGGATAGATCACACTGCCTAAGTCCAGACTGTCTACCACATTGCGGAAAGTGATCCGACTGATCTTGGTGATCGCCTTTGCCTGGGACACTCTCTTGGCATGGAGCGTCAGCAGTATATTTTCCTCATCAATACCGGTCAGAGGCACAAAGGAGTCTGCAAACTCGATCCCTTCTTCCTTTAGAAGTTCCTCATTGGTGCCGTCGCCGTTGATGATGATCGCTTTGGGTAACAGAATGCTCAATTCCTCACAGCGTTTTTGATCGCTTTCAATGATCTTGACAGAGATTCCCATATTTAAAAGCAGGGTTGCAAGATAGTATGCGGATCTGCTGCCGCCGATGATCATGGTATTCTTTACGGCATGGGTGTTGAAACCGATCTTTTCCAGAAAAATCTTAACGGTAGCACGGGATGCCACAAAGGAGATCAGATCGCCTTTTTGAATGCGGAAATTACCGGATGGGATCTGAATATCGCCTTCCCGCTCTACGGCGCAGATCAGGACATTGTCGGCAATGTCTTTGCCCAGTGCCTTTCCCAGATCCATGATGGTCATGCCGTCCAACTCATTGCCGTCAGGTACTTTGATCTTGATCATTTCCGCCTGGCCGTGTGCAAAAGTGCTCACTTCCAATGCAGTAGGAAGATAGAGGATGCGGGATGCCTCTTTGGCAGCCTCCAGCTCGGGGTTGATGATCATGGCAAGCCCTAATTGGTCTCGCAGATACCCCGCTTCCTTACTGTAATCCGGGGTACGGACTCTGGCAATGGCGGAACAGTTCCCCACACGTTTGGCAACCGTACAGCATAATAGATTCAGCTCGTCGGAATCGGTTACGGCAATGATCAGGTCGGATCCCTTAATACCGGCTTCCTTTTGTACGCTGTAGCTGGCACCGTTGCCTACCACACCCATCACATCGTACAGGTTTGTCATTTCCTGAATGATCTGAGGATCATGATCGATCAGGGTGATATCATGGCCTTCCTTGATCAATTGGGCGATCAAGGTCTGGCCCACTTGTCCGCAGCCAACGATAATAATCTTCAGTCCTTGTTCGGTCGTATTTTTTTTCTTAAACATAATTTCTCCCATCTGAAACCATAGTGGTTATACATAATTATAAATATAGCACTATATACGGAAAAAAGCATTAGTTTTTTTCGAGTTAAAAAAATCGTTAAGAAAGCTGTAAAGGATTGACTTTTTTTTATTATATTGTATTATTTTATAGGAAATTTACATGAGGAAGTGAAGGAATGGCATGAACGACATTGTAATGTTATTGTTGCAGGCGGTATTGCTTGTGTTAGGATTTGTGATGCTGGTAAAAGGCGCCGATTGGTTTGTAGAAGGCGTAGCGGGCATTGCAGAAAAGTTTGGGATTCCCCAGTTAGTCATCGGTCTGACCATTGTTGCCATGGGAACCAGCGCACCGGAAGCGGCGGTCAGTATTACCTCAGCATTAAAGGGAAATGCCGGTATCACCGTCGGAAATGTGGTGGGAAGTAATATTATGAATGTGCTGGTCATTTTGGGGCTGACGGCAGTCATTACCAATTTGGCGGTACAGCAATCGACCGTGCGCTATGAGCTGCCCTTTATGCTGGTCATCAGCATCATTCTCGTTGTCATGGGTATGGGAGACAATACCATTTCCTTTATGGAAGGTATTATTCTATGGGCTTTGTTCATCCTGTATCTGACTTATCTGTTTATCATGGCCAAAAAGAAAAAAGAAGAGCCTGAAGAAGAAAAGGCAAGACCCATGTGGCAGCTTCTGCTTCTTGGCATCATAGGCGCAGTGCTTGTGGTATGGGGTGCGGATATTACCGTTGATGCGGCTTCCAATATCGCAAAGTTCTTTGGCATGTCAGACAGGCTCATCGGATTGACCATTGTGGCTTTGGGTACCAGTCTGCCGGAGCTGGTCACCAGCGTGACGGCGGCGAAAAAAGGAAAAGCGGACATTGCCATCGGAAATATCGTCGGCAGCAATGTTTTCAATATCCTGTTTGTAGTGGGAACCACAGCTTTGGTAACGCCGGTAGTCTTTGAAAGTAAGTTTATTATTGATTCCTTAGTGGCCTTTGGAGCAGGCGTGCTGCTCTGGCTGGGCGTCTTTAAAAATAGGGAATTAAGACGGTCTGGCGGTATGGTCATGCTGCTTGCCTACTGCGGATATTTTGTTTACCTGTTATTGGGATAATTTTGCATAATAAAAAGGGAAATGAATCATACTACTAAAAAAAGCAGGAGGTTGATTTCCTATGAAACAAATTACGGAAAAAGAACTGGCAGGTCTTTCTGAACTGTTAAATGAAGAAGAATTGCTGATCCACAAATTCCAGATGCTGGCATCCCACTGTGAGGACAGTGAGGTAAAAGCAAAATTTGAGGATATTGCAAACAAGCATCAGAGTCATTTTAATGCGCTTTATGAACAGGTGAAATAGGAGGATGTGTCATGCAGAATTTTTCAGAAAAAGATGTTTTAACGGATGCTCTGATTTCCGAAAAGAGAGCAACAGATCAGTACAATCATTATGCGAATGAATGTTTGCACAACAGTGTGAGGGATACCATTATTGACTGTCTGGCAAAGGAACATGCCATTCAGGACGAGGTATTTCACATGATGCACGAGAGAGGGTATTATCCCACTCCCATGGCAGAGGATAAGAAAGTGGAAGAGGCCAAACAGAAATTTTCCCAGAGTGTAAAATAAGACGCTTTGGATTGCTGGCTTTTATAAAATGTGATACACTTAACCCGGAGGCAGGTTTGCCTTCGGGTTTGCCATGTAACGGCAAAAGGGATCCATAAGGCAGGATAGAAAAGAGTCTTTTTCATGGAAAAGTGGTACATAGAGGTAAAGAGAGCAGATTTTGACGGTATTGCCAAGCGGTTTCATATCAGTCCGGTGGTAGCCAGATTATTGCGAAACAGGGATGTTATAGGAGATGAACAGATCGACCTGTTTTTAAACGGAAAAAAAGAAGATCTATATGATCCCTTTCTGATGGCTGATATGGAAAAAGCGGTAATGCTGGTCAGGGATTATTTGCAGGAAGGGAAAAAAATACGGATCATCGGTGACTATGATATCGATGGGATCTGTTCGGCGTTTATTCTGCAAAAGGGATTTTCCTTTCTGGCAGAGAAAGCCGGTCGCGCAGATTGTATCGATGTGGTCATTCCACACAGGATCGAAGACGGATATGGGTTAAATGACCGGCTGATCACCCAGGCAGGAGAAGATGGCATAGAAGTGATCGTGACTTGTGACAACGGCATTGCTGCAGGGGCGCAGATCGCATATGCAAAAAAGCTTGGTATTTCCGTGATCGTGACGGATCATCATGAAGTGCCCTTTGAACAGGAAGGGGATAAGCGGCGGTATCTCCTGCCGGAGGCGGAAGCTGTAGTGGACCCCAAAAGAGAGGATTGTTCTTATCCCTTTAAAGGGATCTGCGGCGGCGTGGTGGCCTATAAGCTGATCCTGGGGCTGGTCTTACAGCGGGAGAAAGAGGGCTGCATAGAGAAAGAGGAGACAAAGGCTCTTTTGGATGAATGTTTTGCCTTTGCCGCCTTTGCCACGGTTGGCGATGTCATGGAGCTGAAGGATGAGAATCATGTTTTGGTAAAACATGGGTTAAAAGCCATTGCTTCCAGTTCTAATTTTGGGCTACAGGCTTTGATCGAACAATGTGGCCTGAAGGATAAGGAGCTGACGACTTATCATATTGGTTTTATACTGGGGCCCTGTTTTAATGCGTCGGGGCGGTTAGACAGTGCAGAACGGATACTGGAACTGCTGCATGCCCCTTCCAAACGGGAAGCCATGGTCATTGCCCGGGAACTAAGGGAGATTAATGCAAAAAGGCAGGAACTGACCGGGAAAGGGCTGGAAGAAGCCATAGAGCTTGTGGAGAAGCAGGGACTGTCGAAAGACAGGGTTTTGGTCGTATATCTGCCTGATGTCCATGAATCCTTAGCAGGTATTATTGCGGGAAGGCTGCGGGAACGGTATGGTAAGCCGGTCTTTGTCTTAACAGATGGCGAAGAAGGGATCAAAGGTTCCGGTAGAAGCATTGATGCTTATCATATGTATGAAGAAATGACCAAAGTCAAAGATATTTTCTTGAAATTCGGCGGGCACAAGATGGCAGCAGGTTTGTCCCTTCCTAAAGGCAGCGCGGAAGAATTCAGGAAACGCATCAACAGTGTGTGTACTTTGCAGGAAGAAGATTTTGTGGAGCGGATCATGATCGATGTGCCTATGCCCATAGACTATGTTTCGGCAGACCTGTTATCCCAGATGCAATGCCTTAAGCCTTACGGTACGGGAAACAAAGAACCGTCTTTTGCCCAAAAAGGAGTCATCCTGCAGGGATTTTCTCTCATTGGCAAACAGAAAAATGTGGCAAAGGGAAGAGTCGTAAGTGACGGTGGCGTTTCTTTTGAAGGTATTTATTTCAAAGACAGCGCTGCTTTTATGGAAAAGATCCAAAAGTATGGAAACAAAGCGGACATCATATACACACCGGAGGAAAATACCTTTCGGGGACAGACAAGCATTCAGATTGTGATAAAATACATTAAATTTCCAGGGGAGGAAACAATATGATCATCACAGTAAGCTGCAATCCGGCAGTGGATAAAACTTATAAGACTTCGGGACTTTCGATCGGACAGGTAAACCGGATGAGGGATTTTATCAGTCTGCCCGGCGGAAAAGGCGTCAATGTGACAAAGGTCTTAAAGCAGTTTGGAGCGGATGTGACTGCCATGGGATTTTTGGGCGGCTACACAGGAGAGTTTATTGAAAAAGAACTGAAGGAGATGGGGGTTGCCACCAAATTTACTAAGATCAGAACCGTTACCCGGACAAACATGAATATCATTGGAGATGACGGTCAGGTAACAGAGATCCTGGAACCGGGACCTTATATAGCCGGATTTGAGAGGGAGCAGTTTGTGGACAGATTCAAAGAATTGGTTGAAAAGAGCCAGTGCGTGGTATTATCCGGTAGTCTGACGGAGGGAATCCGTACCAATTTTTATGGGAAACTGACAGATATCTGCAATGAAAAGGGGGTCAAGGTTTTTCTGGATACCAGTGGAGAACCTTTAAAACTGGCCGCAGAAAAGAAACCCTACTGCATCAAGCCCAATCGGAAAGAACTGGAATATATTGCAGGAAGAAAGCTTTCCACAGAGGCGGAGGTCATTCAGACCGCTTACACCTATGTAAAGGCCGGGGTGACTAAGGTCGTGGTTTCCATGGGAGAAAAGGGACTTTTGCAGATCACCAAAAATAAAGTGATCAAGGCTGTTCCGCCGAAAGTGAAAGCGGTCAATACAGTGGGCTGCGGAGACTGTGTGGTGGCAGCTATGGTACTGGGATTTTGCCAGGAGTTGTCTGATGAGGATACACTGCAGCTGGCAGCAGGAGTTTCGGCAGCAAATGCGACCACCCTGGAAAGCGGTGTGATCCCGGAGGATACCATGGAAGAATTGGTTAAAAATGTGGCAATTGTAACGATGTAAAAAAATTTTTTTAAATTTTTATAGTTTAAACACATTTTATTCACAATTTATGGGTATGATATGTACAGATAGTTGAACCACAACTCACTATCTCCCCCCTCATAAGAATTCAAAACGAGAGACCCGGCTTCCCCGCCGGGTCTTTTGTTTGCGCAGACGGCATAAGGCAAGGGGCAGTACTTGTCCTTTTTTTCAATATATCTTGTACACTGATTGAAAAAAGACACTAGATGTGCTATCCTATAATAGATTAGGTTTTGCCCTGTCTTATCGCAAGGAGGGCGGAAAGTGTGAAAAATGATAGAGTGTGGACGATTATTAAAAAATGTATCTTATGAGATTCTGCGGGGCGGAACAGAGAGACAGATTTCCTCCATTGTATATGATTCCAATGCGGTGGAAAAGGATTGTATGTTTATCTGTATCGCAGGCGCCAATTTTGATGCCCACAATGTGGCGGCTGAGGTTGTAGAAAAAGGAGCTGCAGTCCTTGTTGTGAGCAGGGAAGTAGAAATCCCGGACAAAGCAGATGTGACCGTGATCTTAGTAGAGGACACCAGATATGCCAGAGCTTTTATCAGCGCGGCATATTTTGGAAATCCCGGCGATCAGCTAAAGGTGATCGGCATCACAGGCACAAAAGGGAAGACGACCACCACTTATCTGGTAAAATCTATTTTGGAGCATGCGGGCCACAAAGTGGGATTGATCGGTACTATTGAGATCATTATCGGAGACGAACATATTCCGGCAGAACATACGACACCGGAATCCTATGATATACAGAAATATTTCAGACAAATGTTGGATGCGGGCTGTGATATGGTTGTCATGGAGGTTTCCTCCCAGGGACTGATGCAGCACAGAAGTCAGGGCTTTCTATTTGAACTGGGGATCTTTACCAATATCGAACCGGATCATATTGGCCCCAATGAGCATAAAGATTTTGATGATTATCTCCATTGTAAGAGTTTGTTGTTTCAACAGTGCAAAAAGGGCATTGTAAATTGTGACGATGCCCATTATCGGGATATAATCAAGAATTGTACCTGTGAAGTGGAGACTTACGGTTTTTCGAGGGAAGCGGATCTGTATGCAGATGATACCAGGCTTTTACAGGGAAAGGGCTATTTGGGTGTTTCCTTTCAGGTAAGAGGAATGTTGGATTTTCCTGTAGAGATCCATACACCCGGGCGGTTCAGTGTTTATAATGCCCTGACTGCCATTGCCATTTGCAGGCATTTTGGTGTGCCTGTGGATCTGATGCAGGATGCACTGCTGACGGCTAAAGTCAAAGGCAGGATCGAGTTGATCAAGGTATCGGATGATTTTACTTTGATGATCGATTATGCTCATAATGCCATGTCTTTGGAGAGTCTTTTGACTACTTTAAAAGAGTATCATCCCAAGCGGCTGGTGTGCCTCTTTGGATGTGGTGGAAAGCGTTCTAAAGAGCGGCGGTATAAAATGGGAGAGGTCAGCGGAAGACTGGCGGATCTGACTGTGATCACTTCCGATAATCCCAGGACAGAAAAGCCGGAGAATATTATTGCAGATATCAAGAGCGGCATTGAGAAGACGGATGGAAAATATGTGGAGATCATAGACAGAAGAGAGGCCATCGCTTTTGTCATCCGCTATGGCAGACCGGGAGATGTGATCGTTCTGGCAGGGAAAGGCCATGAGGATTACCAGGAGATCGACGGCAAAAAATATCCCATGGATGAACGGGATATCATACAGGATGTGCTTGCCATGAGACAGCAGCCGCCTGCCGACGGAGAGATGCTCGCGGCCGGCCTTGATTAAGAAGGGAAGGAAACAGTGTGGAAGGTAAATTTGCAAAAGTCTGCATTGATATCTCCCATGAGAAAGTAGACAGACCATTTCAATATAAAGTGCCGCATAAGCTGCGGGATGTTCTTTATCCCGGAGTACAGGTGCTCATTCCTTTTGGGAAAGGAGACAGGCAAAGGAAGGGATTTGTGCTTTCTTTAACCGATGAGTCGGATTATCCGGAAGAAAAGTGCAAAGAGATCATTGATGTAGCAGAAGGCGGTATTTCGGTAGAGGGGCGGTATGTGGCACTGGCAGCCTGGATGAAGGAACATTACGGTTCCACGCTGATCGCGGCCTTAAAAACAGTGCTTCCCGTAAAAGAACAGGTGCGCTCTCTTCCCAATCGGGAAATCCGCCTGGCTGTTTCGAGAGAGGAACGAGAGGGGTTATTAGAGGAAGCCTATAGAAAACATCATGAGGCCAAAGCCAGGCTTTTGGAGGCTTTTGAGCATAAGGAGGTGCTTCCTTACGGTTTTGTCATCACTTCCTTAGGAGTGGGCGCAAAAACATTACAAGCCATGGAAAAGAAGGGCAGTATTGTGATCCGGGAAACGGATGTTTACAGAAACCCTGTCCGGATCGGAGAGAAAGAAGTCGTATCCGTATCCCTTTCTGACGAACAAAAAGAAATCGTCGATTCTTTTTCAAAAGACTATCGTGCCGGCATATTAAAAACTTATCTGCTGCATGGTGTAACGGGAAGCGGCAAGACGGAAGTCTATATGGAGATGATCCAGACGGTGTTGGACCGGGGAAAAGAAGTGATCGTTCTGATTCCGGAAATTGCGCTGACTTATCAGACAGTACTCCGCTTTTATAAGCGGTTTGGAGACCGGATCTCCATTATGCATTCCAGACTTTCCAAGGGAGAGCGTTACGATCAGTTTGAGCGGGCAAAAAAAGGGCAGATCCAGATCATGATCGGAGCCAGAAGCGCTTTGTTTACACCTTTTACCAATCTGGGGCTGATCATCATAGATGAAGAACACGAAAGCAGCTATAAAAGTGACAGTATGCCCAAATACCATGCCAGGGAAACGGCAGAATATATGGGAAAACAATGGGGCGCCAGTATTGTTTTGGGGTCGGCGACCCCTTCCGTAACATCCTATTACAGGGCACAGACGGGGCAGTATGGGTATTTTAAGCTTGCCCATCGTTTTGGCGCCAGCATCCTTCCGGCTGTCCATACCGTAGATCTTAGGAAGGAACTGCGGGAAGGAAATAAAAGCATCTTTTCCAGGCTTTTGGCACAAAAACTTCAAGATAGATTGTCAAAAGGGCAGCAGGCAATGCTGTTTTTGAACCGGAGAGGCTATGCCGGCTTTGTTACCTGCAGAAGCTGCGGTTATGTGGCAAAATGCCCTCATTGTGATGTATCCCTGACAGAGCACGGTAAGACGAAGCTGGTATGTCATTACTGTGGCTATGAAAGGGCGGCTTTGTCCGAGTGTCCTGCATGCGGATCTCCTTACATTGCAGGGTTTCAAGTGGGAACCGAACAGGTGGAGGAGCGGCTTTTGCAACTGTTTCCAAAAGCCAGAGTTCTCAGAATGGATAAAGATACCACCAAAAAGAAAGATGATTATGAAAAGATCCTTTCCGCATTTTCGGAACGAAAGGCGGATATACTGATAGGAACGCAGATGATCGTAAAGGGACATGATTTTCCCGGCGTCACATTGGTAGGCGTGCTGGCTGCCGATCTATCCCTTTCTGTGGGAGATTACCGGGCTGGGGAGCGCACCTTCCAGCTTATTACCCAGGCAGTGGGAAGAGCGGGAAGAGGGAAAGAACCCGGAGAGGCTGTGATCCAGACTTATCGCCCGGAACACTATGGAGTGGTTCATGCTGCAAAGCAGGATTATGAAGGCTTTTATGAAGAAGAGATCGCCTATCGAAAGGTATGCAGTTATCCGCCGGTCAGCCATATGCTGGCGATTCTGCTCTCCTCTTCCAACAAAGAAAAAGCAGAAGATGCTGCAAAAGATCTGGCAAAACTTTTGCGGGAAAATGCCCTGAAAGAAAAGGGAGCAGATGCCCCGGTATCCGTCATCGGACCGGCAGATGCTTCCATCGGAAAGATAAGCGATTCTTATCGAAAGATGATCTATATCAGGCATAACGACTATCAGGATCTGATCAAGACAAAGGATCTGGCGGAGAAAGCATTTGATGAGGATAAAGAAACATACGGTTCCTGCAGCATTTATTTTGATTTTGATCCCATGAACGGATATTAAAGCATAGAAAGCAATATCAGGAGGAGATGCCTATGGCAATTAGGAACATAAGGGAAATCGGCGATCCGGTTTTAACGAAACAATGTAAAGAAATAAAAGAGATGACAGACCGCACGAGAGAACTGATCCAGGATATGTTTGAAACCATGTATGAGGCAGAAGGGGTCGGTCTGGCGGCGCCACAGGTTGGGATCTTAAAGCGGCTTTGTGTTATTGATACGGGGGATGACCCCATCGTCCTCATCAATCCCCGGGTGGTTGAGACCAGCGGAGAGCAGACAGGGCAGGAAGGCTGTCTTTCCGTACCCGGCAAAAGCGGTGTGGTCACCAGGCCTAATTATGCCAAGGTGGTGGCGTTAAATGAAAATATGGAGCCCGTTGAAGTGGAGGGAACGGAGCTGTTAGCCAGAGCTCTGCTTCATGAGCTGGATCACTTGGACGGGCATATGTATACGGAATTGGTAGAGGGTCCTTTGTATGATGTGACCAAGGATGAAGAAGATGATCCCGAGGATGAATAAGATGATCCTGAGAATGGATGCGGTCGACAGAAATAAAATGTGAGGAAGTAAATTTTATGAAAGTGATCTATATGGGAACTCCCGATTTTGCGGTGGGGCCTTTAGAAGCCATCATACAGGCGGGACATCAGGTAAGTGTCGTGGTGACCCAGCCGGATAAACCAAAGGGCAGGAGCAAGGAACTGATTCCTTCTCCCGTAAAGCAGTGTGCCATGGATCATGGAATTCCGGTGCTGACTCCCGCAAGGATCAAGACAGAGGAAGCGGTAAGGGAATTGGCACAGTATCCTGCGGATATCGGCGTGGTAGCTGCCTTTGGGCAGATCTTGTCGGAAGAGATTTTGTCCATGCCCAAATTTGGCTGCATCAATATCCATGCCTCTTTACTGCCGAAATACAGAGGTGCAGCGCCGATCCAATGGAGCATCATAGAAGGAGAAGCAGAAACCGGCGTTACCATCATGCAGATGGATAAAGGATTGGATACAGGAGATATCCTGTTTCAGGAAAAGGTTCCTATCTTACCGGAGGAAACGGGCGAAAGCCTTTTTGATAAGCTGGCGGCAACAGGCGCTTCCTTGATCGTAGATGCTTTGGAAAAGATTGAAAAAGGAGAAGTTTCTCCCATCAAGCAGGAAGAAGAAAAAAGCAGCTATGCCAAGATGTTAAAAAAAGAGACCGGCAGAATAGATTTTTCGAAAAGTGCGGTGGAACTGGAAAGGCTGGTAAGGGGGCTTTATCCCTGGCCCAGTGCTTATACCTTTTATCAGGGAAAGCAGCTTAAGATCTGGAAGTCGGAAGCGGATCTTTCTATCTCCGGCCAGCCCGGAAAAGTAGAACGGGTCACAAAGGATGCTGTTTATGTAGGCACCAAAGAAGGATGCCTGGTCATAAAGGAACTGCAGTTGGAAGGCAAAAAGCGAATGAGCGCAAAAGAATTTCTTTTAGGTAAAAGCCTTGAGGCGGGAGAAATGTTAGGATAGGTAAAGAGAGCGGGAGAAACGGTGATTAATACCAGAGAAATCGTGCTGGACTGTATCATAGAGATTCTGGAGAAGAAACAGTACAGCCATCAGGTCATCAAACAGGTATTGGATAAATATGCTTATTTGGATAAGCGGGAACGATCCTTTATCAAAAGGACGGTGGAAGGAACCATAGAGCGGTGCATCGAATTGGACTATGTCCTAAATCTTTATTCCAAGGTGCCTGTTTCCAAAATGAAGCCGGTCATCAGAAGTATCCTGCGTATGGGAGTTTACCAGCTTCTCTATATGGATGGCGTTCCCGATTCCGCGGTATGCAATGAGAGTGTGAAGTTGGCGGCAAAAAGAGGCTTTGTCAATCTGAAAGGTTTTGTCAACGGCGTGCTGCGTTCTGTAGCAAAAAAGAAAAAAGAAATTCCTTATCCTGTCAGAGAAGGGAATATCACAGCCTATCTTTCTATAACCTATTCCATGCGGCCGTGGATCGTAGAAAGATGGCTTGCTTCTTATGGAGAGGCACAGACAGAAGAGATCCTGGCAGAACTGCTTTCTGAAAGACCTCTTACCATTCGGATAAGAGAGGATCTGGCACCTGCAAAGAAACAGGAACTGTTGGAAGAAATGAATCGGGCCGGCATGGAGGCGGAACAGACAAAAGAGTTACCCTATGCTTACCACATAAAAGGGGCGGATCGAGTAGAAAGTATTCCCGGATTTAAGGAGGGAAAATGTTTCGTCCAGGATGCGGGTTCCATGGCCATCATTGAGGCGGCAGAAATAAAGACCGGTCAGACGATCATCGATGTATGTGCGGCACCGGGAGGAAAAGCCCTCCATGCTGCAGAAAAACTGCAGAACACAGGAATGGTAACGGCAAGGGATGTTTCGGAGCATAAAGTTCTGCTCATGGAAGAAAACATCAAAAGAAGCGGTCTTACCAATATCCGTGCCCAGATACAGGATGCCCTGGTATTGCAGGAAGAGGAGATAGAAAAAGCAGATCTGGTCATAGCGGATCTCCCCTGTTCCGGATTGGGCGTCATCGGCAGAAAAGGTGACATCAAATACCGGATCGAACCTGCAGATATCGAAAAGATCGCCGGCTTGCAGCGCAGAATCCTTTCGGTGGTGTGGCAGTATGTAAAGCCCGGCGGAAAATTATTATATTCCACCTGTACGCTGACAGAGGAAGAAAACCATGAGAATACGGCATGGCTTTGTGAAAACTTTCCTTTTCAGCTCATAAAGGAGCGGACTTTTCTGCCGGGAAAAGACGGTACAGATGGGTTTTATCTGGCAGTGCTTACAAAAATAAGTTAAGGTATCAACATGAAAGAACAATTGGAAGATCTTGATAAAACAGATATCAAATCCCTGACCTATGAAGAATTGTTAAAACAGATACAGGACATGGGAGAGAAAGCCTTCCGGGCAGACCAGATCTATCACTGGCTCCATGTGAAGCTGGCTGCGGGATTTGATGAAATGACTAATATATCCGCTGCCTTTCGGGAACAATGTAAGGAGAGATTTTCCTATACTTTGTTAAAGGCGGTAAGAGTACAGGAATCCGGAATTGACGGCACAAAAAAGTTTTTGTTTGACTTGGGAGACGGAAATTTTGTGGAAAGCGTGTTCATGCCCTATCATCATGGCAACAGCCTTTGTATTTCCTCCCAGGCAGGCTGCCGTATGGGCTGTCAGTTTTGCGCTTCCGGCATAGACGGACTATCCAGAAACCTGCTGCCCTCGGAAATGTTGGAACAAATATACCGGGTGGAAAGTCTGACCGGGGAGCGCATTTCCAATGTGGTAGTCATGGGAACAGGAGAACCCTTGGATAATTACGATAATCTGGTGCGGTTTATCCGGCTTTTGTCCCATAAAAAGGGTCTGCATATCAGCCAGAGGAACATAACGGTATCTACCTGCGGCATTGTGCCGGGTATCAGGAGGCTTGCAGAAGAAGAACTGCAGATCACCCTGGCCATATCTTTACATGCAGCCGATGATAAAAAGAGACAAAAGCTGATGCCTATTGCCAAGGTATATTCCATTGGGGAGTTGATGGATGCGGTCAGGTACTATTTTGATAAAACCGGACGCAGGATCACCTTTGAGTACAGCCTGGTATCGGGGGTAAACGATACATATGAGGACGCGGAAAGGCTTTCACGCCTTGTATCGGGCTTAAACTGCCACATCAATCTGATCCCCGTAAATCCAGTAAAAGAGCGGGATTTTAAGCGTCCGAAACAAACTTATGTGGAAGGATTTAAAAATAAACTTGAAAAAAATCGAATAAATGTTACTATTAGAAGGGAAATGGGTGCAGATATCGACGGCGCCTGTGGACAGTTAAGAAAAAGACATTTGGAAGAAGGCAAGGAGGGTACGCATTGTTAGAGGCATACTCCGTTACGGACATTGGACGAAAAAGACAATTAAATCAGGATTATGTATTTGCTTCTGTAAAGCCTTTGGGCAATATACCCAATCTGTTTATTGTGGCAGACGGTATGGGCGGTCATAATGCGGGAGACTACGCTTCCAAATGTACTACTGATACAGTAGTAGAGGAAATCAGAAATTCCTATGAAAAGGATCCCGAAGTTTTGATAGAAGAGGCTATCCATACAGCAAATAAAAAGATTCGGGAAACTGCAGCTTCGGATGAAAATCTCTATGGCATGGGCACTACCCTGGTTGTGGCCACGGTTGTCAAGAAACGCCTTCGGGTCGCAAATGTAGGCGATTCACGCCTATATTTGATCACAAAGGAGGAAGGGATCCGTCAGATCACCAGAGATCATTCCCTGGTAGAGGAAATGATCCGTTTGTGCGGTCTTTCAAGAGAAGATGCCAGAAGGCATCCGGATAAGAATATCATAACCAGAGCCATTGGAGCAAAAGACGAGGTAGAACCGGACTTCTTTACGGAAGAACTGAATAAGGGAGATATCGTCCTGATGTGTTCAGATGGTTTGACCAATATGTTGGAAGATAAAGAGATCGAAGAGATCGTTTTAGATGAAGAAACGGCAGAACTGTCGGATAAGGCCCAGAAACTGATCGATGGGGCCAATGCCAACGGCGGAAAAGACAATATTGCCGTATTGTTAGTTAGAGTCATTTAAAGATGAGGTGAAAAAATGATTATACTTGGTATGTTAATCGGAGATCGGTATGAGATCTTAGATAAGATCGGAACCGGCGGTATGAGCGATGTATATAAGGCAAAGGATCATAAATTAAATCGTTTTGTAGCGGTTAAGGTGTTGAAGCAGGAGTTTAGTGAAAACACCAATTTTGTATCCAAATTCCGAGTGGAAGCCCAGGCGGCAGCAGGGCTGATGCATCCCAATATCGTCAATGTATACGATGTAGGGGAAGAGGAAGGGATCTACTATATCGTAATGGAACTGGTGGAAGGCATCACCTTAAAGAATTACATTGAAAAGAAGGCCCGCCTTTCCATTAAAGAAGCCATCAGCATTGCTATCCAGGTATCTATGGGAATTGAGGCTGCTCACAACAACCATATTATCCATAGGGACATCAAACCTCAGAATATCATTATTTCCAAAGACGGTAAGGTAAAGGTAACGGATTTTGGTATTGCCAAAGCGGCTACCAGCAATACCATTACTTCCAATGTCATGGGAAGTGTTCATTATACTTCGCCGGAGCAGGCAAGGGGCGGATTTTCTGATGAAAAGAGCGACATCTATTCCTTAGGCTGCACCATGTTTGAGATGCTGACCGGTCATGTGCCTTTTGACGGGGAGACCACCGTTGCCATTGCCATTAAGCATATCCAGGAAGAGCTGCCTTCTCCCAGAGAATATGTTTCGGAAATTCCGGTGTGTGTGGAGAAGATCATTTTTAAATGTACTCAGAAGAGCCCGGATCGCAGATATCAAAATATGGGCGAATTGATCGTAGATCTCAAGAAATCCCTGATCACTCCCGATGAGGATTTTGTGACCATGGTGGATGTGGATACTTCCGGTGCTACCAAGATGATCACGGAAGAGGATATGGCGGAGATCAAAAAAAATACAGGCAGTATTGCAGTAGATGAGATGCGTCTTAATGAAGAGGCTGCAAAGCCGAAGAGCAAACCCAAATTTGTTCCCATGCCTGTTTTGGAGGATGAGGACGAAGAAGAGGAAGAGGAGGAAGAAGAAACCTCTGATTCCGAAGAATATGATGACGACGATCTGGATCCCAAAATGGAGAGGATCACCACTATCTTAGCTATCGTAGCGGCAGTCATCATCGGCGTGATCGCCCTGGTGCTGGTGGGCAGAGCAATCGGCATCATAGGTGGAACCGACAGTTCCCAGGAAGAACAGGATAAATTTGAGATGCTCAGTGTAGTAGGCATGGAGGTAGATGCTGCAACAGCTACTTTGGATGAACTGAATTTAAACTATAAGCTGGAAAAAATGCCATCTGATGAGGTGGAAGTAAACAAAGTTATTTCTCAGGATCCGGAAGCGGGAGAGATGGTTGCAGAAGGCGATGTGATCACCCTCGTTATCAGTACCGGTGCTGAGGAGATCGATGTTCCCGATGTAGTGGGAAAAGAAGAGGAAGAGGCTATTCATATATTGGAAGAAGCCAAGTTTATTGTTTCCATTACAGAGGGATATGATGACAATGTGGAAGAAGGAAGAGTCATTTCTCAAGATCCTGAAGCCGGTAGAAAAGTAGAAAACGGTGCGATTATAACCATTACGATCAGCCAGGGTCCGGAAGAGAAAAAGGTGGATGTACCGGATCTGCGAGGTTTGACCGAAAGTGCTGCAAAGGACAGACTGGCCACCTATAATCTGGCGGCTGGTTCGGTTACCGAGGAATACAGCGACTCCGTAACAAAAGGCTTAGTTATTTCTCAAAGCTATTCTCCCGGTATGGAGGTAGCCGAAGGAACGAAGGTTGATATCGTATTGAGCCTTGGTAAGAAAGAATTGCGGTATAACTATGTGGGAAGCATCAATGCGCCTACCGGTTATGTGAACGGCACTACCGTTACCATTACCATTACGGCGGCAGATGGCGAAAAGCGCACCTTTACCACCAATAGTTTTCCTTTCAATGTAAATGAGACCGGATTTAAGTCTGCTACCGGTACGGTCAGCATGAGCGGTGTGAAAAAAGAGACTGTTCGGGAAATCAGAAGGGATGCTAACGGTAATCCTGTAGACATAAATGGCAATCCTGCGGCGAGTGAGGCGGATTATGTCTATGATGATGTGGAAACAGAGGTTCCCGTAGATTTCGGTTCCCAGTCCGTTTCCTTTACCCAGGCACAGTAAGGGCAGATCATGGAGGGACGAATCATAAAAGGCATCGCCGGATTTTACTATGTAAAGTGCGGCAAAGAGATCTATCAGTGTAAGGCAAAGGGCATTTTTCGGAAGGAAAGCTTAAAGCCCCTTCCCGGTGATTTCGTCAGGATGGAAGTGACCGACGAAAAGGATATGGAAGGAAATGTGATAGAGATCCTAAAACGGAAAAATGAGTTGATCCGTCCGGCGGTAGCCAATGTGGATCAGGCTCTGGTCATATTTGCGGCAGCATCTCCGGCCCCCAATCTGGGACTTCTGGATCGGTTTTTGATCCAAATGGAGCACAAAGAAATTCCTGCTTTGATCTGTTTTAACAAAATGGATCTGATTGGAGAAGAAGAGCGGGAAAGGCTTGCTGCCATATACGAGAGTGCCGGATACAGAGTGCTCTTTACCAGTGCGAAAGAGGAAAAGGGCATAGATGAACTAAAAAGCGTTCTGCGGGAAAAGGTAACTACCGTTGCGGGACCCAGCGGCGCGGGGAAATCCACCCTGATCAATTGTCTGCAACAGGAAACGGTCATGGAGACAGGAGAGATCAGTGCAAAGATCGAGCGGGGAAAGCATACTACCAGACATGCCCAGCTCATCGAAGTGGGAGAGAATGGTTATATTTTCGATACACCGGGATTCAGCTCTTTGGATGTATCGGAATTGATGCCGGAAGAATTAGAACAATGTTTTCCGGAATTTAAAGATTATCGGGAATCGTGCAGGTTTTTGGGCTGTGCCCATATCCATGAGCCCGATTGTGGGGTAAAAGAAGCACTTGCTATGGGGAAAATCAGCAGGGAACGCTATGAAAACTATGTAAGTTTATACGGAGAATGTAAAAACAAAAGGAGATACTAGCATGATGATTTTGTCCCCATCCATTCTTGCAGCGGATTTTGCAAGATTAGGAGAACAAGTAGAACAAGCGGATAAGGCAGGCGCGGAATATATTCATATCGATGTTATGGATGGAGTATTCGTTCCATCCATTTCCTTTGGATTTCCCATCATCCAGTCTTTAAGAAAGGTAACGGATAAATTCTTTGATGTACATCTGATGATCACAGAACCGGAACGCTATATTGATCAGTTTGCCCAGGCGGGGGCTGATGGTCTGACCATACATATCGAAGCATGCCGTTGTATGGTGGAGACATTGTTAAAGATAAAGAGTAAGGGACTGCGGACAGGTATTTCCCTTCATCCGCAGACGCCTATCGAATCCGTTTATCCTTATCTGGATTATGTGGATCAGGTTTTGGTCATGACGGTGAATACCGGTTTTGGCGGACAGACCTATCTGGACAGCTGCACCTCCAAGATCCAGGCTGTCAGAGAAGAGATCCGGCGCAGGAAGCTTTCTGTAAATGTAGCGGTGGACGGCGGCGTCAACAAACAGAATGTGGAAATGATCCTGGATGCAGGCGCCAATGTGATCGTGTCCGGTTCTGCCGTATTTAAAGGAGATATTGAGGAAAATATCCGTTATTTTGAAAAGATATTAAAAGCAAAGGAAGGAAAGCAGGAGGAATAGAGGATGAAACTAGGAATCGTCGGCCTTCCCAATGTGGGGAAGAGCACCTTATTTAATTCGTTGACAAAGGCGGGAGCGGAATCCGCAAATTATCCCTTCTGTACCATTGATCCCAATGTGGGGATCGTACCGGTTCCCGACGAGAGACTGAAGCTGTTGGGAGATCTGTATCAGTCCAAGAAGGTGACCAATGCAGTCATTGAATTTGTGGACATTGCCGGATTGGTAAAGGGTGCCTCCAAGGGCGAAGGTCTGGGAAACCAGTTTTTAAGCAATATCCGCGAGGTGGATGCCATTGTTCATGTGGTGCGCTGCTTTACGGATGATAATGTGGTCCATGTGGACGGCAGCGTGGATGCCCTTAGAGATATTGAGACCATCAATCTGGAGCTGATCTTTTCCGACCTGGAGATATTAGAAAGAAGGATCGCCAAGACTACCAAGGGAGCCAGAATGGATAAGACCCTGGCAAA
>JAFLSW010000050.1 GCA_022510725.1 Lachnospiraceae bacterium
CCGTACCGATAACGCCTGCCACATTAGGTCCCATAGCATGCATCAGCAGGAAGTTGGTGGGATCGTACTCCGCACCTACCTTCTGGGATACGCGGGCTGCCATAGGAACGGCGGATACGCCTGCAGAACCGATCAGCGGGTTTACCTGGCCATGGGTGAATACACACATGAGTTTGCCGAACAGGACACCTGCCGCAGTACCGAATATAAATGCACCCAAACCTAAACCGACGATTTTTAAGGTGTCCCCATTTAAGAATGCTTCCGCACTGGTGGTAGCGCCTACGGATGTTCCAAGCAGGATGACTACGATATACATCAGGGCATTGGAGGCAGTCTCTGTCAACTGTCTTACCACGCCGGACTCTCTGAACAGGTTACCTAACATCAGCATACCGACCAAAGGTGCGGTGGTAGGAAGGATCAGGCAGACCACAATGGTAACAATGATGGGGAAGAGGATCTTCTCCAACTTGCTGACAGGACGAAGCTGTCCCATTTTGATCTTTCTTTCCTTCTCTGTTGTAAGCAGCTTCATAATGGGCGGCTGAATGATGGGCACCAGTGACATATAAGAATATGCCGCTACGGCGATGGGTCCGAGGAGTGCCGTCTGTCCCAGCTTACCTGCTAAGAAGATGGATGTAGGACCATCTGCACCTCCGATGATGGAGATCGCTGCTGCCGCTTTATCATTAAAGCCGAAAAAGATTGCGCCAAAGTAGGCTGCAAAAATACCAAACTGTGCGGATGCTCCCAGCAAAAAGCTTTTGGGATTGGCGATCAGGGGACCGAAGTCCGTCATGGCACCTACGCCCATAAAGATCAGGGAGGGCATGATCGCCCATTCATCCAGCAAATAAAAGTAATACAATAAGCCGCCTGCTGAATCTCCATTGATGGGAGCCATAATATCGGGATAGATATTAACAAGCAGCATACCGAATGCTATGGGTGTCAAAAGCAGTGGTTCAAAGCCTTTGGCAATAGCAAGATAAAGAAATCCACAGGCAATCAGGATCATCACATAGTTTTTCCAATCCAGATTGAAGAACGCCGTCTGATGAACCAGATTTTCCAGTGTATTTGTTATATATTCCATCTCGT
Organism: Lachnospiraceae bacterium; assembly: GCA_022510725.1. GTDB lineage: Bacteria > Bacillota > Clostridia > Lachnospirales > Lachnospiraceae > UBA2882. Next base: position 1,108 of record JAFLSW010000050.1, read on the forward strand.
TAACCTCCTGTTTTATTTACAAACGCTTACCTCGCCTGTATTAATTTAATGTAGCAAGTACTGCACCTGCTTCAACAGGATCGCCAACATTGACATCAATGCTTGCAACGGTTCCGTCTTCGGGAGCAACCTGAGGGATCTCCATCTTCATTGCCTCTAAGATCACAACGGTATCCCCCTTCTTTACTGCCTGACCAACGGATGCTTCTACTTTAAATACTTTTCCGGCTGCACCGGCTTCGATCTTGATGCTGCCTGCTGCACCGCCTGCTGCGGGTGCTGCTGCGGGAGCAGCTTTAGGAGCCGCCTTGGGCGCTGCCTTAGGCGCTGCTGCAGGTGCACCTGTGGATGCGCCTTCTTCAACTACTACATCATATACGTTTCCGTTTACGGTAATGGTATAATTTTTCATTTCTTATATCCTCCTATTATTAGGCTCTCTGCCACTTATTTGTATTTGCTCTTCTAATGCTTCTTACTACAAAGCCGTCTGTGCTGGCCGCTCCCTGGCTTGCCGCAATGGCTGCCGCGATCACAGCTACCAGCTCCGTATCATCGGAAAGCTCTTCATTCTCAATGATCTGGGCGATGGTATTGTCAACCGCCTTTTCTGAAATCTGTCCGCCGGCTTTTTGGGCCTTGCTGGCTGCTTCCAGCTTGGGAATGATGCCTAATGCCATAATAACCAGCATGATAATGATCAATACGCAAAACACGGTGCCCATACCGAGCAGGGTATTTAACGCTGCCTTTTCCATCTGTTCGCCCAGTGTATACTGAGGACTGATCATCATGGTCGTAGGCAGAATGGTCACATTCAGATATTCATCAATGTAGTACAAATCCACATCAGCATTTCGCTCACTGCCCTGGATCACACAGGATACGGTAAACGCTTCCTCTGTTCCCTTACAGGTGATACTTCCCGGTACAACGCCTTTATAAGAGCCGATCTCCTCTGCAGCACCCTGCCATATGCTCATACATTCAAGCAGCATATCTCCGGTTCCGGCTTTCATAGCCTCTAACTGCTGGACATCCTCTTCTACGGTTCCATAAGCCGCGCTTTCATCCAGCGCACCAAAAACCGTGGAAACGATCTCTTCTATCTGCGCCTCGGAATAAGGGAAGTTTTCCGGCCATTTTTCTTCGCTGCCGCAGGCAGTTAAGCCGAAAACACAGGCTGCAAGAGCTAAGATTAACAAGAATTTTTTCATCTCTCATCTCATCCTTTCTTATACAGTTCCATGTTTTTTAACAGGCCGGTCATCTCTCTTTGTGAAAAGCATTTCAAATGCTCCGATCACATATTTTCTGGTATCAGCAGGCTCTACGATCTCATCTACATAGCCTCTCTTTGCCGCTCCGGCTGCACTGGTCTGATCTGCAGCATATTCCTTTGCCTTATCAGCGATCACATCTGCGCTTTCTCCGTCATAAATGATCTGCGCTGCAGTCTTGGCATCCATGGCACCGATCTGGGCATCAGGCCATGCAATGGTAATATCCGCACCGATAGCTTTGGAGTTCATAGCAACATATGCGCTTCCCATGGCCTGTCCGATGACCACATTTACCTTGGGAACGGTGGCATTGGCAAATGCATAAGTAAGTTTTGCCACTGCTTTTGCGATCTTCTTTTCTGCACAAACCGTAGCTTCAAAGCCTGCTACATTGGTTAAAGACAATACAGGAATATTGAAGGCGTCACAAAAATCAATGAAGTCTGCTGCTTTCTCACAGCCCTTTGCTGTCAGCACCTTATCAAATTTCTCAGCCACCTTGCCTTCTTCATCACATACTTCACAGCGGTTTGCAACTGCACCTACTGTCATGCCGTTTAATTTGATGAAGCCTGTCACCATATCCTTTGCATAATCTTTCTTTGTTTCAACGAAAACATTGTCATCAGCGATGATGCTAAGAGCAATGGAGGTATCTCCCGTGCATCCTGCGATCTCTGCAGATGCCCGATTTAAGTCGTCAGTGCAGTCTGCAAAGGGAGCATCATCCTCATTATTGGAAGGAAGCATGGAAACAAGGGTTCTGATCTGGGAAAGAATATCTCCTTCTTCTCCCACTACATCCACGATGCCCACTTCCTTACTCTGGAAGTCTGCTGCTGCAGTATCACATTTTTCTGTGTAATTCCCGTCCAGCGCATTGGGGGAATTTACAAACAGTTTTGCTTTTTTCTCCTCCATAAAGGTAAAATCCGTCAAAGTAGGGATCATGGCAAGCCCGCCGCCACATGGACCGAAGATTGCCGTGATCTGAGGGATCACGCCGGAAGCCAGTGTCTGCTTCATATAGATCTCGCCGAAAGCATTCAGCGCATCTGTTGCTTCCTGCAGTCTTAATCCGGCAGAATCGATCAACCCAATCACAGGTGCACCGGTTTTTAATGCCAGATCGTAGAGATTGGCAATCTTCTTTGCATGCATTTCGCCTACGGTTCCGTTTAATACGGATGCGTCCTGGCTATAAACATACACAAGGCCGCCGTCGATCACTCCGTAACCGGTAATAACACCGTCTGAAGGAGTTTCGGTTTGTTTCAGATTAAAATCAGTTGCTCTGGCCATAACCTTCGCTCCGATTTCAACGAAACTGTTGTCATCGAGTAAAGCTGCAATTCTTTGACTCGCTTGTGAAGAATTACTCATTTTTCAGACCTCCATTTTATATTAATAAAAAGAATAACGATTTTTGCGTATGGGCAGAGTAAACCCAATATCGCACCGTTAAAAGTATACCATAGAATTTTTTTCCAGGCTAGATAAAATTTG
>JAFLSW010000051.1 GCA_022510725.1 Lachnospiraceae bacterium
AGTTTTTCTTCCTGCATGGTAAATCTCCTTCGTAACGACAAGGTAATTGTACCATATTTCATTTTTTTAGGGAAGAACGATGTTCACTCCGTATAGGATATTGTTTTTATCCGGAATACCGTTTAACTCACAGATCCTGTCTACCATGGAACCGTCTCCGTAAAACTTAATGCTTATTCTTTCCAATGTATCTCCTTTTTCGATCGTATAGGTTCCGGGCACAACAAATCCTTCCTGCGCATCCAATACAGGATCGCTTGTCTGACTGCTCATCGTTTCCTGTACAGGCTCAATATCATTTTCTGATTGATTGTTGACCTCTAAAATCTGCACATCCTGAGCCATCATATTGGCTTCTGCACCTGCTGCCAAAAGGGTCTCTTCTACCTGATCATCGGATGTACTCATATCCTCACTTTCCATTTCCTCTGTTAACGCCAGCTCCTCCTGTTTGTTGTCAGAAGTAGCATCAATAAGTGCTGCATCCTGTGTCACCACTTCAACTTTTCCCGCATCCACATCCGCTCCTTCTTCATCCGTCATCTGAGCCGATATATCATAAAGCACCTTTTCCATGCTCTGCATCTTTTCATAATTATTTAACATAGTCACACCGATGATCGTTACGATCAGCAGCATGGCAACGCTTGTCCCATACAGAATGCCCATGGTCTGCTTTCTGTGGATCTCCTCCTGTTTCTCCTGAACAATGCCTCTAAATTTCTTTGCGGCTTTATCCACCTCCGGCGTGCCTTCTTCCGGCTCATCCTGTTTTACGGTGATCATATAATTCTGCATCGCTTCATTTCTTTCATAATATACAAAATAGCCGGATTGTAATGCCATATTTCCTTTTTCAAACAGATACAGATGCTCAATCCTCTCTCCTACGGAATACTCCATAAAAATCTGCTGGTCTTCTCTGAAGAATTGTTTATGTGTATTGATAACCGCGGCAGATACAAAATCAGAAAGATCATATCTTAAATAGATCCATCCCAACACCTGTGATTCTTGAAAGAAATGACCCGCCTTTTCATTGACTTCCCGCCATACCGATTCCTGAAAAACCGTCGGTTCTCCCTGGGCTTCCAAAAAACAGTCTGCTAAAATTGCACCGTTAACAAACATTAGTTTTTTATTCCCATCCCGCTGCTGGCTTCCATAAAGGATCAGTGCCTTCGGTTTATCATCCCTGGTGGAAATCTGTTTCATAAAGGTAACAATATAATCTTCTATATAAATTTTTGTCTTTCCTCTAACATCTCCGATCTGACGAACATTAGTAGGAACTTCTCGTTTGTTTGTCCGGGAGCTTCCCTCATTTACAATTTCTATCACGCGATTACCCTCTTTCCTGCTTCGTTATCATTTTTATATCACAGCAGGCAGTTCGGATTTTATCGGATTCTGTCAGGCAGACCCCCGTTTCTTTCGACGAAATGCACAACAAAAAAAGACCATTCGCGTCAAATGGTCTTTTTTATTCTTCATTCCTCTTTTTAACAGGAAAATTTTTTTCCTATGCTGTCATAACAGGGTGAATGAAAAAGGCATGAAATCTTTTATTCGTCATATTCTTTTTTGAGTATCTTTTTTATGGAATCCAATATCACCCATATTCCTGCCACAGCCATAATGCCGGTAAGCACATACAGAAGTGTCCTTTTATCAGCAGGGGTAGCAGAGATCTCCGAAAGAATACCGTACACATAATACAATATCACTCCACCGATGATCGTCCTAAGATACAATCCGTTTTTTGTAGAAGTCATACTGCGGCGGGGTTTCTTATTTTCCCCTTCCTCCACAGTCTTTTCTATCTCTATATCATCTTCTATTGGTGTCAATCCATCCTCTTTCGGATTTTTGTTTTCTTCCATTTTATCTCCTTATACAAACTTATAGATCGTGGTGGAATGGAACGGTTTTCCCGGCTCCACAATGGGTTTTGTAAAGTTAGGATCATTGGCACTGTTAGGGAAAAACTGTGTTTCCAGCGCAACCGCACAGCGCTTTTTGTATAAAGCGTTACACTTTCCTTTATGTCTTGCCACATGATTCGCAGTATATACCTGGATGCCCGGCATATCCGTATAGACCTCCATGGTCCTTCCTGCTCTTTTATCCGATAATACGGCAATCTTTTCCAGTTTTCCTGCAGGTGCATCACTTACAAAGTTATGATCATATCCCTTTACCATGCGCATCTGGGGATTGCGGCTGAGGATCCGTCTGCCCAGAGGGGTCGGCTTTGTAAAGTCAAGAGGCGTCCCTTTCACATCCAAAAGCTTTCCTGTGGGAATTGCCCCCGGCGCAATCTCAGTAAACTTAGAACAATTCAGCCAAAGCACTTCATCCAAAACATTTTCATAATCATGTCCCTTTAAGTTGAAATAAGAGTGATTGGTAGGATTGAAAATGGTCTTCTTGTCGGTTGTACATTTGTAATCAATCCGGAATTCATTATCTTCGTTAACGGAATAGGTAATGGAAAACTCTCTATTTCCGGGAAGTCCCAGTTCTCCATCCTCCATAGTCAGTGTAAAGGTCACACTGCTGTTTTCAAAATCCGGTTTCGGCTGAAACATCCGTTTATGAAAACCTTTATCAAAGTGTGTATGTAAGTTATTTTCACCATCGTTCACATCTAATTTATAGGTCTTTCCATCCAGTTCAAAAGACGCATTTGCCGTACGATTGGCAATAGGTCCTACCGATGCGCCAAAAAAGTTGCTGTTGGAAAAATATTTTTCCAGTCGGTCATAGCCCGGTGTAATATCCTCCACCCTGCCTCTTTTGTTGGGCACATATAAGTTCATAAGAATAGCGCCGTAGTTCATAACTTCCGCCCTAAGACCCTTTTCATTGGAAAGAGAATAAATAACAATTCCTTCTTTTCCATCTCTGGTTTTTCCAAACAATGACTGTTCCAACATAATTGTTTCCTCCCATTTCATATAGTTATAACTCTATTCTGCCTTCCAAAGCCCGAAGCAAAGTTACTTCGTCAATATATTCCAAATCTCCTCCTACCGGAACACCACTGGCGATACGGGTCACTTTAATACCGGTAGGCTTGATCAGCTTACTGATATACATGGCGGTAGTTTCTCCCTCTAAACTGGAATTCGTTGCGATAATGACCTCCGTAACCGATTCCGCTGAAAGCCTTTGCATCAATTCTTTTAAACGGATATCATTTGGTCCGATTCCCAGCATAGGGGAAATCGCTCCATGAAGTACATGGTACACGCCATGAAATTTCCCGGTTTTTTCATAGGCGGCCAGATCCCTGGAATTCTCTACTACCATAATGGTCTGCCGATCCCTTTTTGTGCTGCTGCAAATAGGGCAGACTTCCCGATCTGTCAGCGTACAGCAAATGGAGCAATACTGCACTTTTTCCTTCGCCTCCACAATGGCATCTGCAAGACGTTTTACATGCTCCTTAGGCTGATTGACCAGATAAAAGGCCAGCCTTTGCGCCGACTTATTTCCAATACCGGGCAGGGCAGACAATTCTTCAATTAACCGACTGATATAACCGCTGTATAGATCCATTAGAACGGAAATCCTCCCAGACCGCCGGTCATTTTGCTCATAATAGCCGCATTAGCTTCCTCCGCCATACGCAGTGCCTCATTGACCGCTGCCATGATCATATCCTGCAGCATCTCAGTTTCTTCCGGATCAACCGCATCTTTGTCGATCACGATCTTCGTCACTTCCTTCTTGCCGCTTACAGTAACTTCCACTGCACCGCCTCCGGCTTTCGCAGTAAATTCTTTTTCCTCCAGCTCTTTCTGGCTCTCTTCCATCTGACGCTGCA
>JAFLSW010000052.1 GCA_022510725.1 Lachnospiraceae bacterium
ACGGCCAAAACCATTAATTGCTACTCTTACTGCCATTTTTAGTCCCTCCTAAAATTTATAATATCTCATTCTGCCGGCCATTTTGAAAATGATCCCGCAAAATTTTGTCAGCAAACTTATTGTAACCAATTTGTACCAAAATAGCAAGTCCATTTTTCAAAGAAAATTGAAAATCTGTTTTCAATTTTTTCCTCTCTATGCTATCATGAACATGGGTTCCGCTCAGTTTTGGAATCCCGGGTTTCCCATAATGGCAAAGAGAGGTATGGATATATGGGCATTACATCCGATTTTCATTTACATTCTTATTTTTCCGGGGACAGCACCGTTCCTACAGAAGATATGATCTTGGCCGGTATCAAAAGCGGTCTTACTTCCATGTGTTTCACGGAACACAACGACTTTGATTTTCCTTATGAGGTGACAGATGTAAATCCTGATGCTTTTTTGTTGGATGTGGAGACCTATCGTAAATCTCTTATGGCACTTGCCGAAAAATACCGGGATCAGGTCCGGATTCTTTTCGGGGTAGAGATCGGTCTGCAGCAGTGCTGCATCGAGAAAAATAGAGAGCTGGCTGCTTCCGGCGGCTTTGATTTTATTATCGCCTCCGCCCATTTATGCCAGGGAATGGATCCCTACTATCCTTCCTTCTTTGAAGGAAAACAGGCTTCCGACTGCTATCTTGCTTATTTTGAAGAGCTTTATGAAAATCTGAAGAGCTTTTCCGATTTTGATGTATGCGGCCATTTGGATTATATTGCCCGCTATGCTCCAAAAGAGGCTGCGCCCTTTCGCTATGAAGACTTTTCTGACCTGATCGATGAAATCTTAAGATATTTGATCCAAAACGGAAAAGGAATGGAAGTAAATACTTCCCGATTGATCAAACCCGCTCATACCACCAATCCTTCTCCCCGTATCTTAAAGCGATATCGGGAATTGGGCGGAGAAATTCTGACCGTAGGCTCCGATGCCCATGTGCCGGAGGCTGTGGGGGGCGGTTTTTTTGAAGCGGCAGATATCTTAAGAAACTGCGGGTTTTCTTATTATACTGTCTTTTCCGGCAGAACCCCCTCCTTCCTCAAAATATCCTGATCTATCGCTTTTCCTCTCCCAATTACACATGCTTTGGTTCTGAATATCCAAATAAGGACATATATTTAACGGAATATTTCTCCGGAGCGTGTCTGTTTGAAAAAGAATCCTATCATCACCGGTACGGTCATCCTGACTGCCACCGGCATCATTACCCGGATCATCGGTTTTTTTTATCGGATCTTCCTGTCCCAGAATATTGGTGAAGAAGGCATGGGCATTTATCAGCTTCTTGCCCCTGTTATGGCTTTGTCCTTTTCTCTGACCTCGGCAGGCATCCAGACCTCCGTTTCCAAACATGTGGCAGCTTATGAGGCCAAAGGACGGCATGGCTCATCCATTTCCGTTTTGATATGTGCCCTGCTTGTATCCGTCTGCCTTTCTTTGGGGTTGGGCTTCGTCCTATTTGAATACAGCCTCCCTATTTCCACTTCTCTTTTGTTGGAAGCAAGGTGCGCTCCCCTGGTACGGATCTATGCCCTCTCCCTGCCCTTTGCTTCCTTACATAGTTGTATCAACGGCTACTATTATGGTTTGAAAAAGACCGGTGTTCCATCCGTGACCCAATTGATCGAACAGATCGTCAGGGTCATCAGTGTATACATTATCTTCTTTTATTGCAGGGAACATAGTATCATTCCCAATATATCCACAGCCGTAGCAGGCTTGGTACTGGGCGAGATCGTAGCTGCCCTGATCAGCATTCTGGCACTGGGCGGATTCTTTGGCAAAAATCTGGGATATCAGGCGCAAAAACGATCTTTCAATCCGCCTACCTATGACATTTTCTATCAGCTAAAGCCCCTTATGCTATTGGCGATTCCTTTAAGTGTCAATCGCATTGTGCTTAACTTTTTACAAAGCATAGAAGCCGTTTATCTACCCAGGCAGCTTTGTCTCTTCGGCTTATCCAATTCCCAGGCTTTAAGCATCTATGGTGTTTTAACCGGTATGGCACTGCCCTTGATCCTTTTTCCCCAGGCCATTACAGGATCCATTGGGGTGCTGCTTCTCCCCTATGTATCAGAAGCGGATGCAAAGGGCAGCGCCAAACGGATTTCCAGAGCCATTTTTACCACCACCGGCTTTTGCCTTTTTCTGGGATTTTGCTCTACTGCCCTGTTTTATTTCTTCGGCTCTTACCTGGGCAGAGTCCTCTTTCACAGCGATGAAGCGGGATTGTTCATCCGTTCCCTAAGCTTTATGTGTCCTTTTTTGTATCTGGGCACCCTTTTGACCAGCGTTTTAAACGGACTGAACAAAGCCGGTCACGCCTTTTTTATCAATGTGCTTGCCTTGTGCATCCGCCTGCTTTGTATCTTTTTCCTGGTGCCTTCCTTTGGCATCAAAGGATACTTATGGGGTCTTCCTGCCAGCCAAATTGCCCATTGTATATTTAATTTTCTTGCACTAAAAAAATATATATACTATAATAAGCGCTGTTAGGGTGCAAACCGACAGCATGAATGCACCTTTCGATAAAAAAGAAAAAGAGGAACGATCATGAGTTTTGAATTTTTACAAAAACTGCCTACACCAGCAGAGATCAGGGAGCAATATCCGGTTCCTGAAAGTCTGGTGGCATTAAAAAAGAGAAGGGACGAAGAGATCCGTCAGGTCATTACGGGAGAAAGCGACAAATTTTTGGTTATCATCGGTCCTTGCAGCGCCGATAACGAAGATTCTGTCTGCGATTATTTAAGCCGTCTTGCCTCTATTAACGATAAGGTATCGGATAAATGTATTCTGATCCCCCGTATCTATACCAACAAGCCCCGTACTACCGGGGAAGGCTACAAGGGCTTTGTCCATCAGCCCGATCCGGAAAAAAAGCCGGATCTTTTAGCCGGATTGGTGGCAGTGCGTAAACTGCATATCCGCGCTATGGAAGAATCGGGACTGACTGCAGCAGACGAAATGCTCTATCCCGAAAACTGGAGATATGTTCACGATCTGCTCTCCTATGTTGCCATCGGTGCAAGAAGTGTGGAAGATCAGCAGCATCGCCTGACCGTCAGCGGTTTTGATGTACCCGCAGGCATGAAGAATCCCACCTCCGGCGATCTGTCCGTTATGTTAAATTCCGTCTATGCTGCCCAGCATCCTCACGAATTTATATATCGTAACTGGGAAGTCAAGACCACCGGAAACCCTTTGGCTCATACCGTATTAAGAGGCTCCGTCAACCAGTACGGACGCAGTTTCCCCAACTATCATTATGAGGACCTGAGCAGGCTGTTAGAAATGTACAACGAGCGGGAACTGCAATACCCCGCTGCTGTCATCGATGCAAACCACAACAATTCCGGCAAGCAGTTCAAACAGCAGATCCGGATCGTAAAGGAAGTGCTTCACTCCAGAAAATTAAACAGCGATATCCACGATTTGGTCAAAGGCGTGATGATTGAAAGCTATATTGAAGAAGGATGCCAAAAAATCGGTGAAGGAACTTACGGAAAATCCATTACAGACCCCTGTCTGGGATGGGAAGACAGCGAAAAACTGATCTATGATATTGCAGAAAGCTGTTAAAAAAAGAATCCCTGAAAAAAGCATTGCCGCAGGCTTACTAAGTTTGGCAAAGTAAGCGCTGCGGCATTT
>JAFLSW010000053.1 GCA_022510725.1 Lachnospiraceae bacterium
CACATGGTCTTGCCAGCCTATTGGCAAATAATGCAATGGAATATGATGAGGAGCAAAGTAAGAAGATGCTGAATACTGTATTCTTTGGAATGCTCGCATCTCGGAAAGGATTATGATTATGAAGAAACAAAAACTGGCTTTTATCGCAATGCTGCTTATGGTAGTGTTTTCATTCTCGGGACTTTTGGTCTTATTAGGGGATATCAATGTGAGCCTGACCAGCATTACTTTGCTGGTAGGTATTGTTTTTTACTTTATCACCAGAGAACCGGAAGAAAAAGAAGCCTTCAGTTTTAAGGAAGTTCCACAATTATTGAAGGATTGGAAGCTGGATCTGCTCATTCTTGTGCCGCTTTTTATGGATGTCCTTTGTTATGGTCTTGCTAAAGTACTTATTCCCGAATTTCTTGCGCATCTGTCAGGGCGTATCGATTTTCTTTCTTTTCGTGCAGTCATACTTTTATTAGCAGAACTGATCATTGCGGCGTTGGGAGAAGAGATAGCGTGGAGAGGATTTTTCCTCAATCGGTTATCAAAGCGCCTGCCTCTTTTGCCGTCCCTGTTGATATCGGCAATCTTGTTTTCTATCTGCCACTTTACCGTCGGAAGCCCTGCGGTAGTAGTGTATGACCTTTTATTTATTGCGATCAACGCCATATTTTACGGACTTATTTTTCATAAGACCAATAGCCTGATCGTGTCTACACTCTCCCATTTCCTTGCTAATCTGTTCGGGGTAATAGCGTTATCGTTGATTTTGTGATGGGCAACAAAACATAACAAATTTCCCTGTAAATGTTAATTTTATTTGGTGGATACCACTTGCAACCGATTGTATAATATGTTAAAAATAGTTGCAAAGGTGGGTTTTATATGAGAAAGTACTACTTAGATAACATCAGGTGGATGACCATCGTTTTGGTTGTGATATATCATGTGATATATATGTACAACAGCATTATCACGGATATCGGGGTTGGACCCTTTTATGAAAAGCAGTATTGGGACGGATCCATGTATGTCCTGTATCCGTGGTTCATGGTACTGCTTTTTATTGTGGCAGGAATGAGCTCCCGTTATTATCTTGAAAAACATACCATAAAGGAATTTATCCGTTCCAGAACCAGAAAACTTCTTGTGCCATGTACCATTGGATTGCTTGTGATCGGATGGGTTCAGGGGTACATAAGCATGGCAATATCCGATGCATTCAGCACCATGCCGGATACGATCCCCAAATTCATTCTGTACCTGATCATGGTATTGTCCGGAACAGGCGTGTTGTGGTTTATCCAGATGCTTTGGTTATTTTCTTTGCTGCTGGCTCTCGTCAAGAAGTTTGAAAAAGGAAAATTATATGAACTTTGCGGCAGGATCAATGCAGTGGGACTGATCTTGCTTGTGATACCGGTATATCTGTCCGGTCTTATCTTAAATATGCCGATCATTGCTGTTTATCGGTTTGGTATTTATGGATTTGTATTTTTCTTAGGCTATTTTGTCTTTGCTCATGATGAAGTGGTGGATAAGCTGAGTAAGATTGCTATTCCTCTGATCATAGCTTCCGTTGTTTTGGCAGTTGTATATATTGTGCTGCATTATGGCGATAATTTTGCCGAAGTGCCTACGGTAAACAGCATTCCGGCTGTGGCTTATGGATGGGCAGCTTGTCTTGCCATTCTCGGTTCCATGAAAAGACGGGGAAATTTCATGCCGGGGTTTGCTGCTTTTATGTCAAAGAGAAGCTTTGGGCTATATGTTTTCCATTATCTTCCCTTATCAGCTACCGCTTATGTGCTTCATACATATACCAATGTTCCGGCTCTGCCCAGTTATTTGCTGACTGCTTTGGCTGCCTTTGTGGGAGCCTTTGTATTGTATGAAGTGATATCCAGAATACCTGTTATCAGATGGTGCATTCTTGGTATGAAAAAGGAGAAGAAGCATGTTTAAAGATAATCTGATTCAGCTTAGGAAATATAAACAGCTTACCCAAGAAGATCTGGCGGAAAAGGTTGGGGTGACTAGGCAAGCTATCGCAAAATGGGAAGCCGGCGAGACCATGCCCGATTTGGAGCGATGCCGGAAGTTAGCTGAGATTTTTGAGGTCTCTCTTGATGATCTGGCAAATTATGAGCCTATTGAAGACGGGGGCTTAGGTGTTCCGCCCAAAGGAAAGCATATTTTCGGCGTGGTCACAGTAGGCGATAAAGGTCAGATCGTGATCCCGGCAAAAGCCAGAAAGCTTTTTTCCATTAAAGCAGGAGATCAATTGGTGGTCTTGGGAGATGAATCTCAGGGAATCGCTTTATTAAAATCCGACAGCTTTCTTCAATTTGCCGATGTGGTGCGAAAGAGTATAGAGGAAAGCAGACACTAAGAATTTGGAAAGGTATCATTATGGAACTGATCACACCCCTTGGGACAGTATTTTTGCTTATTGATGAAGAGCCGGTTGGTTTTTCTATGACAGAATTAAGTCCAATGGATAATCTTTGTCCGAAGCTGGAAGGCCGGTTCAAGCTAGAGGTGGATTTTATTCCTGACGGAAAAGAGCATCTTATTTCATGTTGCCTTCAGCCTTCCCAATCTGTAACGGGCTATGCAGAATCCGGAGAGCGGCTGGAAAGTTTTGGATATTATAGCCTTAATAAAAAGATAAAGGTTTCCATTGGCTTGGAAGCGGAAGCAGGATATATCCGTAATGTAAAGGGTGAAATCGTTCGTTTGAGTGACACCTATGATTATGATAGTGAGTTCAAAGAGGCGGATGGTCTTTTTTATAATTCATACTTTTTGCTGCCCGATACCAAAACTGCCCACTATGTATTTGGTATCGCCTGGGTCACGGGCTGCGATCAGGATAATGACATTCAAACATGGTTTGGCGCCGACCCCACATATATGAAAGGCTCAGATTAAATAAGCTCGGTGCCCTTAAGTTGCGAAATTGAAACTTGAAGTTACTTGCCATTTATACTCAAATAGTGTATGAATATAGTAAGGTTTTCGTTAATATAAAAGGAATATATTTATCAAATGAGGATTTTAAGAATTAGGGAGGGCTTGCTATGTTAAATTTGAGAGATCTGGCTAAATCAAATGAGCAGATATTATGGGAAGGCAGACCCAAAAAATCTGTTACCATCTTAGAGGGTATTTTTAATCCTATGTTGGTTTTTGCTATCATTTGGGGAGCATTTGATATGCTTTTCATGGGAGGCGCCTTATGGTCAGGGGATAAGGCAGCCATTGCATTTATGGTTCCGTTTTTGCTGATACATATGATGCCTGTATGGATATATCTGGGAGGAGTCCTTACAGTATTCTTCAGATGGAGAAATACACACTTCATGATTACAACAGGCGGCCTTTATATCAGCGGAGGCGTCTTTACTTTCAACTATGAGATGAAACCCTGGACCGATATCGGACATATCAACATCCATCAGGGTATATTTGACAGGATGTTTGGCGTTGGTGATGTAGTATTTATATGTAATCACATGCATATGAACTCCAACAACCATGGCAGCGCTGAAAAGCACATGAACATCAAGAATATTCCTGATTTCATGGAGGTGTTTAAGATGGTCAACAATCTGCAGACCGATGTCTATGCAGATACCATGTATCCCAATGCG
>JAFLSW010000054.1 GCA_022510725.1 Lachnospiraceae bacterium
GCTCGGTTCCGTTAAGGGCTAAGTATCGATTGATATGAAAATAGAAACGCTGTCAGCAGTTTGCTGACAGCGTTTTGTTTCGTTGTGAATTCTTTTAAAATGCAGTATAATATTTTTGGATTCACATAAACTTCCTATAGGACATGATTACAATGGCAATTATTTTAGAGACCACAAAATTTCAGGTTTACGAATACTATCAGCAGCTATGTGACTATGCTGCATGGGACAAGACATACAGGGATCTGCTTTGGAGCAGATTGTTGGACCACGAAGAATTATACGAGGAATTTGTATATTATTTGGAGCATCATCAAATCCTTGGCACTTTGACCTTTCGAGGCTACTCCCTTATTGATCTGTATGTGTGGCAGATGGATCGCTACAACTTGATCCACGACATCGGAAAAAATACCGGAAACTGCAATAAAGAAGATATGGTTTTAAAGGCATTTTATGCCATGACTTTATTTTTTGACGATCCGGATTCCTTTGAAAAGCGATTGAAAGAAGGAAGAGGCATGGATTATTTGTAGAATAAAAGAAAACGGTACTATATTGATTTTTTATATCAACTTGTTACAATAAAATTGATGGTAAGATCCACATTTTATAATAAATAAGTTGCAGCAAAGTAGTTTGCCGGCACGGGAAGGAAGGTATGACATGAATCTACAGGACAAGATAGCTATCGTTACCGGCGGCAGCCGAGGCATTGGTCTTGCTGTGGTTGAAACCTTTTTACAGGAAGGGGCTACCGTGGTTTTATGTGCCAGCCGCCAGGAAACCGCCGAAAAGGCGGTTACCCACATCAAAGAGAAAGATCCGAATGCTAAGGTAGAGGGAATCTGGCCGAATTTATCCGACTATGCGGATGTGAAAGCCGCTTTTGATGCGGTGGCAGAGAAATACGGCCGCATCGATATTCTGGTCAACAATGCCGGCCTTTCCGAAAATACACCCTTTACTAATTATACAGAAGAAATATTTGACAAGATAATGGACCTGAATATCAAAGGCGTATACAACTGTTCCAAAGCGGTTTCCGATCAGATGATCAAACAAGCTAACGGCGTCATCTTAAATACCTCTTCCATGGTCAGCCGTTACGGTCAGCCGGCAGGTATCGCTTATCCTACATCCAAGTTTGCAGTCAACGGCTTTACGCTGTCTTTAGCTCGTGAACTGGCACCCAAAGGTGTGCGCGTGAATGCTGTTGCTCCCGGTATTACCGAGACAGATATGGTCAAAGCGCTGCCTAAACAGGTCATTGAGCCCATGATCGAATCCATTCCGCTTCGCCGCATCGGCAAGCCGGAAGATATTGCAAATGCACTGGTGTTCTTGGCTTCTGATAAGGCCAGCTATATCACCGGCGTCGTACTGAGTGTGGATGGATTGGCCCGAACTTAACTCCTATTCCGCAATCTCCAACAGACTGAAATATCGATTATGTGCTTCCTGATATTCCTTATTGAATTCTTCATCCCGTCCGGCATGAAGGGTAGAAACATAATCATGTACCTGGTGCTTGATCTCAGGCGTTGCCCTGGCAATGGTAGCCACACCCACATTGGAGCACACATCGGAGATACGCTCTACTTCTGAAAGCAAATTTAAAAATTCGGTGCCCACCAAAACGGAACATTCTCCGGTGCGAAGCCGCTCCAGATGGTTGCTCTTTAATGCATTGACCATATCGTCTACGACTTCCTCTAGAGGTTCAATGTGACGGGCAGCAACCACATCCCTCTTTTTAAACGCCTTATTTCCGAATTCCATAATGGACTCGATCAATTCTCGCAGCACTGCCACTTCCGATAACGCTGTTTTGGAAAAATTGGTCTCATTATTGTGTAATGCCGTGGCAATTTCCGCAATATTCATGGCATGGTCGCTTAAGCGCTCAAACTCTGTTACTGCAGAATGGTAATGGTTTAAAATCTCCAAATGGGTAGGAGCTGTAATATGGGCAGAGATCTGAACCAGATAGTTGCTGATCCGATCAGCCATGGTATCAATATAATCTTCATCCTCAGCAATCTGTGCTATGATATCTTCATCATAATTAGCCAGTACATCAAAGGAACGGCTGATATTATTCTTTGCCATACGATACATTTGTAAAAGGGCTTCATAACAACGGCCAAAAGCAAGCGCCGGTGTACTGATAAATACCGGATTTAAGGCATCCAGCAAAGCATCATATTTACCGATGTTCTCTGTTTCTTCCTCATCTCTCACAAGCTTATAACTCAATTTCTCAAATAGGCCCAATAACGGGAATAGCAGGAGCGCACAAGCAAGATTAAAGATCGTATTGGTATTGGCAATACCGCCGGAATAAATTGTCCTATTCCATAAGCCATCTAAAAGTCCCATATTATGTACGATTGCCACTGCTATCAATATTAAAGCAGATTTACTCAGGTTAAATACGATATTAACGATACCAACCCTTTTTGCATCCGGCTTAGCACCTATATTGCAGACAATGGCAGTCGTCACACAGTCACCCAGATAAATACCGACCAACACCGCATAAATGGCACCAAAGGTCAATTGGCCGGAGGTAGAAAATGCCTGCAAAATACCAATGGTTGCAGAAGAACTTTGCAGTACAAAGGCAACACCTGCACCAATCAGATAACCGAGGATGGGGTTTTTGCCCAGATTGGAGAAAAGTTGTTCAATAATGCCGCTTTCTGTCAATGTGCTAACGGCATCGGTCATATTCAAAAGACCCGAGAATAAAATACCAAATCCAATGATGATCTGACCCAGCTTTCCTGAACCTTTGGATTTCCAACCCATTATGATAATAATACCAATGATCAAGGCAAGGGGGGCTAAGGTAGAGGGCTTAAAAAATTGTAAAAACGAGGTACCTGAGGAATCCAGATCCAAAAGTCGGATAATCTGACCTGTAACGGTTGTACCTACATTGGCACCTACAATAATGCCAAGAGACTGTCGTAAGGAAATGATACCGGCACCTACCAGACCGGAAGTGATGACGATGGTCGCCGTAGAAGACTGAATTAAAGCAGTCAATACCAGTCCCAAAAGAAATGCTTTGACAGGAGTGTTGGTAAGCTTCTCCAGCGCATTTTTTAATGTACCGGAAGAACCTTCTTTTAAACCATCACCCATAATGCGCATACCATATAAGAACATGGCAAGACCGCCTAAAAGTGTAATCAAATTATATATGTTCATTTTGCCACCTATAAGAAAAAATTTGATTTAACGCTTCCTTTCTTATTTTACTAGAACTTTACATATTTTTCTATATATTTTTACATATATTTATAGGTTTTATGAAAAAGAAACCAAGACAAGGTATCTTTTGGCAATAATAAAAGGACTATTCCCTTGGAAACAGTCCTTTTTATTATTAAAATCCAACTAATATCTTAGCCCTTAACGGAACCAAGT
>JAFLSW010000055.1 GCA_022510725.1 Lachnospiraceae bacterium
CTTCCCCTTTGTCAAAAGAAAACAGGGTTATGCTGACATGCTCGTTTTGTGCCAGAGTTTTACTCACAATTTGCTGCTTTTGATAGGAAACCAATTCCTTTAGGACAAGCACTTCTGCCTTATCGATATTTTTCATCTTTTCCATGCTGTTTGCCTCCATAAGTCATATTTCTGAATAGAATAGACATATGCGCCCCTCATTTGATACAATACAATAAATACTTAAAATTCACAAAGGAGTCTGCTATGCCCGCAACAAATAATTTTGTTATTTATATGGTATCCGGTATCTTTTACCTGGTAAGCCTGATCTTTATCTGTGTTTCCGTAATCATAAGTCGTTTCAGAGCCAAAAAGGTGAAAAACTGCACCTGTACCACCATGGGGAGGGTGGTCGACATGAAATATGAAATCTCTCATGTCGGCACAGATGATAACGCTCCTATGTCTGCCTGGTATCCGGTGTTTGAATACTATGTCAATGGGATCAGTATCATGAGAAAGAGTCATTTCGGCACTTCCAAGCCCGCTTTCCAGATCGGACAGCCGGTCACTGTTTTTTTTAATCCTGCTAAGCCGGAGGAATACTATGTAAAAGAGGAAAAAACCTCTTCTTTGCTGCTGAAGATCTTTCTTATTGTTGGCATTGTCTTGGGCGCCATCGGCAGCATCATAACTTTATTTGCGTTATAATACAATGCCCTTACTTTGTCATCTCATAACTGATATCGATCAGATTATATATTTCCTCATCCTCTACCGTTCCGTCCAGAATAATGGTAAGCCAATGCTGTTTATTCATGTGATAGCCGGGACAAAATCCTTTTTGCGTCACTAAATGAGCGATCATCTCCGGCTCTCCCTTCAGATCCAGAATATCAATGATCTCATCTCCATCAAGTCCTACTTTATTGCGGGGAACATCCATGATGATCCCATACCACTTTCGGTTTTGTCTATGCCTCAAAACGGCACTCCCGGGATCTCTGGCCCATAAGTATTCCGGCTTTGTTTCATAGTTGTCCTCCACATATTTCAAAATATCCGATCTTGTAACCATGATGTTCCCTCTTTTATTACTTGCTTAATTCTGACAGCAAAGTATCCAGATCCATTTCCGGACTGATATACTTATACTCACCTGCTTCATGCCCATATTTTTTCCATGCTGCATCATATCGTTCCTCAGGAACTTCCTCACCGTCTATAGAGTATTTCGCAGCACCTTCATCCACAAAGTCACCATTTTCATCCACGCAATCAAGACGGTCATCCTTAAAAACTGCAACGGTCTCTATGGCATATTGGCTGTTGACTGTCATATATGTAGTATATAAAACCAAACCCGCATAATCCTGATCAAAATTTCTCAGAAGATTTTTTTTCGGAATATACTCATATCCGGAATTTCCAAAAGCACCATAGCCCCACTGATCCATTAGCTTGTATATGGTGCCGTCATGATAGGTATACATCGTTACAAAATATCCTCGATGTCCGATGACCAATTCCGGAATATCGTCCTCATCTACATAGAGTAAATTATAAAGCAGCTGCTTTTGGAATGTCGGCTCCTTTTCCATCAGTTCCAATCGGCAGACCGCTCTATATGCTTCCCTGTAATCCGTAAATTCTCCGTTTGCCGTACCTTTCGTTAAAAATTGTTGAATTTCGGGAATAGTAAGGGTTTTCACATGATCTGTTATAAAACTTGATAATACTTCTTGTGAATAAAAGAACACTCTGTCATCATAATGAGATACTTCCCCATAATAAACTATCGCAAAGCTTGTATCTCCATAGGTCTCAATCAGCACAATATCTGTCTCTCCGTCATAATTAACATCAAAAAATTCTACCGCATCCAGACTGGTAAATCCTTCATCCAGCAATCCTTCGGGTACACAGGAAGTTGCATTATGTGTATTAGTCAAAAATAGCACTTCTCCATTTTGTATGATCTGAAAATAAAAGCTTTCATCCGTTTCCGACGGATAAAAAGGCACAAACCAAACCTTCCCCTCATATTCGCTAAGCTCTACCTCAAAGGTCTGTTCCGCAATACAGTTTTTTCCAAACATTTCCTTCATCAAGGCAACTTTTTCTTCATCCACTTCTACGGCGTTTGCGGATACAGCAGGCAGTTCTTCTATTACTTCCGGTTCAACAATCTCAGGGGCTGTCTCTTCCGTTCCCAAATCTGTATCTTCAATCTCTTTCTGTATTTCTTTGTCCGCAGCCATATCCAACTCCGCTTCATCTGCTTTTCCACAAGCAGAAAATAAAACAGACAGAATACAAAATGCCAATACAAACCTCTTCATCATTTCATCCTCTTTGCAACTACCACAAGCCGCCCATCCTGTTCATAATAGGTACAGGTGGACAAGGTTAAAAAAGTGTCTCCAAATTCTGCCGTTACTCCGGTATCATATAGGGAAAGTTCCTTGATGTTTTCATAAAAATCATCAAATTCTTTCTTAGTATCCGCCTGATAGAAGGTATAATACCGAAATCCTTCTTCGTCCGCATCGTAGACTCGTGAGGGAAAAACTGCCAGGATCTCATAAGTCCGTTCCTCATAAAGGGTATCAAAGGAAATGATCTTATGCTTCTCATAGAAACCTTCCCTCTCATAGAAGTCCAGATTGCCAAACATACTGCCGTCTCTCATATTATGACCGTATATGATAAAGTTGGTTCCTTTATCAAGATCGGCTCTGCTTCTCACAAACAGACAGCCATATCCGTCTCTGGTTCCATAGAAATTGCGGTGCAGATAATATTCATCGTCTTCAGACTGCATAACAGGATAGTCAATTTTGGTCCCTTCTATGGTGATCCAACCCGCCAGATCCGGGTTTTCGTCATATAACTTTACATACTGCTCCAGCATGATGGGCTCTTCTGTCATATCAGTCACTTGGTTCTCCGATACAGTCTCTGCCGCATCAATCACCTGGTTCTCCGACACAGTATCTGCCACATCGATCACTTGGTTCTCCGATATGCTTTCCTCTTCCTGAAACGGCTGTTCCTGCGAAACCTCTTTCATTTTGATCAGCTCGTCCCTCTGTACCTGATGCCGCCAGGATAAATAGCATGCCTGACCAATAAAGATCAGGCATGTGATAAGTGTGGCATAAAGGACTGCTTTTAATAATAATCTTCTTCTTTGATATTTCATAAACCGTATTCCAATTGAAACCAGGTCAACATTACAAAAAAATAAAAGCTGAAAATGGGACTCGAACCCACGACCCCTTCATTACGAGTGAAGTGCTCT
>JAFLSW010000056.1 GCA_022510725.1 Lachnospiraceae bacterium
AGAGCAACCGGCTCATAACCGGTCGGTCCTGGGTTCGAGTCCCCGAAGGTCCATTTTGGAAATTTGTTCAGTTAATATAGATATTTTGGCCCAGTGGCTCAGTTGGTTAGAGCGCCGCCCTGTCACGGCGGAGGTCGTCGGTTCGAGTCCGATCTGGGTCGTTTATATGTCTGCTGCATATGGGGTCTTAGCTCAGCTGGGAGAGCATCTGCCTTACAAGCAGAGGGTCATAGGTTCGAGCCCTATAGGTCCCACTACAACTAATCAAATAGTTGTATGCCGCAGTGGCGGAACTGGCAGACGCGCAGGACTTAAAATCCTGTGGTGGCAACATCGTACCGGTTCGATTCCGGTCTGCGGCATGAGTGAAAAGGATTCGTTTTTAGCATATGTTAAAAGCGGATCTTTTTTTATGGAAAGGAATATTGTAAATAGATATCTTCCTTCTCATCTTGAAATATGTTACAATAAAACAAGTTTAATATTATTACAAATGAAAGAGGAGAAAAAGTCATGATTTGCGGAAATTGCGGAACTTTCGTGCAGGACGGTGTATCTAACTGTCCCAATTGCGGGGCACCTATGGGGATGAATCCTAATGGGATGGATCCGGGACCTATGGGAATGAACCCGGGCGGAATGGGTCAGGGGCCTATGGGAATGAATCCTAATGGAGTGAATGGGGCATATGCGCAGCCCAGGATGTCCAGAAAACAATTCTATAAAGATCCGGCTATGAAGACCATCAGGAGTAATTTGATCACTTGCGGTGTTGTGGGTTATGTGTTAGCAACTCTTAATATTGTCTTAAGTATATTTGTCCCTTCAACGGGAGCAGGCTTGTTGGATGGACTGGTCATTCTAGGGTTTAGTCTGGGTCTTCATTTGGGAAAGAGCAGAGTGTGCGCCATACTGCTTACACTTTCCGGTGTATTTAATATGATAGTTATGTTTTTGCTGACACAACAGATTTATGGTTGGCTGATTCCACTCCTTGGCATTGATGCGTGTATCTATACCTTTAAATTTCATGCTGCGTGGAAAAAATATACGACAACAGGATTGATCGACCCTAAATAAGTCAGACAAGGAGAGAAAAGATGCTAAAAGAAATTAAGAAAAAATATATAAGATCCGGAATCATAGGATTTGTTGTGTTTTTGATCCTGGGAGCAGTATTGCTTTTGATCGTGTCTGATGGTGTTATGGCATTGTTAAAGCCCGTAGGCGATCTGAATAAAATGGATGCCGATGAGATCGGGCCTATGCGTGCAAAATATACGGTTATATATGTCATGGATTATTTCGGCTATTATGAGGAAGACAATGTAACGGTAGAAAAAGAATATATTGTTCCTGTTGGCGAACATGAATACATGGCCATTGATCTAAGCGGTACGCAGATGTATAGGGCAAATGACAATATGGAGGCCACCTGGAGAATATTTGATGGTGATGAGAGTGCTTATGATGATATAAAACCTTTTGAGGTATCCGGTTCCATTGTTCCTTTAGAGGGTGAAACCCTTAGTTTTTACAAGGAACTGATTGACAATCTGGACTTGAGCAGCGAAGACAAGGAAATATTCTTACCTTATATCTTGAAGCCGGATCATATTGGAAAAACAGAAAGTATTTCTTTCTATGTCCTGATTGGTCTTAGCCTCGTCCTGATCATAATCGGTATCATCATACTGGCTATCGGCTGCAGCAGCAAGAGCTTAAAGCAGATTACAACATTCTGTAAGAATACGGGAAATGAAGAGGCGGCTTTGGCCAGAGTGGAACAATTTTATCAGATGACACCTAATGTAAACGGCGTTCGGCTTTCTCCTGAATTTTTTATGTGGCTTGGTGGTGGCAAAGCGACCTTTATGCCAAGTGAAAATATATTGTGGGTATATCAGCATGTGGTAAAACACTCCTACAACTTTATCCCCACAGGAAAGACCTATTCTCTTATGGTAAAACTGGCAGACGGCAAAACTGTAGAGATGGGCATGAAAAATAAAAAGAAGGCGGAGGAAACCCTGGATTATTTTGTTAGGACGCTTCCTTATATTTATATCGGCTATGATCCTCAGTGGATGACTTTGTTTAGCAGCAACAGGCAGGCCATGATACAGGCTGTTTCCGGCAGAAGGATGCAGATGAGCGGTCAGCCCCCTATGGGTCAGCAAGGCATGGGTTATCCCGGTATGTAAAGAGGTTTTGTTCGTGAAAGAGGAGCAGTTATTCGAAGCCAGGATGAAGGAACTGGCTTCGACTGCGTTTAAGCAGAATCGATATACCTTCAGTCAGTTTTTATCTGCAGCAGAACTGACACAGCTTTATGATATGTCAGAAGAGCTAAAGGGTACGGACTATGACACCTTTGGGGGAAGTGACTCCTGTGAGCGGCAGCTGGTCCGTTTTGGCTCTGAGAGGATGTTTGGCTACGAAGAAGACTATCCTATTGCCATGTTAAAGATCGTGCCTGTGGCGGAAAAGTTTGCAGACAACTTAAGCCATCGGGATTATCTGGGGGCATTGATGAATCTGGGGCTGGAACGGGATGTGCTGGGCGATATTCTCATACGGGATAAAACTGCCTATGTATTTTGTCTGGATACCATAGCAGATTATATAGCAGCAAACCTGGATCGGGTCAGGCATACCAGTGTGAAGGTGCAGACAGCAGGAAAAGAGGAAGCGATTAAGATAGAACCCAAGCTGGTACCCGTAGAAGTATCAGCCTCTTCCTGTCGTTTTGATGCGGTGGCGGCAGCCGTATGTAAGCTGTCCCGCAGTCAGGTGCAAAGCCTGTTCAGAGAAAAGAAGGTGCTTTTGTCCGGGCGGATATGTGAGAATTACAGCATGATATTAAAAGAAGAAACCGTTTTTTCCCTTCGCGGATATGGCAAGTTCATATTCAAGGGATGTGCAGGGCAGAGCAGAAAAGGAAGGCTGTATATTCAGCTGTTAAAATATGAGTAGATTGCCAAGAATTTTATTGACAGGTTTACCAATTCATACTATAATAAATTTTGCTGTGGGAATTGCTCTCACTGCAAAATGTGCGTTTAGCTCAGCTGGATAGAGCGTTTGGCTACGGACCAAAAGGTCGGGG
>JAFLSW010000057.1 GCA_022510725.1 Lachnospiraceae bacterium
ATATCGGATATTGACGCTTTCATAAAGGATAGTGACAGCAAGATGTACGAGTCTAAACAGCGGCATCATGGCAAACTTAAGGGCGAGTAAAATAATAAACTCAAAATATGCCGATGAGGAGATACCTCCATCGGCATATTTTTATGTGGATTTTTTCAGAATCTCTAGTTTGTTATTTTATGGTATATAGAATGTGGGTATGGTATAATCAGATAAATACATTTATATTTAGCAGGAGGCAACATGGACATAAATCAGTTGAGTAAGAGCGCATCAGCTATAATTAATATGTTTAAAGGTGTTTTCAACACACCAAAGGGTTTTGATATTCAGAAAGCACTGCTGTATGCATCAGGTCTTGCAGGATATGCTTGTCATCAAGCAGTAAAAGCAAATAATGAGAGTTTTGTTGTTGTTGGAACAGTGGATAATAAGAAGTTTTATATGGGTGATGCTTTAAATAAGTATCTTCTTGAAGATAAGTACAGCGTATTGTCATTTTGTAATGGATTCTTTGATAATTTTGCAAAGGGAGAATTTCGTCCGGATCCAATTGAAATTGTAAAAAAAGAAGTTGCAGTAATAGGTGACAATAATTATAAAATATGGAATATATATCAGCCTAAAGATGTATATTGCGAGATTAGGAATTGTTGGGAAGGAATTTATGACAATATGACTGCTGTATATTGTCAAAGTCCGCAGGAATGGCCGGTATTGTTTGCAATTGTACTTCAAAATATTATGATAACAGCCTCAGAGGCAATACCTGCCCCTGTTTTATACAATATGGCACTTGAATGTGCAATATATGTTTCTAAAATGGATTCCGATTCAATTTAATCCTATAAATACCGGCTTTTATAAATGACAAAAAACAAATAATCGGAGGGCAAAGCATGGATAACTATCAGATTACATGTTGTTCTACTGCAGATATGAGTCGGGAATGGATGGAAACCAATCAAATTCCCTTTGCAATGTTTCATTATCGATTGGATGAAAAAGAATATCAGGATGATCTATATGCCTCTATTACTCCCGAAAAGTTTTACAATTTGATCACAGATGGGGCGCAGCCGGTAACTTCTCAGGTCAATACCGAGGAATACTGTGCCATGTTTGAGCCTTTGCTAAAGCAGGGGCTGGATGTGTTGCACTTAACTCTTTCCAGTGGCATTTCCGGTACGATCAATTCTGCCAACATTGCAAAAATGCAGCTGGAGGAAAAATATCCGGAGCGAAAGATCATAATCGTGGATTCCTTAGGTGCTTCTTCCGGTTATGGAATGCTGGTGCTTCAGGCACTGGATAATCAAAAACAGGGTATGGAACTTTTGGAAAATGCGGCTTGGCTGGAAAAGAATAAAATGCGTGTGCAGCACTGGTTCTTTTCCACGGATCTGACCAGCTATATCCGGGGAGGCCGCGTCTCGAAAACTGCGGGATTTGTAGGTCAGATGCTTAATATCTGTCCTCTTTTGAATGTGAACAGTGAGGGCTGTCTGATTCCACGAGCTAAATACAGAGGAAAAAAGCGGGTGATTCAGGCCATGCTGAAAGAGATGGAAAATTCTGCACAAGATGGTACCGATTATTCCGGCAGATGTTTTATTTCACAATCTTTCTGCCGCACTGATGCAGAGGAGGTTGCAAGACTGGTGGAAGAGCGTTTTCCGAAGCTGGACGGGAAGGTACTCATCAACGACATCGGTACGGTAATCGGTTCCCACACCGGTCCGGGTACGGTAGCGTTGTTTTTCTGGGGAGAGGAAAGGACATTATAGCAGGAGGTCAATATGGGCAGCAGGGCACAGGAAAAAAACATCATGTCATATGAGACGGTGGCGCTTAACGATGAGAACAACGCGCTGGTGATTCTGGATCAGACGAAATTACCAACATCGGCCGAATTGATCCAGTTACATACAGCGCAGGAAATCTGGGATGCGATCTATCTGCTTAAAGTGCGCGGCGCACCTGCCATCGGTGTAGCGGCTGCTTTCGGTATCTATCTGCTGGCGAAAGGGATAGACACACAGGATTACGATACATTTTATCAGGAATTTTGCAGACAGAAGGATTATCTTAATTCTGCCAGACCTACGGCGGTGAACCTGTCATGGGCGCTTCACAGGATGGAGCAGGTGTGCGTAGACAATAAGGAGCTGCCCGTATCTGAAATAAAGCAGAAATTGAAAGAAGTGGCAATCGCCATAAAAGAAGAAGATATTCGAGTGTGCAAGGCAATCGGCGAGTATGGACTGACACTGGTAAAGCCCGGTGATGGTATTCTGACTCACTGTAATGCAGGACAGCTTGCCACATGCAGATACGGCACAGCTACAGCACCTATTTATTTGGGGCAGGAAAGAGGATATCATTTCCGAGTATTTGCGGACGAGACAAGGCCGCTTTTGCAGGGAGCAAGATTGACGGCCTACGAATTACAGGCATCCAGCGTAGATGTAACATTGATATGCGATAACATGTCTGCCACAGTCATGAAAAACGGCTGGGTTAATGCGGTGTTCGTGGGATGTGACCGTGTGGCGGCTAATGGAGATGTTGCCAACAAGATCGGCACATCCGTGGTGGCCACAGTTGCAAAACACTACAATGTGCCTTTTTATGTGTGTGCGCCTACATCGACCATTGATATGAATACC
>JAFLSW010000058.1 GCA_022510725.1 Lachnospiraceae bacterium
TAGGCATCATTATCGGAATTTCCTCCGTTATCATGATCATTTCCATCGGTAACGGCGTTTCCGGTTCCATCAGTGAACAATTGAACAGCATTGCAGGGGGACAACTCTATGTCTATTCCAGAAATGGAGAAGAATACGAAGCGGTATCCTTTGATAACGATGATATCAAAGCTGTTGCGGAAAATGTGGATCATGTGAAGGGTGCTACCTTTATGAATGCTATGTATTGTACTGCATTGGGTCCAAAGGGAGACTTTCAGGCCTATGTCAGTGCAGGAAATGAAGCCTTACAATATACCGCGGCGGAAAATATCATCAGGGGCACTTATTTTACGGAAAGAGATGCGGAAACCGGCGCAAAGGTCTGTGTCCTGAGGGAAAGCGGTGCCATGTCTATGTTTGGCACCACGGATGTGATCGGAAAAACCTTTGAGATCAGCTGGGGAGGAGACTCTGTGGAACTGCGTATTGTAGGGATCCGGGCGGATAATGCGTCGGCTCTTTTAAATGCCATGAACTATTATGAACAGGTGGAATTGGAGATGCCCCTTGCCACCTTTGAAGATACCTTTGGTTATTATAACTATAATGGCTTCTATATTATCGGAGAAGCACCGGAATACTCCAAAGACATTGCAAGAGACGCAGTCAGCCTTTTGGAGATCCGCCATAAAGTGAGAGGACAAGGAGTAGTCTTAATAGAAAGCTTTAGCGATCAGATGGAGCAGATCACAACCGTGATCGGTATGATAACTGTATTTATCGTATTTGTGGCAGCGATCTCCCTGCTGGTAGGCGGGATCGGTGTTATGAATATCATGCTGGTGTCTGTAACGGAGCGGACCAGGGAGATCGGTATCAGAAAAGCCTTGGGTGCCAGGACCAGATCTATCTTGCTGCAGTTTCTGTTTGAATCGGCAATCATCACTTTGCTGGGAGGAATCATAGGCATTATATTGGGGGCTTTGGGCGCTGTAGGAGTTTGTGCTCTTATGGGCATGCAGGCAAGGGTTTCCCTGATCACCGTTGTTCTGGCAAGTCTCTTTTCCTCGGCAGTAGGTCTCTTTTTTGGAATCTACCCGGCGAATCGGGCGGCAAAACTCAGTCCTATCGAAGCGCTGCGTCATGAATAGAAACAAAAGAAGAAGCGGAAGAACAGTCTTCCGCTTCTTTTAGTTGCGATTTTTTTGAAATCAAGTATAATATAAATGTATCATTATGCTTAAATGAAAGCCTCAAAGGAGGAAACTGCCATGGAGCAGGAAACAGAACAGTTGGAAGAAGGGCTGAAGCCGGAAGGAGAAGCGTTGTTTGAGATGGATGTGCATATGTCCACCGGAGTATTATACGATTATCTTCTCCGTCATATTTATACATCCTTTTCCGGTATATTTGGCACCATTATAGGTATCCTGCTGGCAGCAGGCTATTTTATGCGGGGGCTCAGCATCCTATATCTGATATGCGGGATTATTGTTATCCTTTATCTGCCCTGGAGCCTTTTCCTGACGGCAAAAAGGCAGATGCTGCAGGAGGCTTTTCGTAATCCCATCCATTATGCGTTCTATGAAAACGGAGTGGAAGTTTCCCAAAATGGAGTGAGCCAGATGCAGCGTTGGGAGGATATGGTAAAGGCAGTTTCTACATCGAAAAGTATTATTTTATATACCGGTAAAAAAGTTGCCTCTATTTTCCCGAGAAAGGATTTAGACGGAGATGCTACCGGATTGATCCGTGTCATCTGTGCTCATATGGATCCTAAAAAAGTAAAGATCAAGTCATAGCCCGGCAGTAAGAGGATGAAACAAGATGAAATCAAGTATAGGCGAGATCATTGTAGAAACCGATGAGGAAAGAAAGACTTATGAATTGGGTGTTTCTTTGGGAGAGAGCGCGGCACCCGGAGAGGTCTATGCGTTGACGGGTGATCTGGGAACAGGAAAAACCGTTTTTGCTAAGGGCGTTGCAAAAGGCTTAGGGATCAAAGAGACCGTAAACAGTCCAACCTTTACTATTGTTCAGGACTATGAAGAAGGCAGAATGCCTTTCTACCATTTTGACCTGTATCGGTTAGGCAGTCCGGAAGAACTGGAAGAGATCGGTTATGAAGATTTCTTTTACGGAGAGGGTCTGTGCCTGGTGGAGTGGGCAGAGCTTTTTAAAGAGATACTGCCGGATGAGACCGGCGTTATCATGATAGAAAAGGATGCGTTGAAAGGCACTGATTATCGCAGGATCACTTTGAAAGGAAAAGCTGCCGAGAGAATATCGGAAAGATTATAAAAAATATGAAAGTATTAGCCATTGACAGTTCCGGCATGACAGCAAGCATTGCTGTGACTGAGGACGATAAGCTTATTGCAGAATATACCATAGATTATAAAAAGACTCATTCCCA
>JAFLSW010000006.1 GCA_022510725.1 Lachnospiraceae bacterium
TGACTGAGGAAGAGTTGACAGGGTTTTTGCAGGAGATTATATTGATATTGGAAGAGGAATTGAAGGATGGATACATAACAGAAAAGGAATACAGTAACTATAACGAATTATTTCATTTGGCAGTGAAACGGGTATTAAAAAACTACCCAAAGCTGTTAAAGGAGGCAAATAAAATGACAGAATCAGTGATCAAACTTCCCAGTCAGATCATGGACGAAAGGGAAGCAGAGATAAAAGCGCAGATGGAAGCGCAGATGGAAGAGAAGATAGCGGAAAAAGATAGGCAGTTAGCAAACATGGAAGCTGAAAATCGTCGCTTGCAGGAGTTGATCGCTCAAATGGCATCCGGCAAACAGATGCTGTAAACACCAGATTCTGAAAGCAGTATCAGGAGTAATGTTATGAATTTACATGGAGTGATAAAAGAATACTGGGTGGATCTGATCGTAGCAGGTATCTGTGTTATTTGCGGCATACAGACGCTTTGTGATGTGATGCAAAAAGATGGCCTAACCGATGCTTCTATGGGCATGCTGTCAGAAATGGCATTGGGTAATATAGAGGTGCAGGATATTTCGAAGACAGCAAGCGCCTACATCGACGGGATAGTTGCAGGAATCGATGTGGCAAGTGAAGAAAAGCAGGCACAAGAGGAAGAAGAGCAGTATGAAGTCAGGGAGCGTCATATTTATAATGTTTCCGATCCGGATAAAAACCTGTTCCTGCAGTTTATCAATGATGAAATACCTTTGCTGGATTTTTCGGGTAAGGGCATTGTTTACTTTAGTGAAGTAGAAGCCGAAAGAGATACCTTTTACATCATAGATGTGGATGAAGACGGAAAAAACGAATTTGGTTTTCGGACTACAGAAAGGAATATTCTAATAAAATACGATGAAGCAGACCATTGCTTTAAAGTTTGGCTTCAGACTGAATCTTTGGAAGCTGTGGAGAATACGCCGTCTTTCATAGCATACGAACAACTTTTTGCTGATGAGGATGGCTTGGACCAAACGGAGATGAAGGAAGCAAATATCTTAGATCAGATGCAGGACGGTATGGAAAATCCGGATTTATTGGATTTTTATAGGGAAGTGATCGAAGATGTTTATGAGATAACCGATAGTAAGCATATTGAGATACGATATTATGAGGTGGATTTAAATCAGGATCATAAAAATGATTATATTGTTATTGTGCGATCCTCACTTACATCAGGCGCGTTGGGAGACAGCTTGGATGTGTTGTTAAATACGGGGAATTCCTATTTTGAAGCCGATAAGTTGTCGGTTACCAGGCTTTTAGACTGGAGGGGAACGCCGATTGGAACATTAGCTATATCTAACTATACAACAAATGGGTGTTATGACTTGAAATTTTATAATGACGGCGAAACCTTTTATCTTGTGTATGACGGCGAGACATATTGTTTTATGTCAGAGGAGGAGTGGAGATTAAGACATGGAAAAACTTGTCCTCTGCCTACGGAAAGAGCTATTACAATGTATTTGAGGGATGTGGAGGAAATTTCTGCATTGCCGGGGAAAAAGGAAGATTATAGTGGATATGCACAGGTCATGGTGCCTAATACACATTACCAAAAGATATGTCCGGATAATACGCCTATATACTATTTGGCTGACCTTAATGACAAAGAATATGACGATACCGTATATTTGTGCTTTGACGATGAAGATTTAAATGATTTTCTTTCGCTGCTGGGGCTTTCGGATCAGATGGATTTTCATGATATCATGAAAGTGTGGGGAAAAACAGAGGTGGAAGTCATCGGGGCTGACGGCGTTTCAGATCGGGCAGATCAATATCGCATTGTATATAAAAGAGACTGGTGGGTTTACGAATTGGTTTATGAATTTGTTTCCTCCAATAAAGACGGACAAAATTTTGAACTATTTATCCGCCTGGCTAAGTAAAACTATTTTTGGAGAGATGGATATGAAGAAGCAGTGCTTAAAGTTGGCTGTTTTATTTGTAATATTGTTCTTGATCCTTCCGGGTTGTGGAAGGCAGGAAGAAGAACTTGCCGTGTCATCCAATGCGCTTCGTATCAAAATGGTAAGAACGGGCTGGGCTTGGAGCTGGTTAAGCTTGGATGCCGAACTGATCGCTGCCATAGAAGAAAGTATGCGGGATCTGAATCTGGATACAGATTATGAGAAATATTTTAGAAAAATTTGGACCACAGAGCCCATATCAGCCTATTCCGCGCCTCCCTCCTTCGTGATTACCGAAATAGAAAAGGGTCAAATAAAGGGGTTATTTGCAACAGCCGATATATGGGTGCCGTATACTTACAAATTGACTTATGATCCGCCGAATAATGTGGGCTTTTTTTCGGGGAGCATAAATGACGGAAAAGCGGTATGTGAATTTTCAGATTCATCAGGAAATAAAGGGACGCTTGTTTTTCGGTTTATGGGAGAGGAAGGTATTGAAGTGGAAATTGATTATTCCTCCACCGGGAACAGAGCAAATGGATTTAAGTTGGATGAGCAATGGGATGGGACCTATCAATTTCGTCCATTAAAGCTTTCTGACTGGCAGCATAAGTTTTCTGAGGAAGATGAAAAAAGATGGCAGATCGAGTTGGAAGAATGGGGGAGGGTGCAGCTTGTAACAGAACTGAATATGATGGAGGCTGCCCATGTGTTTCCGGATGCATATTTGGTGGATGAGGAGGAGAATATATTATATAGGATCCCCATGATCAATACCGGTTATGAGCACTATGATTCTTTAAAATTTGAATTCTATGATCATGACGGAAACGGCAGGAAAGATATTATCGTAAGGGGACAAGTGGACACTGAGAAAATATCGGTCATATATTATCAAATGGAAAATGGCTGGTTTTTACACTCAGTTGGCGGTTCGTCTTTTTATAATCACGATTCGTCTTATTATAATCAAGGGGCAATGCTATCTCAAAGAAGTTATGTTATTGAACTATATCCGGGAAAAGAAGCAAAATTGGTCTATGAAGAACATGGAGTTGACACATCGCAGGGATTAAAGGAAGCACCTGTCATATATATCCTGGATGAGGAAGGGAAAAGAATATATCTGTCTGCATTTGGTCCGGGCAGGATCATAAAACATGAAGAGGATATTGCGGTTGCTGACTTGAATGGGGATGGATTAAACGATATTCATATTTCTTTTTATAACACATACGATCAAATTCAAGTAGAAAGCACATATTATCAATTGGAAAACGGTTGTTTTTTAGATTACTAATGTTTTGCATACCCACCTCCAAAACAGCAAATGCTATATGCTAAGATAGCAAGTTTGGAGGTGGGCATTTTCATATGGGATATTTTAAAGGATGGTATTTTAAATGCTGTAGCAAGGATAAGACCATAGCGTTTATTCCCGCATATCATAGGGTGGGTCACAAGGTGACGGCATCGCTGCAGATCATTACGGACGATGAGGTCTTCCACATACCTTTTCTATCGCTCCAATATCAGGAAAAACCTTTGTCTGTCAGGATAGGGGATTGTTTCTTTGGTCAAAAGGGAATACGCCTAAATATCCGCAAGAAAGGCCTTTGCATCAAAGGTATGCTTCGCTTTTCTCATTTTTCCCCCATTCAATATGATATCATGGGATGGTTCCGATTTATCCCTTTTATGCAATGCAGGCACAGCGTTTACAGCATGGAGCATGACATAGAGGGCTGGGTGGAGATAAACGGAATCAAGTATGTGTTTCAAAACGGTAAGGGATATCTGGAAGGAGACAGAGGTCGTTCCTTTCCGAAAGAATATATCTGGACACAGAGCTTTTTTGAAAACGGTTCCCTGATGCTTTCCGTAGCGGATATTCCTCTGTTGGGCTTTCATTTTACCGGGATCATAGGAGTTGTCCTACTTAAGGGAAGGGAGTATCGCATTGCCACCTATCGGGGTGCTTCTGTTAAGCAAATTGGGAAAAATATTGTTACGGTAAAACAGGGAGACTGTGAATTGACGGCAGAGCTGATGGAAAAGAATGCCCATCCCCTCCATGCGCCTGTTGGCGGCAGGATGAGCAGGATCATCCATGAAAGCCCTTCCTGTAAAGCCCGGTATCTGTTTTCTGATAGGGGAGTTTTGCTTTGCGATTTTATCAGCGACAGAGCCGGCTTTGAATTTGAATATAACTCTTGAAACCAAGTAGATTGCAACTTATAATCATAATAGCGAATAAAATTCCAAATAGAATAGGAGAGAAGGATCATGAATCAAAGTGCATTGTTTCAGTTGAGTTACGGGCTTTATGTGTTGAGTGCAAAGGACGGTGAAAAACAGAACGGCTGTATCATCAATACTGCTATGCAGGTGACCAGCAGCCCTCTACGCATCAGTATTACGGTAAATAAAGGCAATAAGACCTGTGAAATGATCGATAAGACCAAAGAATTTAATGTATCTGTCCTGACGGAGAAGACCCAGTTTGAGGTGTTTACACATTTCGGATTCCAAAGTGGAAAAGATACGGATAAGTTTACAAATTGGGGATTCAAAGAGAAGGCAGAAAACGGCATTTATTATCTGACCAATTGTACCAACGCTTATATCAGCGGCAAGGTTGTGGAGCAGTACGATCTGGGTACTCATATTCAGTTTGTTGCAGATGTAACGGCAGCGGAAGTTTTATCCAAGGATCCCAGCGTTACCTATACCTACTATCAGCAAAATATCAAACCCAGACCTGCCGAAGCAAAGAAAAGCGGTTATACCTGTAAGGTGTGCGGTTATGTGTATGAAGGAGAGGAATTGCCGGCAGACTTTATCTGTCCAATCTGCAAGCACGGTACAGATGCCTTTGTAAAAAACTAGGGGAGGAGCCTGTATGAAGCTTTTGCACCTGTCGGATCTTCATATCGGAAAACGGGTCAATGAGTACTCCATGCTAAAAGACCAGAGACATATCCTGGAGCAGATACTTAATATTGCGGATGAGGAAGAGCCGGATGCGGTTCTCATCGCAGGAGATGTATATGATAAAAGTATGCCGGGCGGAGATGCAGTCCTGCTGTTTGACTGGTTTTTGACAGGATTATCTGATCGAAAAATTCCTGTTTTATTGATAAGCGGCAATCACGACTCCCCGGAGCGGCTTTCTTTTGCCAGAAAGCTGCTTTGGGAGAGCCGGATACATATTTCGGAAGTCTATAAGGGTAAGGTGGAAAAAATCACAAAAAAGGATGAGTACGGAGAGGTTTACTTTTATCTCATCCCCTATTTGAAGCCTTCTGCAGTCAGGCAGTATTTTCCGGAGGAAGAGATAACCGATTACGAAAGCGCTATGGAGGTCGTTTTAAAAAGTCTGGATTTGAACCTTGCAAAACGGAATGTCCTATTGGTGCATCAGTTTTTAACGGGAGCGGACAGAAGCGATTCCGAAGAGATTTCCGTAGGCGGGCTGGATGGCATATCCGCCGGCCTTTTTGATGGTGCGGATTATGTTGCGCTAGGTCACCTTCACAGGCCACAGAAAGTGTTGCGGGAAACGATGCGTTATGCCGGTTCTCCCTTAAAGTATTCCTTTTCCGAAGCGGATCATAAAAAGAGCGTGACGCTGGTGGAATTGAAGGAAAAAGGAGAGGTGATCGTAAAGACCAGGGAACTGGTGCCTTTACGAGATATGCGGAAGATCAAAGGTAGTTATCTAGAGCTAACTCAAAAGGAAAATTATGAAAATACAAATGTAGAAGATTATCTTTCCATTACCCTGACGGATGAAGAAGAAATCCCTGCTGTATTGGGTAAGCTTTCTGCCATATATCCCAATATCATGAAGTTAGAGTATGACAACAAGAGGAGCAGGGCGATGGGAATCGATCATGTGGAAAGAAGAGTAGAACAAAAAAGTCCCCTTGCTCTTTTTTCGGAATTTTACGAGATGCAAAATAATTCGCAGTTAAGTGAGGAACAAAAGGATTATTTACTGGAACTGATGGAAGATATCTGGGAGGATGTGCAATGAAACCCATAGAGCTTAAAATGTCTGCTTTCGGACCATATGGGGAAGAGATATGCGTACCCTTTGATGAGCTGGGAGATAGAGGGGTCTATCTCATTGCCGGTGATACCGGCGCGGGGAAGACTACCCTGTTTGATGCCATTACCTTTGCCCTGTTTGGGGAAAGCAGCGGCGGCAGGCGGGAGGCTTCCATGCTGCGCAGTAAATTTGCGGATCCTTCTACCAAGACCTTTGTGGAGCTTTCTTTTTTGTACAAAGGCGATGTGTATCACATTAAGCGTAACCCGGAATATATGCGAAAAAAAGACCGGGGCGAAGGTGAGACCAAGGAGCGCCCTGAGGCGGAATTGCAGCTTCCTGACGGACAGCTTATAGCAGGCGTGAAAAATGTAAATGACAAGGTTACAGAACTTCTGGGTCTGAATAAAGAACAGTTTTCCCAGATCGCTATGATCGCCCAGGGCGATTTTTTAAAGCTGCTTTTAGCAGATACGAAAGAACGGGGCAAGATCTTTCGGGATATTTTTAGGACAGAACGCTTCAAGGTGCTGCAAGAGGAACTTCAGCGTAAAAACAACGAATTAAAGCGGGAATATGAAGAGATATCCCGCAGCATCGGTCAGTACTTAGAGGGCTTATTGTGCCCGGAAAGCCATGTACTGTATCAGGATGTAGAACAGCTAAAAAGAGAAAGGCAGTATCCTTCATCGGATGAGGTGTTGAAGCTCTTAACAGACCTTTCCGGCAATCTTAAGGAGCAGGCCGAAAAAGGGGAGAAAGAGCTTGGCAGGTTAAATAAGCTGATTGGAGAAGTCACAGGAAAGTTAAAACAGTATGAGACCGTAAAACAGACTCTGGCACAGCAGCAGGAAAAGGAAGAAGGCTTAAAAAGGCTTCAAAAGGAAAAGGGACAATGGGAAACCCTTTTACAGGAGCAGGAGGCGAAAAAGCCGGCATTGGAAAGGTTAAAAAGTGACCTTGCTGTGAAAAAAGAAGGTCTGTCGGAATATAGCAAGCTGGAAGCTTTGAGAAAAGCATGTGAAGAGAAGGAAGCAAAACTGCAAAGTCTGGAACAGGAAACGGTACAGTTAGATGTATCCTGCAAGGAAAAGGAAACAGCTTTGCAGGAGGGAAAAGAGACAGTGCGTTCCTTGTCTGTCTGCAGGGAAGAAGCAGGCAGCTTGGAAAAGAGATGGGAGGCTCTGTGTTCCATAGAAAAAGACCTTTCCGCTTATGGGGATAGGCAAAAAGAATGGGACGAGCTAAACAGGGAAATAGAGACAGAGCAAAAGAATTATAACAAATATAAAAATCTGTGGGAAGAAGCAAAGGATGAAGCAGATAAACTGGAGCGGGCTTTTTTGGATGGACAGGCAGGTGTGCTGGCATCCCGGTTGAAAGATGGAGAGCCTTGTCCTGTATGCGGTTCTATCGATCATCCTGTTCCGGCAGATACCTTAGAGGAAACGCCCAGACAAAGCCAGGTGGAAGAAGCCAGACAGGAGGCGGAAGAAAGACGACAGCAGGTATATGAAATAAGTAAACGCATCAACAAAATAAGCGGTAGGGCAGATGCATTACAAAAGCAGCTGCAGCAGGAGGAAGAAGCCCTTGCTTTAGCATGGCGGGAGCAGATTCAGAAAATTTTTGATCCGGCTGACGCAAAGGAAGACCTGCAGAAAGTCATGGAAAAAGCAGGGGAAGAAAAGAACAAAAAGGAAGGGCAATGTAAAAAGCTGGAAAGTCTTAGTGAGACCATTCCTGTCATGGAAGAAGAATTAAAACAGGAAAAAGAAAGACTGCAGGAAAAGCGGGAAGAGCTGGTCAGGGAGAAAGAGGCGCTAAAGCAGCAACAAAAGCAGGAGAGAGAACTGGCGGACCGGCTTCCTTTTTCAGGAGAAAAAGAGGCCGCAGAGGATATCAAAAAGCTTTCACAACAAGTGAATGCCATGGAACAGGTATATAATGAGGCGTCAGAGGGACTGCAAAAATGCCTGCGGGACGAAGCCGGATTTAAGCAGGCTTTAGAAACGATCGGGGAAGCCTTAAAGGAGCAGCAAAAACAGGCGGGAGAGGAAGACGAGGAAACGCTGCAAAAGGAACGGGAGGCTTTAGAGGCTGACAAGAAAGAGCTGGAAGAAAAGTATCGTGAAGTATATCGGATGGCAGAGACCGATAAAGATATCTTACATAAAGTAAAGAAAGAATTTCAGCGTTTCCATGAAACAGAGCAGAAATGGCAGATGGTAAAAGCCCTTTCCGATACTGCAACAGGAACTCTTTCCGGCAAGGAAAAGATCGCCCTGGAAACCTATGTACAGATGGCTTATTTTGATCGGATCATTGACAGGGCCAATGTGCATCTGATGAAAATGACCGATGGCAGATTTGAATTGCTGCGAGCAGGAGCAGATAACCAGAAAAGCCAAAGCGGCCTGGAGCTGCATGTTTTGGACCACTATTATATGTTAAAAAACGAAGGAAGCCGCAGTGTAAAATCCTTATCCGGCGGCGAGTCCTTTTTGGCTGCCCTTTCTCTGGCCCTTGGTATGAGCGAAGAGGTCAGCGCCAATGCAGGAGGCATTGAAACCGATGCGTTATTTGTGGATGAAGGCTTTGGCACTTTGGATGAAGCGGCATTGGAGCGGGCAGTGAAAACCCTACACGAGTTATCTAGTACTAACCGAATTATAGGTATCATATCCCATGTGCCGGAACTGAAAAACCGCATGGAAAAGCAGATCGTGATCAAAAGAGAAAGAGGGCGGGGCAGCGCCGTGGAAATGATAGTATGAAATATAAGCATATTTGTAAAGGCATATTTAAAGAGCGTCCCAACCGGTTTATTGCCCATGTGGAAATGGACGGCAGGATGGAAGTATGCCATGTAAAGAATACGGGCAGATGCAGGGAACTGCTTGTGAAGGATTGTGAAGTGTATCTGGAAAAGTCGGATAATCCTGAGAGAAAAACCGCTTACGATCTGATCGCAGTGAAAAAGGGAGAACGGCTTATTAACATGGATTCTCAGCTGCCCAATGCTGTTGTATACGAATATTTAGACAAGGAAAAAGAAAGTCTGGGTATCGCAAACTTAAGACGGGAGGTTACCCATGGCAGCTCCCGGTTCGATCTTTGGGGGAGCCTTAAGGACGGCAGAGAATTTTTTTTGGAAGTAAAAGGGGTGACCTTGGAAGAAGACGGCATCGTCCGATTTCCCGATGCGCCTACCGAAAGGGGCATCAAGCATGTGGAAGAATTGATGGGATGTGTAAAAGAAGGTTTTCTTTCAGCTGTCCTTTTTGTGATACAAATGGAGGATGTGAAATGGTTTGAACCCAATATAACCACTCATCCTGCTTTTGGAGAAGCCTTAAAGCGGGCAAAGGAGGCCGGCGTCATCATCAGGGCAGTCTGCTGCAAAGTATTGCCGGATGAAATGAAACTGCAAAAGGAAGTTGAGGTGCGGTTATGAATCTATTATGGGATCTGTACGGAACATTTTTCAGAATCGGGATTTTGACCTTTGGAGGCGGCCTTACCATGCTGCCTATGTTAAAATATGAGGTGGTGGAAAAGAAGGAATGGACTACCGAAGATGAACTGCTTGACTGCTATGCCATCGGTCAGTGCACGCCGGGTATTATCGCGGTCAATACGGCTACCTATGTGGGATATAAAAAGGCAGGTGTGCCGGGCGGCATTTTTGCTACCCTTGGCATGGTTTCTCCATCCCTTATCATCATTACGCTGGTAGCGGCATTCCTTCGGGAGTGGATGGACAATGTATGGCTGCAGCATGCTTTAGCAGGCGTCCGAGGCATGATCTGCGCTCTGATGCTGCACACCGTGCTGACCCTGGCTAAAAAAAGCCTGGTAAGTCCTTCTTGCTGGATCATTTGCATCGCAGCATTTTTGATCGTGATGCTTACCGGTTTTCCTACCATCGGGATCGTTGCTTTAGCCGGCATCATCGGCGTGATCTTGGGAAAGGCAGGGGTGAAGCAGGCATGATGTTATATTTGCAAGTGTTTTATGAATTTTTTAAGATCGGCTTATTTGCCATAGGAGGCGGCCCGGCTACCATTCCTTTCTTGATGGAACTATCGGAAAAAAGTTCCTGGTATACTATGGAGGAACTGACCAATATGATCGCCATCAGTGAATCCACCCCCGGACCGGTAGGACTGAATATGGCAACCTATGTAGGCTTTACTACTCTTGGCATGGCAGGCGGCATTGTATCCACTCTGGGATTGGTCTTGCCCAGCATCGTCATCATTATCCTGATCGCCAAGTTTTTGATCAACTTTCAGGAAAATCAATATGTGAAATGGGTCTTTAGCGGCATTCGTCCTGCGGTAACGGCATTGATCCTTTCCGCAGTCATAGGCATATGCAGGGTATCTTTGTTTACCCCGGATGCTGCAGGTGTCATGACG
This sequence comes from Lachnospiraceae bacterium, assembly GCA_022510725.1. Classification (GTDB taxonomy): domain Bacteria; phylum Bacillota; class Clostridia; order Lachnospirales; family Lachnospiraceae; genus UBA2882. The sequence continues at coordinate 10,437 of JAFLSW010000006.1, forward strand.
CCGGCCATAGGGAGTATCGCGATCTGCATCATGGCGTTCTTTTTGATGTTTGTAAAACCCATTAAAAAACTGCATCCGGCGGTGTTTATCCTCAGTGCTGCGGTACTGGGTGTGGTATTTCGACTGTAAAGAAGAAAGGAGCGGCTTATGTCAGAGCATATCACAACAGCCAATAAAATACATTTTCTGCCCTTGGAGCCAAAGCAGGAAGACATTCTCATAGAGGACATTGCCCATGCTTTATCTCTCATGACCAGGGCAAACGGTCATTTTCCGGAATTTTATTCTGTAGGCCAGCATTGCATCGGCTGCAGCAAAGAAGCGCTGGCAAGAGGATATAGCAATGAAGTGGCGCTGATGTGCCTCTTACATGATGCCAGCGAAGCGTACATTTCCGATATCACAAGACCGGTCAAAAAGGAAATGAAAGAATATATAGTCATAGAACGCCGTCTTCAAAATGCCATTTATGAACGGTTTTTAGACAGACTTCCGAGTAAAGAAGAGCAAGAACAGATCAGTGGGATAGATGATGCCATGCTGTATCATGAGTTTTATCATTACATGGGAGAAAAGATCCTGCCGGAAGGCTTACAGCTTCATACGGAGCCTGACTTTTATGAACGCCCTTTTCAAGAAGTGGAACAGGAGTTCCTTTCTCAGTACAGAAAGCTTGCAGAGAATCTGCAATAAGACACCAAAGCCCTTCCTGTAACATATGATAATAAAAAGGCATTGGTGGCATTTTTATGACCTTTGATGAATTATGCAGCAAGGAAGTGATCAGCATCAAGGATTGCAGAAAGCTGGGGCATGTGGTGGATCTGGAATTTGACGAGTGCAAAGGCTGTATTTGTAAGCTGATCGTATCTCCCAAAAACGGACTGATCAATTTTATCTGTCCGGGAGAGGAATATGAGATTCCCTTTGGCAATATCAGACAAATCGGACCGGACATTATTCTGGTGGACTTTTGTATATAAGGATTGACATATGAAAAAGAAACGGTTTTATATCCTATCGGCGATCATGTATGCGGCAGCGCTGCTCATGATCATGGACTATTGCATATTGGAAGTAAATGATTATATTCTGTTTACACCTGCTAACAGGCTTTTCCTTTTGGCAGGATGCTGTCTTTTTATGTATATGGGGAGCAGATCTTTAAGCAAAAATTTGGACAAGCCATATAAAAGAAAGCCTTATCAGATCAACATCATCATATGGTTTTTCTTATATCTTGTGCTGCTCTGCACCCTGACGCTGTTTGACGACTATTTCGGAAGAAGCGGTTTGTTTTTTATGAATTGGAACAGAAGTGCCTTCCGTGATTATATCAGAAATTATTTTAATATCATTCCTTTTCGGACCATCGGTTCTTTTATTAACGGATATGTAAAAGGATATATCAATACTTATGCATTTACCTATAATATCCTGGGAAATGTGGCAGCCTTTATGCCCTTTGCATTTTTCCTGCCCCTCATTTTTAAAAAGCAGCAGTCCTTTCCTGTATTTGTTATAACGATGACAGGAATTGTAATGGTGATAGAAATATTGCAGTTTGTCACCTTTTCCGGTTCCTGCGATATCGATGACCTGATCTTAAATGTGGCAGGGGCCGGTCTGATGTATGGAATCCTGCATATTCGGGTTCTGCACGATATCCTGGAACATATTTTTCTGCCCGAACCATAAGTAGAATAAAAACAGGATTTTTGGTTGTAAAAAACAAAAAAATATTGTACAATAAGATGTATCGTACATAAAAGGATAATCATAAGAGATTGAGAGGGATCACGATGGATATTAGGGAATTTGTAGATTTAAAAGAATTGGAAGCGATTCAGGCGGCTTGGTCCAAAGCCACAGGACTTGCTTCTATCTTTACAGATTCAAAAGGTGAATATATCACCGGTGACTGCAATTTCACTGATTTTTGTATTAAGTATACAAGGGGCACCAAAGAGGGACTCCGCAGATGCGTGGATACAGATCAGCACGGTCTGGAAAGAGCCGGTCTGGAGAAGGGCTGCTATAAGTGCCATGCGGGGTTGATGGATTTTGGATATCCCATCCGCCTTCGTGATACAGGTGAAGTGGTCATGACAGCTATCGGCGGTCAGGTAATGCCCAGCGACCAGCCTGTTGATGAAGAAGATATCCGCAAGCTCGCTCGTGAGATCGGCGTAGATTCCGACGAATACATAGACGCATTCCGTAATATAAACTCCATGCCGGAAGAAAGTATCAGAGCCTGTGCGGATTTGTTGGGAATGGCTATTGAAATATATGTCAATGGAAAGTATGAAGAGTATAAGGAAAATACCATGTTGAGAGCCTTTGACGAAAATCTGGAAAAGATCAACGGCGTCATCGACAGGATTGAAGATAACTCCAAAAAGCTTACCAGGATCGCTTCCAAGGAAGGTATTCTGGCATTAAACTCCGCTATTGAGGCTGCAAGGCTTGGTACGGCAGGAGCATCCTTCAGTATCCTTGCAAAACAGCAGAGCGATCTGTCCAAGCAGAGTGAAGAGATCTATGGTCAGATCGGAACCGATATCAGCATTATTTCCGGTGCAGTAGACGAAATGAATGCCATAGCCGGAAAGAAAAGCGATGATCTGATGCTGGATGAGCCTGAACCTGAAGAACAGGCGTAAAAGTAAAATAAAGTGAGGACCGGAAAACATGAAAAAATTCATGGAAGAATTTAAGGCCTTTGCCCTTCGGGGAAATGTAATGGATATGGCCATCGGTATTATTATCGGCGGCGCTTTTTCCGGTATCGTTACATCTCTGACGGACAATTTTATAACACCGATATTAAATGTATTGACAGGACATGCCACCTACAATCTGCAGGATGTAGCAGGATTCGGAAGTGCATTCTTAGCATCAGTCATCAACTTTATCATTATGGCATTTATTCTGTTCTGCCTGATAAAGGGAATCAATAAGCTGATGGACCTGGGAAAAAAGGAAAAGCCCAAAGAAAAGACGACCAAGACCTGTCCTTTCTGTCAGAGTGAGATTTCCATTAAGGCGGTACGATGTCCGCATTGTACATCGGAACTTCCTGAGGAAGAAAACGAGGTTGAAAAGAAATAAGCTAAATAAAGATTCGAGAAAGCGAAGAGTCCGGTTTGGTTCTTCGCTTTTTATACAAAATATGCTTTCATTTTGTTAAGTCATTGTTGAAAATAGAGTTTGAAGGTGATAAAAATGAAGAAGTTATTTTCAAAATTAGGTTACTTTATTGTTTCCATGCTGCCGGGAATCGTGTATATACTGCTTCAGCTTACCATATCTGTTGGAGTGGTATTTTTCTTGGCATTCTATATTTCTTTTTCTCAGGCGGATTCCGGTATCGATTTAAGCCAAGGACAATTGATGCAGCAGGTTTTGGATGTCTATAATGGGAATCTGACCTTGATCATCCTTTTGGTCCAACTTGCCGGGCTGATCATATTCGGACTCTGGTATTATCTTGCTTATGGAAGGAAAAATCCTCCGGCAGATCGGGAGAAGCCGGGGATCAAGGCTTTTGTTGTGGTGATCGTGGCGGGCATTTTTTTACAGTGCTTTGTCAGCAGCATTCTGAGCCTGATAGATGCCTGCTTTCCGAATGCTTTGAACTCTTATAAGGAGTTGATGGAACAGAGCGGATTGATGGAGGAGACATTGTTAAGCTTCCTATGTGCGTCATTTTTGGCACCCATAGGAGAAGAAATGCTATGCAGAGGCATAACTTTCCGTCTTGCGGGAAAGGTCAGTATGAGATTCTGGGTGGCAAACTGTATTCAGGCTTTTGCTTTTGGGTTGATCCATCTTAATCTGGTGCAGGGATGTTACGCTTTCTTTTTGGGGCTGGTGCTTGGCTATATATATGGAAAATACCGCAATATATTTGTGTGTATGCTGATGCATGCTTCCGTGAATGCGTCCTCTCATCTGATGGAATTGTTATGGGCTCAGTTTCCGGAAGGGTCAGAGATGGCTGTATACGCTGTCGGCATTGTCCTGAGCGCTGTATTGCTTTTGGCCGGATATCTCATATTGGGAAAGATCAAACCTTTAGAAGAGGATGGAATCTCTTTTCCGGCAACCAGGCAGAAATGGAAAGAAAAAGCTGTATAAATGATCCTGCTGTATGTCAGAAGAATTTTTGGGCAATACTGGAAATAAAATAGATTGCTTAAGGAGGAGATATGATGGCAGTAGATTTTAAATCCAGTCAGACGAAAGAGAATCTGATGAGGGCTTTTGCAGGAGAAAGTCAGGCGAGAAACCGTTATACTTTTGGGGCAGGCGTGGCAAGGAAACAGAATCAGCAGGCCATTGCTGAGGCGTTTACTTACACTGCAGATCAGGAAAAAGAGCATGCGGAGATCTTTTATGATCATTTAAAGGAGATGGCGGGAGAGAACATTCATATTGACGGATCCTATCCGGTGGATCTATCAGAAAACCTGGCAGAGCTTCTTAGGATGGCTCAGCACAATGAATATGAAGAGCATGATGATGTATACAAGCATTTTGAAGAAGTGGCAAGGGAGGAAGGTTTTGATTCTATTGCGGCCTCTTTCCATATGATAGCCGAGATTGAAAAATTCCATGGAGACCGTTTTGGAAAATTTGCGGAGTATTTGGAGCAGGGGACGCTTCATAAAAATGAAACAAGCACTTCCTGGATCTGTTTAAACTGCGGCTATATTTATGAAGGAGACGAGGCGCCTTTGGAGTGCCCGGTCTGTCATCATGATCAGGGATATTATATCAGGCTGGATCAGTCGCCCTTTACAGACGGGAAATAAGCAGATAAGTGCATGATGGTGCGGATTTGTAGGCTGACTTGCATTGACAAGTTTTTCATATTTTTCTATAATGAAATTGTTACAAAATTTTTAACAAAGAGGACGAGCAAATGAAGAAAAAACTAATGTATCTATTATTGACCTGTGGGCTGTGCTTATCTCTTATCGCCTGTGGAAAGCAGGAGGAAGAGGAGTCTCAGACGGAGGAACAACCGGCCGTAGAAGACTCGGTAACCGTTGTAGATGGAGGACAGGAGGAAGAGCCTGAAGAGGTTCGTCCCGGTATGTATCGCAGCGAGCTGACCAATGAATGGATCGATGAAAGTCTGAAGAATCAGAGACCTGTTGCGGTTATGATCGATAATGAAAAGATCGCGCTGCCTCATTATGGTATTTCCGAAGCAGATGTGGTATATGAAATGATGAACAGCACCTTAAATGGCGAAATCACCAGATTTATGGTTTTGGTAAAGGATTGGGAGAAGATTGAACAGCTTGGCAGCATCCGAAGCACCAGGACAACCAACTTACAGATCGCACCTGAGTGGAATGCCATTGTCTGCCATGATGGTGGTCCCTTCTATATTGATCTCTTTACCAAAAATCCTTTTGTGGATAACTTTAACGGCGGTTTCAGCCGTGTCAATAACGGTAAGTCCACAGAGTTTACAGAGTATGTTTTGAGTGGAGATCTGGACGCAAAGTTTGAGAAATCCGGCGTTGAAAGAGAGTATAATATATACTATCAGGGATCCCATTTCCAGTTTGCTTCCGAATCCCACCCGGTAGATCTTAGCACGGCAGGGAATGCTATTGACTGTACCGGCATAGAGCTGCCTTTCCCTCACAATTCTTCCAGGCTGGAATATATGGCGGAAACAGGCACCTATCGTTATTCCGAGTATGGGCAGGAGTACAAGGATGCAGGCAACGGTTCCTATATGGAATTTACCAATGTGATCATCCAGGAATGCAAACATGAGCAGTTAGATGATAACGGCTATATGAACTTCTTTGTGAAAGAAGGAAGTGGCATGAGCGGCTATTATATAACAGGCGGAAAAGCCATTCCTGTTACCTGGTCCAAGCAGGACGATATCTATCCGACCAAGTTTTTCGATATGGACGGAAATGAGATCATCTTAAATACTGGTAAGACTTATATTGCTCTGGTAAGCGCAGACAGATGGGACGAGCTGGTAATAAAATAATCAGAATGCATTGATAAACCAAAGACATGCAATGATATAAAAGCAGGTGGTAACACCTGCTTTTTATTTGCGTGGAAGGCATAAGGCGGGGATGTGATCTAAAAAAAAATGTTTGGTTGCAGAGAGTTTAAATAACTATCGCAACAAAAAACGGAATAATATTAAATTCAGATTTAATAACATCCAAAGGCACATAAATACTGAAAATGCGTAATAGAAAAACAAATGTTATGCAAATGCCTCATGCATTTTTTTCTTTCCGTGTAAGGGAAAGTCTGCTGTTCCGGATCACAGGAATCTGCAGCAAGATCGGAACCAATGCGGCCGAAAGGACAACACCGGCCAGTCCTTGAATGCAGTTGGGCAGGATTTCGGTAACGGCATAAGCCATGCCGCCATAAAAAATCTCAAATATAAAGTAGCCTGCCACAACGATGATACCGGAGGCCAGACCGGAAAGGGCGGTAAGGGGAATGGTGTATTTTCGCAATACTCTGGATGCGGACTGAAATACCACACCTGCCGCAAATGCCGCAGAGAATTTGATCACAAAGGTTGCAATGCTGAATACATAATAACCGCCTAACAGATCCGCCAGCATAGAACCGATCCCGGCAGCCAGAGCGCCTACAAAGGGGCCCAATAATATGCCGGAAGCGATGACCATACAATCTCCGATATGGATATAGCCTTTTATGGTAGGGATACGGATCAGCATGGTAGCGATGCAGGTCAGTGCTGCCATCAGTCCTGCTAATACGATCTTCGTGGTTTTAGTTTGTACATTCATGTAAAATCCTCCTTTTACACCCGGATAGCGGTAAAGAAAAAGCCGCACCGGATGATGTCATTGCTATAGTTAGCATATTACACATCATCTGGCGCGGTTTGAATAGCCAGAATTGTTTTATTTAACCATGCCAGTTTCTAAACCAGCACCTTGGATAGAAAATCTTTCAGTCTGTCGCTCTGTGGATTGGTAAAGATCTCGCCGGGGGTATTTTCTTCCACGATCCTGCCGTCGTCCATAAACAGTACGCGGGAGCCTACTTCTCTGGCAAAGCCCATTTCATGGGTTACTACCAGCATCGTCATACCGGATTTAGCCAGATCTTTCATAACCTCCAATACCTCGCCTACCATTTCCGGATCCAGGGCGGAGGTGGGCTCATCAAAAAGAAGTACCTCAGGATTCATACATAAAGCCCGTACAATGGCAATTCGCTGCTTCTGCCCGCCGGATAACTGGCTGGGATAAGCATCCGCCTTTTCTGCAAGACCTACCCGCTTTAAATATTCCATGGCCATTCTTTCAGCTTCTTCTTTGGGCATTTTTAAAAGCTTAATAGGAGCCAGGGTCATATTTTTCAGGATCGTCATATGGGGGAACAGATTAAAATGCTGGAATACCATACCGATATTCTGCCTGTATTGGTCAATGTGTTTATGCTTTCCCGTGATTTCTGTCCCCTTAAAAAGGATCGTGCCTTTAGTCGGTTCCTCTAACAGATTTAAGGTACGGAGAAAAGTGGATTTACCGGAACCGGAAGGACCGATGATCACCACCACTTCGCCTTTTTTGATCTCTGTTGATACATTCTTTAAAACGGAAAGGCTGCCAAAGCTTTTGCACAGATCATCGATCCGGAAGAGCATGCCGTCGTCTGTACTTTCGATTTCTTCTTTTAATGTATTATCTCTCACTGCTTCGCAACCTCCTTTCCAGCATCTTAACCAAAGAGGTTAAGATCATGACCATGATCAGGTAGATAAAGGCTACTGCGATCAGTGGCATAAATGCTTCATAAGTTATGCTCCGGATGATATCGCCGCCTCTTGTCAGATCCTGTAATCCGATATAGCCGCAGATGGAGGTCTCCTTTAATAATACGATAAATTCGTTAGCAAGGGCAGGCAGTACATTTTTAAAGGCCTGGGGCATGATGATATGGTACATGGTCCGGGGATAGGAAAAGCCCAGGCTTCGTCCTGCTTCAAACTGTCCCTGGTCAATGGACATGATGCCGGAGCGGACGATCTCCGCCACATAGGCTCCGGAATTGATGCCAAAGGCCAGAATGGCTACGAATATCTTATTGACAGAAACGCTTGAAAAAATAACATAGTATATAATCAACAGCTGAACCATAACGGGTGTTCCCCTGATGATGGTCAAATATAAATTACATATGAGATTTAAAAATTTCAGCTTGTGTGTCTTATCATAGGTGGAACGGATGATAGCCACCAAAAACCCCAGTGCAATACCTAATAATACTGCAAACAGGGTGATCGTGAGAGTGTTCTTTAATCCGTTTAAAAGATACTGGTATCGATCATCCTGAATAAAGTTTTGTATAAACTTTTCTTTCAATGCATCCAAAGCGTGACTCCTTTATTTTTTTCTTACGATAATGACCTGTGTAGCAGTGGTATAGGTGTCTGTAAAATCAATGTTCTTCAGACGATCCTCTGTTACGGTCATGCCTGCTGCACCGAAGTCAGCCTTGCCGGACTGTACGGCAGTGATAATGGAATCGAATTCCATATCCTCGATAATCAGTTCATAGCCCAGCTTATCGCAGATCGCTCTTGCGATTTCCACATCGATTCCTGTGATTTCATTGTTGGAATAGTACTCGTAAGGCTCAAAAGCAGCGTTGGTAGCCATGACCAAAGTGCCGTTGGGATAAGAGGTTCCTTCGGGAGTCACATAAGGGCAGGTTCCCTTGGTATCGTCTCCGATATAGTTTGCTACGATCTGGTCTAAAGTGCCTTCCGATCTTAACTCAGCCAAAGCTTTATTGAAATCCTGGGTCAGTTCGGGATGGTCTTTGCTGATGCAGATGGCATATTCTTCAACGGCAAATTCCTCTTCCAGGATAGTCAGGTCGTCATTTTTTGCCACAAAAGCCTGTGCAGGCTGATTGTCGATGATAACACAATCTACCTTGCCCTGTTTTAAAGCCATAACGGCATCATTACCTTTGTTGTAACGCTCAATGGTGGAACCATCTTCTTCAAATTCGCTGGCAAAGATGTCACCGGTAGTTCCTAACTGTACGCCGATGGTCTTGCCGGGCAGATCGTCTTCGGAAAACACGGTATTTTCAGGTATCTTGTCTCCGCAGGCACATAAGGATAAAGCCATAACGCCGGCCAAAGCCAAAGTGATCAATTTACTTTTTTTCATAATATATTTCTCCTTCTTTTATGTATTTTGTATATGCTCACACATGGAACATTATAACAGAGGCAGAAAAACAGTGCAATATGAAAAAAAGTAGGAAAAGATGTATTTTTTATGGCAAAATGAAGCGGTTTGCAGTAAAATATAAAATAATAGAGCAATAAAATAAAGCAAAGGAAGGGGAAGCTATGATATTTAAATGTAAAAGCTGCGGAGCCAATATCCTTTGGTCTCCGGAAAAAGGCAGCATGCGCTGCCCCCACTGTGACAGCCTTGATACAGAAGAAATGGTACAGGGAGATGGCATGGTGCAATGTGTCTCCTGTGGGGCGCCTATCCAGCCAAAACAATATGACAGTGCCACTAAATGCCAGCACTGCGGCGCTTATATGATCTTTGACCAGCGCATCAGCGGGGAGTTGAGACCCCATCTGATCCTGCCCTTTAAGATCGGCAAGGAACAGGCTAAAGAGATTCTTAAGAAAGAGTTTGGCAGAAAGCTGTTTGTGCCAAGTACTTTTTTGAAGGAAGCCTCCCTGGATAAGATGGAAGGTGATTACATACCCTTCTTTTTATATGATTATCATTGCCGGTATCGTTTCAGTGCAAAGGCAAAAAAAATCAGGAGCTGGACCACCGGCGATACGGAATATACGGAGACCTCTATTTATCAGATCTTCCGGGATATGGAAACGGAGTTTTCACGGATTCCTGCAGATGCCTCCATTGCCATGCCGGATGATGAAATGGATCTGTTAGAGCCCTATGAATATGGTGACTTGACTGCCTTTGATCCCAAATATATGTCCGGTTTTTTGGGGGAGATGTATAGCATAGACAAAGAAACTTTGGAACCCAGAGCGCGGAATAAGGTGAGAAGTGATGCATCGTCCCTGATGAGAGAGAGTATATCGGGATACAGCAGCGTGACGCCGGAGACGGATGATCTGCGGACAGACTTGATGGCAGAGAATTATGCCCTTCTTCCTGTGTGGAACTATGTATTCCGGTTCAGGCAAAAAGATTATCGTTTCCGCTTAAACGGACAGACCGGCAAACTGGTAGGAAGAGCGCCTATTTCCACTGCCAAAATGGCAGCATATGGGGCAACCCTTTTTGCATGTATTACGGCTATCGGGTATCTTTTGAACGGAATTTTGGGAGGTATCTGACATGAAAAATTATTTTAAACATTTTAGAATCATTTTTATCGTAGTAGCCGTTATGTTGGTGATCTTTATCGGAATCAAGGTAGCAAACGGCACTTTGGGCGGCTATAAGCGGACCAATAACAATGCTCCTGCAGAAAGAGTATATGATTATGCGGATAAACTGACCGATGAACAGGAGAATAAGCTGCGGGCGCTGATCGCTCAGAAAGAAAATGAGATCGGCTGCGACATCGTTTTGGTTACCATAGCCGATCCTTCCATCGACAGTGATTATGCCATGATGAACTATGCCGATGATTTTTATGATGACAATCAATACGGCTATGATGTTCCCTGGGGAGACGGGGCCTTGTATCTGGATAACTGGGCAAGAGATGTGGATCCGTTGGCAGACAATTATTGCTGGTTTTCCACCTGCGGCAGGGTGGAACGAAAATATTCCACAAGCGACATTAACTGGCTTATAGAGGATGTATGCAGGACTGTTAATTCGGATCCTTACGGAGCCTATGTGACCTATGTGAATTCCTTAAGCCGGACCATGTCCGGGAAAGATGATGGTTTTCCGGAGTCTTTTATTTGGGCGGCAGCTATTTTTATCACTGTAGTTTATATCATCTGCAATGTGATCAACAATAAAGGAAAGAAGACCACCAAATCCGATACATATATAAGCAGAGTTCCCCATTTCCACGATAGGAGGGATATTTTCCTTACGAAACACACCACCACCAGACATATCCAAAGAAGCAGCGGCGGTGGCGGCGGTGGCGGCGGTCACCACATTTCCTCCGGCGGACATTCCCACGGCGGTGGCGGAGGACGCCATTAGATATCATCAAAGGTCATGTTCAATGCTTCGGATACGGTGTAGCTCAATCGCTTTATGATGGCATCCACATCCTTGCCGGTGACATACATGTTGTTCAATTCCTTTAACAGCGTATTGTCATAGGAGGCCTGAAGCATGTGCAGATCGATGGAATGATCGGATTTGTTGGAAAAATCATCCAATGCATCCCAAACAATAGTTGCGGCATCTACGACGGTAGGGATGCCGATGGCAATAACAGGGACGCCCAGACTTTCTTTGGTCAGGGCGTTTCTGTGATTTCCCACACCGGATCCGGGATGAATACCGGTATCGGTGATCTGGATGGTGCGGTTTAAGCGATGCAGGGTCCTGGCTGCCAGGGAATCGATCACGATTAAAACATCAGGAGAGGTCTGCTCTACCACACCCCTGATGATCTCTGCGGTTTCCATACCGTTTTGTGCCATAACGCCGGGGGCCAAAGAACTGACAGAATGCATTTTGCTTTTGTCATAGGCAGCAGTGCCGTACTCCATGATGATATGCCTGGTGATGCAGAGATTGTCGATCACATGGGGGCCTAAAGAATCTGCAGTCACATCCCGGTTTCCCAGTCCGATCACCAGAATAGATTGTTCTTTTTCAAAATTGGGGATCAGTTCCTTTACAATAGAAGAAAGATGGGTGGAAACCTCTCTGTGGCTTTCTTCGTCAGGCTCATCCAAAGCGGGTGCTTCTATGGTGATATAAGTACCCATAGGCTTACCCAGAGTCTTGGCGGCATTTTTGGTAGTGACCGACACAGTGGTGACAAATACCTGGTCTTCTTCGTAGTTTTTTTCCTCTACATCGATGCCGTGGATGCGGGATGAAGTATCTCCGATGCTTTCATGGGCCTCCAGGGCAAGGTCTGTACGGATCTGCTGGCTTTGCATATCATGCCTCCTAAAATCAAATAAATGGATTTTGTTCTCTATTTTTTCCGAAAAATTGCGAAATATGTATTGACATTAAAAAAGGTTTCCGCTATTATAATATGCGTGTGTTCGCATTAGTCTGCCCGTGTCTGGATGAAGCGTGACACAGGCGTTAAGCATAGGATTTTTGAAATAGGAGGTGTGGTCATGGCTAACATCAAATCTGCTAAAAAGAGAATTTTGGTAAACAGAACAAAAGCTGAAAGAAATAAAGCCATCAAGTCCGGCGTTAAGACTTCCATTAAGAAAGTTTACGCTGCAATTGATGCAAAAGATGCAGATGCAGCAAGAGAGGCATTGAATAATGCTACCATTGCAATTGATAAAGCAGCTACCAAAGGCGTTTATCACAAGAACAATGCATCCAGAAAGGTTTCCCGTTTAGCAAAAGCTGTAAACGGTATCAGCTAATCTTTTCTAAATAAAAAGGTAAAATGAGCACGATTTCCGGTCTGCTGCCGGTATCGTGCTTTTTTTTTGCGCAGACGGCATTTTTGTACAAACAGGTATAGACAGGCATTTTCACTCATATATTTAACTGGTGATAACATGGGGAGAAGATGGACAAAACTGGGGCAGGAAAACGCTCTTTTTTTCCTGGCAGTTGCATGTTTGCTGATACTGTTGGAAGTAGGATTTAAAGAACAGTTATTTAGCCTGGTTTATCCGGGCATTTCTTATCTTACAGGATTTTATGAGAAACAAGACAATGAGTTATGTAAACTAATTGTCTCCTTTTCCAACGGATATTATGGATATAGGAAGGAACAGGAAGCCTTATCTGTATCTGTGGAAAATATGGCGGGCGTCCAGGGGATGCTGTTTTATTATGAAAGAGAAGAGGAGGAGGCAGGTATAAGCGGACCGGGAAATGAAGGGCTGGCTGAGGACGAGTCTATGGATGAGATTTTTTTATCCCAGGATCTGCAGCAGGAGATTGCCAGAGAAAACGGTGCATTTTATTCTGCGGAATTTGTCAAAGCGACCCAGCCCTCTGTCGTGATAGATTATGAAAAATTGCTGGATTTTGAGTATTTAAGAAAGCATTTCTACACTGTGGACGCTTCCACAGATATTGGGCCGGAACGCCTTGATGCCCGCAGGATGCTTTCTTATGATGCCACCGTTTCTACGGAAGGCGACGGTCCGCAGATTTTGATCTATCACACCCACTCCCAGGAAGGTTTTGCAGACAGTATACCGGGAGATGAGGCAACTTCCATTATTGGGGTAGGAGACGAACTGGCCAGAGTCCTAGAGGAAGAATACGGATTTTCCGTATTGCATCATAAAGGGGTATATGATGTGGAAAGCCGGGATTATGCCTATTCTGCGGCGGGTCCTGACATTGAGCGGATACTGAAAGAAAATCCTTCTATTCAGGTGGTGATCGATCTCCACAGAGATGGTGTGGCAGACAGCACCAGGCTGGTAACTACGGTAGGCGGCAGGCCTACGGCACAGTTCATGTTTTTTAATGGCGTGAGTTTTCTAAAGAGCACGGGGCCGGTAGATTACCTGGAAAACCCTTATATGGAGGAAAATCTGGCCTTTTCTTTTCAGATGAAGCTGGCAGCGGATGAATATTATCCCGGTTTTTCCAGAAATATTTATTTAAAGGGGCTGCGCTATAATATGCATTATTGCCCCAAAAGCCTGTTGATCGAAGTGGGAGCCCAGACCAATACTGTGGAAGAAGTCATGAATGCGGTAGAACCCATTGCCCATATCCTTGCTATGGTCATGAAGGGAGAAAAGCCTTAAGAAAGTTGCCACAAAATGAGAATTTTGGTATACTTTTATGCAGAAACATGAGGAGGCACTCATATGCAGCAGGTAGACCAAAGTAAGATCCGCAACTTTTGCATTGTAGCCCATATTGACCATGGAAAATCCACGCTTGCGGACAGGATCATTGAAAAAACAGGACTTTTGACCAGCAGGGAGATGCAGGCACAAGTCCTTGATAATATGGAACTGGAAAGGGAAAGAGGTATTACCATTAAGGCACAGACTGTTCGTATCATTTATCGTGCCAAGGATGGAGAAGAATATATCTTTAATTTGATCGATACACCGGGGCATGTAGACTTTAATTATGAAGTAAGCCGTTCCCTGGCAGCTTGTGACGGTGCCATTTTGGTGGTGGATGCGGCTCAGGGCATCGAAGCCCAGACACTGGCGAATGTATACCTTGCCCTAGATCATGATCTGGATGTATTTCCCGTCATCAATAAAATAGACCTTCCCAGCGCCGATCCGGAGCGGGTAAAAGAAGAAATAGAAGATGTGATCGGCATTGAAGCTGCCGATGCGCCATTGATCTCCGCCAAAAACGGCATTGGAATAGAAGAAGTTTTGGAGCAGATCGTAGAGAAGATTCCTGCACCGCAAGGGAGCCCGGATGCGCCTTTGTCTGCGCTGATCTTTGATTCCGTATATGATTCCTACAAGGGGGTCATTGTTTTCTGCCGCCTGATGGAAGGAAGGGTAAAAAAGGGAACCAGGATCAAAATGATGGCTACCGGTGCCACTGCGGAAGTGGTGGAAGTGGGTTATTTTGGTGCAGGACAGTTCATTCCCTGCGAGGAACTGAGTGCCGGAATGGTTGGATATCTGACTGCATCTATTAAGAATGTGAAGGATACGGCAGTGGGAGATACGGTTACGGATCTGGACAACCCCTGTAAAAGTCCTCTTCCCGGCTATAAAAAGGTAAATTCCATGGTTTATTGCGGTATGTATCCGGCGGATGGGGCAAAATACCCGGATCTTAGGGATGCTTTGGAAAAGCTTCAACTAAATGATGCTTCCTTAAATTATGAGCCGGAAACCTCCATTGCATTGGGATTTGGCTTCCGCTGCGGATTTTTGGGTCTTCTTCATTTGGAGATCATTCAGGAAAGACTGGAGAGAGAGTATGGTCTGGACCTGGTCACAACCGCACCGGGTGTTATTTATAAAGTTCATAAGACAAACGGAGAGGTGATTGAGCTGACCAATCCCAGCAATCTGCCTGATCCTGCGGAAATTGACTATATGGAGGAGCCCATGGTAACGGCAGAGATCATGGTTACTTCTGAATTTATCGGCTCTATTATGGAACTTTGCCAGGAACGCCGGGGCATTTATCTGGGAATGGAATATATGGAAGAGACCAGAGCGTTGATTCGCTATGATCTTCCTTTAAATGAGATCATTTATGATTTCTTTGACGCATTGAAATCCCGTTCCAGAGGATATGCGTCCTTTGATTATGAGTTAAAAGGCTATGTTCAGTCAGATTTGGTTAAATTGGATATCCTTATAAATAAGGAAGAAGTGGATGCTTTATCTTTTATTGTCCACAAAAGCAGCGCATATGAAAGAGGCAGAAAAATGTGTGAAAAGCTGAAGGATGAGATTCCCCGCCATTTATTTGAGATTCCCATCCAGGCTGCGGTAGGTGGCAAGGTCATTGCCCGTGAAACCGTGAAAGCTATGCGCAAAGATGTGCTTGCAAAATGTTACGGCGGCGATATTACCAGAAAAAAGAAACTGCTTGAAAAACAAAAGGAAGGTAAAAAGCGGATGCGCCAGATCGGCAGTGTGGAAATCCCTCAGTCCGCTTTTATGAGCGTGTTAAAATTGGACGATAAAAAATAGAAGGGACGAACCAATTTATGGAATTGTACCTCCATATTCCTTTTTGCGTGCAAAAATGCAGCTACTGTGACTTCCTGTCCTGGTCCGTGGATGAACCTACCAAGGACCGGTATCTTCGTGCACTTCTAAATGAGATCTCTTTTTACGGAAATTTAAAATATGATGAATCCGGGCAGACGACAGCCTGGCATTTAGATGGGATTGAGACCGTGTATTTTGGCGGTGGTACCCCTTCTGTGCTTGGCGCTGATCGTCTGCTTCTTTTATTGGACGCCATTTTTGCCCATTTTAGGGTCAAAAATGGGTGTGAAATCACTGTTGAAATAAATCCTGCAACAATAACGGATGTTTCGCTAGAAAAATTGCAAAAAAAGGGGGTAAATCGACTCAGTATTGGCCTCCAAAGCACAAATAACACCCAATTGGTAACACTTGGTAGGGTTCATACCTATGAAGATTTCCTGGAAATTTATGGGCAGGCAAGGGCAGTGGGGTTCAAAAACTTAAATATTGATTTAATTTCCTCGATTCCGGGACAGAGTGTGAAGAGTTATCAAGAAACTTTGGAAGAAGTGATCCGATTAAAACCGGAGCATATATCCGCGTATAGCCTGATTCTGGAAGAAGGAACGCCCTTTTATGACAAGTATGCGGATCACCCTGAGCTGCTTCCCGGGGAGGAAGAAGACAGGGAGATGTATCATCTGACAAAATCCATGCTGCAGGAGGCAGGATACATGCGTTATGAAATTTCCAATTACGCAACACCTGGTTTTAAATCAAAACATAACATTGGCTACTGGGAGCGGATTCCTTATCTCGGATTGGGATTGGGAGCCTCTTCTTTCTATTTTTCAAAACGCAAGAAAAATTTCACAAATTTGGCAGAATACTTGCAGGTTTGGGAGAATATGGAAAAAACATGTCGTGACACAAATTTTAGAAATTTTTCGCCTTTTGAAGAAATCATTGATTTAACGAAGAAAGATGAGATGAGCGAATACCTGTTTCTGGGGCTCCGTATGACAAAAGGAGTGTCTATTAGCGGTTTTGAAGCCCGATTCGGACAAAAAATGATGGATGTTTATGGCAGGGAAATAGAAAAATTACAAAAAGAAGGGCTTTTGGTGGTGGAAAAAAGAAAAGACCGGATCTTTTTAACGGATTTTGGGATGGATGTCAGCAATTATGTGTTTGAGAAGTTTATATAATAAAGCATGCAATCGTTAAATCCTTTCTATTTTTCCATAAGTATGATACAATATCTAAAGGTGATTCTATGAAAAAGCTTTTGCTTTTGGGGGGCAGTCATGCGGAGATTCCTTTGATCCGGGCTGCCAAGAAAATGGGATATTATGTGATCACAACAGGTAATCAGACAGATGGCCTGGGACATCCCTATGGAGATGAATATATTAACTGTGATTTCAGTGATAAAGAAGCCATTTGTGCTCTGGCGAAGGAAAAGCAGGTTGATGCAATCTGCTCAGGCTGTAACGATTTTGCTTATTTATCCGCGGCCTATGCCTGTGAAAAGCTGGGTCTGCCGGGGCATGATCCTTATGAAACGGCAGTGAAGATACATCATAAGGATCGATACAGGGCCCTGGCAGGGGAGCTGGGGATTGAAACGCCGAGGGCTTGTTCCTGTGAAAACTTAGATGAGGTAAGACAAGCCTGTGAAACCCTGGGTTTTCCTGTCATTGTAAAGCCGGTGGACTTAACCGGAGGAAAGGGCATGAGACGCTGTGACAGCGAAGAAGAGGCGTTAGAAGCCTATGAAGGGGCAACGCAGGTTACCAGAGAGCCT
This sequence comes from Lachnospiraceae bacterium, assembly GCA_022510725.1. Taxonomy (GTDB): domain Bacteria; phylum Bacillota; class Clostridia; order Lachnospirales; family Lachnospiraceae; genus UBA2882. Next base: position 28,076 of record JAFLSW010000006.1, read on the forward strand.
AAAATTGTGGTAGAAGAGTTTGTAACGGGAACCAATCATGGTTTTTCCGCTTATATCCAGGATAAAAAGGTTACCCTTTATTTTGTGGATAATGAGCAATACTATTTGAACCCTTATCTGGTGTCCGGTGCCAGTGCCCCCGGAGATGTACCCCGGAGTGCTGTGGACAGGCTGGTAAAGGATTGTGAGAAGCTGGCGGAAGGATTGCAGTTAGAAGATGGAATCCTGCATATCCAGTTTGTTTTAAAGGATGACGGAATGCCTGTGATCATAGAGGTATGCCGCAGGGCACCGGGCGATCTGTATGTTCACCTGGTTGAACTTTTGACAGGAGTGGATTATCCTGCCTATATCGTGGCGGGAGAAATGGGAATCCCGATGCCACATCCCGAGCCTGATATGGCAAAAGGTTATTATGTGAGACATTGTATCATGGCAGATCGGCAGGGGAAAATAAAAGAGGTCCGCATATCCGGGGAGATTGCGCCCTTTATCTGCGAGAAAATGCTTTGGTATCAGCCGGGAGAAGTGATAGAAGACATTTTGAAATACAAGGCAGGCATCGTGTTTCTCTACTTTTCCAAAGAAACAGAATATCGGCATTATCTGGGGAAATTGACAGAACTGATTGCCATAGAAGTAGAAGAACAGCAGCCGAGTAAAAGAAGTCAGTAAGATGAAGAAGCAGCCAAAGAAAGAAATTGAGGGGTAATTATGTATCGTATCGGATTTATTGGGGGCGGCATCAATTCCGCCATCGGAAGAAGTCATTTTATCGCATCACAGATGGATGGAAAATTCAAAGTGGAGGCAGGGGCATTCAGCCGAAAGCCTGAAGTGAACAAAAAAACGGGAGAGGCCTTTCAGATTCCGGCAGAACGGGTTTATGACGACTATCGGGAAATGCTTGAAAAAGAGCGGGGAAAGCTGGATGTGATCGCTGTTCTGACACCTACGGATGCCCATGAGGCGATGGTAGAAGCCTGTCTGGCGGCAGGTTATCCTGTTATTTGCGAAAAGTCTTTGAGCACTTCTTATGAGTCCGCCCTGCGGATCAAAAAACAGGTGGAAGAGACAAAAGGGTTTTTGTGCGTAACCTATAATTATACAGGCTATCCCATGGTCAGGGTGTTGCGGGAAAAGATTCAGTCCGGGGTACTTGGCAAGATCACCAATATCATTGTGGAGATGCCCCAGGAGGGCTTTACCAGATATACTTTGGATCATAAAGAACCAAAACCGCAGGATTGGCGGATGGTGGACTATGAAATCCCTACCATTTCCCTGGATCTGGGAACCCATCTTCATAATATGATCGCATTCCTGACAGGAGAACATCCCAAAGAGATCGTTGCCCGTGAAAGCAGTTTCGGTTTCTTTCCCCAGGTCATAGATGATGTGCTGTGCATGGCAAATTATACCGACGATATTGCAGCGCAGATGTGGTTTAGCAAGGCGGCACTGGGCAACAGAAACGGACTGCGTATCCGTGTCTTTGGCACAAAGGCGGGAGCGGAATGGTATCAGGCCGAGCCGGAGGTGTTGAAGTTAAATGACAAAGACGGCCGGATGTTCTTGCTGGATCGGAGCAATGATAAAACCGAAGGACAGCAGGATCGTTACAATCGATTTAAAGTAGGGCATCCCGGCGGATTTATAGAGGCCTATGCCAACTATTATTGGGATATATCAGATGCTCTGACCGAGTATCTTCAAAAAGGGGAAAATGCTTCCCACTATCTGATGAACATGGATACTTCCATTGAAGGCTTGAAATTGTTTGAAACTGCCCATAAGTCGGCAAAAGAGCATCGCTGGATGCCTATATAGAAGAAAGGACTGGGATAGAATATGAGCCCATATACAGTCTTTGAAAATTTAATCAGTTTTGTGATTCCCTGTTATTGTTCGGAATTGACTGTGGAATCGGTAATAGAAGAGATCATACAGGAGGTTTCAAAACACCCCCGATATGATTATGAGATCATTTTGATCAATGATTTTTCCAAGGACAAGACGAAGGATGTGATCTTTAAGCGGGCGGAGGAAAATCACAAGATCGTCGCCATTGATTTTTCCAGAAATTTTGGACAGCATTCGGCAATGATGGCAGGTTTTCATAAGGTCAGGGGAGAATATGTTGTGTGTCTGGATGATGATGGTCAGATGCCTATCGAATCGGTCTTTCCCCTCATAGAAGAATTGGAAAAGGGCGCAGATGTAGCCTTTGGGCAATATGAAGAGATCAAACAAAAATGGTATCGAAATATAGGCAGCAGCATCAATGCCAAGATGACGGAAGTGCTTCTTGAAAAGCCCAAAGATATTTTTATGTCCAGCTTTTGGGCGGGCAAACGGTTCGTAGTGGATGAAGTGATCCGGTACGAAGGCGCCTATCCTTATATTGGCGGACTGCTTTTGCGTATTACCAAGAATATGGTCAGCATCCCTGTTGTACAAAGAGAACGGACGGCAGGCAGGTCGGGCTATACATTTTTGAAGTTGATCAATTTGTGGCTAAACGGCTTTACGGCATTTTCCGTGAAACCCTTGCGGTTTGCCACATTTTGCGGCGGACTCAGTGCGGCAGCAGGCTTTGTTTATGGTCTGGTAATGATCATTAGGAAATTGTTAAATCCTGAGATTTTGCTGGGTTATGCTTCTACCATCACGGTTCTTCTGTTTATCGGCGGCATGATCATGCTGATGCTGGGAATCGTGGGAGAATATATTGGCAGGATCTATATCTGCCTCAATAAGGCTCCCCAATATGTCATTAAAGAAGTAAAAGATCAAAGAGAGGATAAGGAATAAACAAAATGGAAAACAAAATGCAGTTAACAGACGAAAGGCTTACTAAGCTTCATCAGATAGAAGGGCAGCTTGAGTCCGCACCGGTTGGAAAACTGTATGTGTGGGGCACTGCCACAACGGCACAGATGATCACTTCCTTTGTCACAAAAAACAGTGGACTGTCTGTATCAGCATATGTAGTAGATGATGCGTGGTTTAGGGAAGGAACTTTTTTGGATAAGCCCATCATAAAGGCTTCCGATTTTTTGCAAACAGTGACCGAACATGACTGGGTCATATTCGGTTTCACAGGTTCTGAAAGGGCAAAAGAAATGGAAAAGAAACTGCCTTCTTTCCTAAGAACCGTCTATTTTTCTTTTCCCTATAGCGCCAATGTGGACGGAACCTGGCTGGATCTTGCTTTTTATGAACAATACAAAGAACGGTTTGAAAGCACCAAAGCTACGCTGTTTGACAATACCTCCAAACAAGTTATGGATGCTTTTATCAAAGCATGTATGACCGGCAATACAGAAGAACTGGATGGGTTTTTGACAGAAGGGCAGTATTTTAATGAGCTGACAAGCTCCTGTAAGCCCGGATGTTTTGTAGACTGCGGTGCATACATAGGGGATACCATAGAATGTGCTGCTGATTTTTTGGGTGACCGCCTGAACAAGGTCATTGCCTTTGAGCCGGACCCTGATAATCTGGAAAAATTAAAAGAGCGGATGAAAAAACTGGGGATCGGTGCAGAGAAACTGAAGCTTCTGCAAAAGGGCAGCTATGATGAGGCAGCCACACTGCGATTCTCCTCTTCAGATTCCAGCTCCGGCATCAGTGAAGATGGAGATGTGGTCATTGAAACAGATTCAGTGGATCATGCGGCAGAAGGCATGGGAGAGATCACATTCATTAAAATGGATGTAGAGGGCAGTGAGCAAAAAAGTCTGCTGGGAGCAGCGGATACCGTCAAAAAATATCGTCCGATCCTGGCAGTATGTGTATACCATAAGCCGGAAGACCTTTTTGCACTGCCGGAATTGATCCGTAACCTGACGGAAGATAAGAATTACAGGTATTATTTAAAATATCATGGACCTGATCTGCGGGAATTGGTCTTTTATGCCATTCCGCAGTGATCCGCCGTGGGAAGGGAAGATATCGTGAAAAAAACTTATTTTTTCCTGCACATTTTGGTCATGCTTTATGCTATTGGCGGCATTTTTTCCAAAAGAGCGTCAGGAACGGAATTTCTATCCTGGGATTTTATTTTTAATTATGGCATGGTGCTGCTGATCTTGATGGTCTATGCGGTTTTTTGGCAGCTGATCTTAAAAAAACTGCCCCTTACGGTAGCCATGGCCAACAAATCCGCCACGGTGATCTGGGGATTGATCTTCGGAAGCCTGATCTTTCAAGAACGCATCAGCCTTTCCAATATCATCGGCGCCGTGATCATCATTGCAGGCATTGTGATGGTGGCTTTAGCGGATGACGGGCAGGTTGCAGATAAGGAGCAGGAGTAATGTATATAGCAATTTTCTTAGGATCGGTACTGATCGCTGCCATATCCCAGGTTTTACTGAAAAAAAGCGCTATGAAGCAATATAAAAACAGGCTGTTGGAATATTTCAATCCCTATGTGATCTGCGGATATGGGATATTGTTCTTATCCATGCTGATGACCGTATTTGCCTATCGGGGTGTGGATATGAAAACAGGGCCGGTTTTGGAAGCCACCAGCTATCTGTATGTAGCGGTCTTAAGCGCCATATTCCTAAAAGAAAAGATATCTGCAAAGAAAAAGATCGGGCTGTTTGTGATCATAGTGGGTGTCGTGATCTCAAATTTGTAAAGTAAAAGAGGATAAAAAACATGATAGGCTTTAATGTGGCCCCCTATGTGGGCAAAGAACTGGAATATATGAAACATGCCGTAGATAATCACAAGATCTGCGGAGATGGGGAATTTACGGCTAAATGCAGCCGATGGATCGAAGAAAAGACCGGGACGGCAAAGGCGCTGCTCACCACCTCCTGTACCCATGCCACGGAAATGGCGGCACTGCTTTGTGAGATAGGGCCCGGGGATGAAGTGATCATGCCTTCCTATACCTTTGTTTCCACAGCGGATGCCTTTGTTCTTAGAGGAGCCACAGTGGTATTTGTGGATATTCGTCCCGACACCATGAATATGGACGAAAAGCTGATAGAAGAAGCCATTACGGATAAGACAAAAGCCATTGTTCCCGTTCATTATGCCGGGGTTTCCTGTGAAATGGATGCGATCCTAGAACTTGCAAGGCTTCATAACCTCTATGTCATAGAAGATGCTGCCCAGGGCGTGATGGCATCCTATAAAGGCAGACCTCTTGGTACCATGGGTGAATTTGGATGTTTCAGCTTTCATGAGACCAAGAACTTCTCCATGGGAGAGGGCGGTGCTCTTCTGATCAGAGAACAGCAATTCATTGAGCGGGCGGAGATCCTCAGGGAGAAGGGAACCAACCGAAGCAAATTTTACCGTGGTGAGATCGATAAATACAGCTGGTGTGACATGGGATCTTCCTATTTGCCCAGCGATTTAAATGCAGCATATCTTTGGGCGCAGTTGGAAGAGGCGGATACCATAACCAAAGACAGGATGGATACCTGGAATATGTATGATGATGCTTTCCGTAATTTTGGCAGGTTTGAAGTGCCTTTTATACCGGAAGAATGTCAGCACAATGCCCATATGTATTATATTAAGACAAAGGATTTGGAAGAGCGGACAAAGCTCATCAGTTATTTGATGGAAAATGGCATTAAGAGCGTTTTTCACTATGTTCCCCTGCATTCGGCACAGGCGGGGCGCAAATTCGGCAGATTCCACGGAGAGGATGTCTATACCACAAAAGAAAGTGAGCGCCTTGTAAGGCTGCCTCTGTATTACGGAATCGGTGCGGACAATGTGGACTATATCATCGGAAAGGTGAAAAAATTCTATGGCGCATAAAGAGACCAATATCAACTTCAAAAAGATCAAGTGGGATCTGGTTCTGCCGGTGATACATATTGCGGTTTCCTGGATCTATGAGCTGTTTTTTCTGAAATTAGGAGAAGATCAGGTAGGGGTGCTTACACCGGCTTTTTCTTCGCCTATCAGTTTTCGGACCGAACAGGTAATCATGTATATTATTTCCAAGGTTTTTGGCTGTATCTTGATCTTTGTCATATGGCAGATCATCTTTTATCTGTTTCGCCGTAAAAAATTAACGCCCTTCTTCCTGTTGTTTGGAGGGTTGATTTTGTTGTTGCTATATTTTCCCTATAACTGGTCTTTGGAAGTTGATAATTTAACGATGTATTCTCAGGCAATACGATATCATCCCGATTATTGGCATTCTATATTGACAGGATGCATTTATAATGCCTGTCTTATGGTCTGTTATCATGGATTCTTTATTCCCTATATACAGACGGCTTTCTTTTTAGGCGCAATTTATTTCCTTTCCGAAAAATTTCGGCAGCACTATGGGAAAAAAGCGGCATTGCTGCCTTATATCTGCTTTCTTTTTCCGGATGTCTATAAGATTATGATCAGTTCTTATAGAAATTGCATCTATGCCGTTTTTTGCATCTGGTTTTTCTCCCTGCTGGCATTTGATCTGATCGAAAAAAGAAAATACACCCGTTTGCGCTTTTTGACCATGGGAGGGATCGCCCTGATGCTGACGATCCTGCGGACAGAGGGAATCTTTTTCTTCCTGTTATTTGTGATCATCCTATTGTGGCAGATGAAAGGAGAGATGAAAAAGCAGATCATCTGTGCGGTTGGGTTTGCTTTATTGGCGTTAATTTTGAATCTGCCCCAAAAGCTGGGTGAGGCCAAATATTTCGGAAATGATTATATGATAGCCAATTATATCAATTTGTTGAGTTCCTGTTTCAATGATGAAAGAATAAATCTTTCCTATGATGGAGCGCGGCAGGATTTGGAAGACATTGCGGTTATCGTTCCGGTGGAAGTGATACAGTATAACGGCTTGATGGCGTATTATGATTATAATCTGCTGATGCATGAGAGCCTAAACCAGTCTTTTGCTTCAAAAGAGCAGCAACAGGCCTTTTTGAAGGCGGGTATGAGAGTGATGACACATAATCTTCCCAATGTGATCAATAACCGTCTGCGTTATTTTGCAAGGGCGAATGGCATATCCGGACTGAGTTATGAATTTATGCATGAATCATCGGATAATATGGCGATATTCCTGTCGGAAAGAGGTACATTTGCATTAAATGAGATGATAGATAAAGAAAGAGCGCCGCTTTTATACAGCCTGGCTTCTAATCCGATTAAAAATACCGTTTATCAATGGTTTCAAAAAGTTCTGGACAACTGGGATACCCTCCTAAAAGATCTGCGGATCTTTTTTATCAGCAGGGTGTTAGTTATATGTATGCTGATATTGACGATTACAAATTCCTTTAAAAAACAGGAATTAAAAGAAGCAGCCGTAGGTCTGCTGCTTCTCCTTACCTGGGGTATCATTATTGTGTTTAGTCCGGAAGCAAGGGAAGCCTATTACTATCCGGCTTATTTTTCCAGTCTTATTTGGTCTGTTGTATTTCTGGGACGGGATATTGCTGCCGCCTCTGCAGAACCAAGCAGAACAGAACAGACAGAATGATCGAGATAACCGTAATGACCAAACCTGTTTTCATACCATAGGGCTCATAAACCAGCTCTATGGTATGTTTGCCTTTCGGGGTTTCTATAACCATAAATGCTTCATAAGGATCTAAGATTTCCACTTCTTCTCCATCTACATATGCCTTAAAGCCTCGTTCATAAGGCAGAGCCAAAACGGTATAGCCATCTTCTGTATAATCGGTGGTGCCTTTGATGCAATTTCCTTCAAAGGCAATATTTGCCATCTGCTGTTTGGATGCTGTTTCATAGAATTCCTCAAAAACATCAGGATGGAAGATCGCATAATTATAAAAGTCATCTAAAATAGCATAGGCACTGGGATAAGTAATGGTAGTTCTCATAGAGAATGGATCGTTACTTTCCCCGATCGGAACAAACTCTCCTAAATATAAATAGACAAAGCCCTCATCTGCAGGATCAAAATGAAGATCCAGATACAAATCTCTGATAGTAGAAATGTTACCCGCATTATCCAGTATGGATGCAAATGCCAGCTCGTAGGTGGTGTCAGAAAAGGTTTCATCCAAAAAGCGGAAAGAATTGGGGATGTTATCCGGGACTTCACTATGCTGTAAGGACTGGACCGTAAATAAGCTTTCAGCATCTTTTTTGGTATACAGTGCGGTAAAATCATTTAAGAAGTAAGGCACAAAGTTTGCGTTTTCTGTTATATCCATAAGCTCATATGGGGCATAAAATCCCAGAGAGAGGGTATATGGAATCTTATACAGATAAGAATCTCCCATGCAGCCCACATATTCATAATATTTTAGATCGGGTAATGTTGTAGATGCATATCTTGGCAGCAGGATATATTGATTTCCTGCCAGCGCGTGGCTTAGAGGCGTTCCGTTATAGTTGGTATTGATAAAGTTGGTGGCGCACAGAAAGCCGTGATACATAGCCAGATTAGTCTGATGCCGCGTTACAAAGGAGTTAAATAAACTGGCGCTGGAAACATTATAAAATAGTCCGCTGTTGATGACATAGGAGGCGGGAATGCTGATACGCAAAGGGGCGTTTTCAGATTTTAACTTTTCCGCAAAGAAGACTTCTTGTTCCTCAAAGTTGTCTATACTATGAATGGCATCCATCGTATAGGTGGAGGTAAAATAAAGCATATTGACCGCCAGTTCCAGAGTCACCATCAAGGTCATGAGTCTGATGAAGATCGGTTTGGAAAGTCTGGAACGGATAAAACACAGGACCATATAAAACAGGACCAGGCCTAAAGTGGTATAAAAAGCAACTGTTTCATTGCCCTCGCCTCCAAACTGGCAGATGCAGAAAAATACCGCCAGACAGGCAAAAACAGTTAGCCATTTCTTCCATGTAACTTTGTTCAGTGCCCGCAGACCGTCATATGCCATGACTGCACACAAGAACATCAGCAGAAAAACATACCTGTTGGGTACATTAGACTGATAATGGAATCCGTTCCACAAATAGGAAAGGATCTGACCGTTAAAGCTGGCAAACAAAATGGCAAGAAGGACCAGCTTTTTCAATCGCTCTTTTAGCTGATATTTTTTAGAAGTCAGATAGAGTAACACCAATACAAGGGTAAGGATGCCCATAAACAGGGAAACCCCTCCGTCATTATGGTCCACAGCAGTGGATTTGGAAAAGATCATAAATTGTTTCCACTGTTCCAAAAAAGAAGTGTGCAGTCCGGGGGAGGGGAAAATGCTGTCATTTCCCCTGTATTGGGAGTCATAGGTAGACAGCGGCGTGTTTAGGATGACAAAAAAGCTGCTGCCTGCACCTAAGAGAGAACAGACTCCGAACCGAATGCCTTTCTTGACAAAATCCACAAAATCGGCAAAATGGCAGGTAAAAAAAGTCAAAGCTAAGAAGATACACATATATAGCGCAAGATATAAATTGGAGTATATGACAAAAGCCAGTAACAAAATGTATAAGCCACAGCGTTTTTGGTAGATTAGGCGCTCGAAAGCCAGTATCAGCAGTGGCAGAGCCAGGAAGCACATATACCAAGTGGTAAAACCGTGCATTGCAAGCATATAAGTGTTTAATGCATAGATAAAACCCGGTACCAACAGGCGATAATCTCTCTTATCAGCCTTTTTGCCTGACAATCTGTGGGTCAGATAATAGACCAGAGAAAGGGAAGAAAGTCCGATACAAATGGCTTCTCCCAATAAAAGGGCGCCTCCTATCTGTTCCGGCTTTAACAGGGTCAGGGGGAAATATAAAAGTCCTAAAGGATTATTAGCATAAAGGCTGTAGCCATATCCGCCGTTCAGGCTGTATAGAAGGTGTCCGCTCTTCAGATTATAGTACCAATCCAAAATAGAAGGAAGGGTCAGAAGGAGACCGTCCTGATCATAAAAGGAATTGATACCAAAAGGAATACAACTGTAAACTACCATAGTCAGCAAAAACAAAATGATGGGGATAAAAGCGGCCAGCCAATAAACATAGTTATGCCTAAAATGTCCGCTGCATTTCTCAAAAACAGAACTTTCGCTGACCTGCCGCTTTATTTTTAGCAAAGGTGCATATAGCTTTTTACCATCACTGTTCAAATAGAAAAGCAGCAGGAGAAATACACCCAGGCAGGTCAAACCGATTCCCAGGTAGTAGACGCTCATGGAGGAGCCTGCCGCCTGCTGCTGTAATTCGTAAGCTGCGATCAAATCCGGCAGTCCGTTAAATAAAGCATCATTCATTTCGTAAGCAAGCAGCCGATAATTGATGGAGATGTCCTGGCTGTAACCAAACTTGAAATAGATGGTATAGGATTCCCCTGCTTTCAGATCTAGAGAAAAGATCTCATTGGTGCAGTCGTTATAAATAAGCGTGGTGCAGTCATGGTCACAGGACAATTCATATGCGGTTTCGGTGGTTTCTGCAGTTTCATCAAGAGGATATTGATACAAATTGAAAACATGATTCCCCTGATCTGTGATCCGGTAGGCCTCAGACTGAACGGGGACAATGGTACAGTCAATGGGGGTAAACAGGTTGTCCTCTCCGCCGATCTTGCGGCACAAAATATTAGCCTGCTCAAAAAGATTGACCAGCCCGTATTCGTCGGTTTCAAGCGCATCCGCTTCGGTAAACTCCACATAATCAAAGAGTACATTTAAAGTACCGTAAATGTGAGAGGCATTATGTTCGTCGCGAAATGCCTCGTAGGGAGTGGGAGAAGAAATCTGCAGCATTTCATCCTCATTTCCCGTTTCGGAAATTCCCCCTTGGGAAGCGACAGCCTGAAAAGGAAAATGATCTGCTAAGGTAAGGGTATCCGGAATGAAATTCTGGTTACTGCTTAAAAACAGATTGCAGAAAAGTTCCAGACAGATCAAACAGGGCAAAAGAAGAGAAGCTGTTTTGTCAAAATATTTGGAAAACAGTCCCAAAACAACCAGAATAAAAAGGACCATAAATAAAATATTGCTCTGTAATGCAATGGGATGAAAATTCAAATAGGAACCGGAAAGGGCAAAGGCTATGAAAAGCCCCCACACAATAATGCCGATGCATAGGCGCTTTTTGGAAAGGGACAGAAGCTCTGTAAAGCTCATGGCAGCCGTCCGGAGAAACCAGAAAATAGGGAAAAAAGCATAAAATATAGTGATGACTTCAGGAACTCCCAACTCCAGCAGATACTGTAAAGGGAAAAGTTCCAGTGTGCATAATAAGAACAAGGTAAAGATCAGGTTCTGTATCCGCTTTTTTTTAGAAAAAGTGGTGTTAAAAAAGAACAAAACGAAACAAAGCAGAAAGAACAGACCAAAATACAGGTGCAGTCCAAACAATTGAGGGAATCCCTGCCAGGTAACGGTACCAAGCAAAAATCTGGAGAAGAAGTTTGCGATGGGAGCTGTAAGATCAAAGTAGTTGTATGAGAAAACCCCCTGCATGTCCATGACAGCCTTTAATTGAGGAAGAGAATACAGGGATGAAAGCAAAAGTGCGAAGAGGGCAAGCAAAATTAAATGAATAAAATCCGCAGCTGCCGCTCCTTTTTCTTTTCCCTGCTCTACAAAAAAAGAAATCAGTAGGTAGATCGTTAAGATAAAACCTGTCATTGTGTCCAGACAGAAACACAGGGCAAGTAGTAATACCAAAGGCAGGGTTTTCCCTTCCTTGATAAAACGCTCCAAAGCCAAAAACAGCAAAGGCAGCAAGGCGTATATTGTCAAATAGCTTATACTGCTTTCCTGTAAAAGACCGTAGGAACAAAGACCGTATCCTAATGAAAACAGAAGGGGGAAACCGGTTCCTATCATTTCCATTTTGGAAGAATGCTTTAAATAATAGAAAAACGACATAGAAGCCAGACCGTTAAAAAAGATCTGGGGCATTAGCAAAGTATTGGGAACAATATGTCCGTATCCCATGGTATAAAAGACCCGGAAGCCGAATAGAATCAAAATGGGGACAATGGCAGCCAGACCGTAATTGACAAGGGATGATATATTTATTTTTTTGTTTTTCATGAAAAAATCTCCTTACAATGGTTTGTATCGAATAAATATAGTGTCAACATTATAGCAATCATAGGCAGTAGATTGCAAGAAGAGGCTTGCACTTTATTTCCAATGTTTGTATAATAAATATGTTGTGAAACCTTAATTAAGCCTTTCGCATAGAATATAGTAAAACCGATTTCGGGGGATTTTTGATGCAAACCTTTCAAAAACCCTTAAGCGAAGAGAAAGAGGCTTACTATATCCGCAAGTATTTGGAGGGCACCAAGGAAGAGTCCGACAAAGCAAAGCAGATTCTCATAGAACGAAATCTGAGACTGGTAGCCCACATTGTAAAGAAATATCAGAATGTGGAAGAAAATCCGGAAGATTTGATCTCCGTGGGGACCATCGGCTTGATCAAAGCGATCCATACCTTTGATGGTACAAAAGGGAATAAGCTGGCCACCTATGCAGCCAGATGCATTGACAATGAACTGTTGATGATGCTTCGGGCAAAGAAAAAGACAGCCAGGGATGTTTCCTTGTATGAGCCCATCGGAACGGATAAAGAAGGAAATGAGATCAATCTGTTGGACATTACCTGTGCGGAAGGGGCGGATGCCTTTGAGCTTTTGGCCACAAGAGAAGATGTGGCAAAGCTGCGACAGGTTTTGGGCGGCGCTCTTAGCAAACGAGAGCTGGAAGTGATCAAGCTGCGATATGGGCTTGGCAGCGATCATGAGATGACCCAGAGGGAGATCGGGAAGCTTTTGGGGATTTCCCGCAGTTATGTTTCCAGGATTGAGAAAAAAGCTTTAAGAAAGCTTCGAGAGGCATTTGAGGACACAACGGCTATGTAATAAAAGTTGGGAAGGTAAAGGAGAAGAAAAATATGGCAGTGCCTACATTGGAGGAAATTTTAACAGTTGCATTTAACGCGGGAGCTTCGGATATTCATATTACCGTAGGCCTTCCGCCTGTCATGCGTTTAAACGGTCATTTGATGCAGATGGATTATCCTGTCCTGACGGCAAATGATACATTGGAAATTTGCGTTAACATGTTAAAGCCTAAGCAGAGAGAAAAATTTGAGGAGCGGGGCGAATACGATTTATCCGTATCTTTCCCTAATATCGGCAGATACCGTGTTAATGTATTTAAGCAGAGGGGCTGCATCGGCATTGCCCTTCGTACCGTTACAACAGAGATTCCTCAGGCGGAGAAACTGGGTATTCCCCAGTCCGTTATCGATCTACATACCCGTAAAAGGGGCTTGATCTTGGTAACCGGTCCTACCGGTAGCGGTAAGTCCACCACACTGGCATCCATTATCGATAAGATCAATAAGACAAGGGATGCCCACATCATCACATTGGAAGAGCCTATCGAGTATTCCCATGAGCATCGTATGGCTATGGTAAACCAACGTGAGGTGGGACAAGATACAGAAAGCTTTGCCAATGCCTTAAGAGCAGCTCTTCGTGAGGACCCGGATGTTATCCTGGTAGGTGAGATGCGTGATTACGAGACCATCAGTACCGCTATTACAGCGGCTGAGACAGGCCACCTGGTATTGTCTACGCTGCATACCAACGATGCGGCAAGTACCGTAGACCGTATCATCGACGTGTTCCCGCCTCATCAGCAGCAGCAGATCAGGACCCAGCTGGCAGCCGTACTGGTATGTATCATTTCCCAGTCCCTGATCCCCAATCTGGATGAGGACGGCCGTGTGGCAGCATTTGAGGTTATGCATGCCAATGCAGCGGTAAAGAATCTGGTTCGTGAAGGAAAGACTCATCAGTTGCAGTCTATTATCCAGACAAGCAAGAGGGAAGGTATGTGTACCATGGATGACTATTTGATGAACCTTTACATGGCTCGTAAGATCTCCAAGGAGAACTGTATCCAGTATGCACAAAATCCTGATAAGATGAGCACCCAGATATTCTAAATATCTATTATCATGCATGATCTGTTTCCCGTCCCGTCCGAAGAGGCGGGATGGGAAACGATATTCTTACAAATTCTGTTTTATCCCTTTTTTTAATAGTACATTCTGTTTCTTGTATTTCCCATTTGTTTTTTCTTTCTTGTTTCAATTTCATGGAACGATTCATCTCGATTTATTTTCAATTCAACACAAGTATAGGAGGTTTTAGTATGGTAAGCAGTGTTTATTCCGGTGCCATAAACGGTATCGGAGGTTATTTGGTGACGGTAGAAGTGGATATGGCGGAAGGTCTGCCCTGTATAGATCTGGTGGGATTTTTGGGAAGTGAGGTAAAAGAATCGGCCGGGCGGATCAGAGTGGCATTAAAAAACAGTGGTTATCATATGCCATCAAAGCGGTTTACGGTGAATTTGTCTCCGGCGGGTATCAGAAAGGGCGGTTCCGCCTTCGATCTGCCCATTGCCATAGGGATGATACAGGCTATGGGTATGGGGCAGGAGGAATTTCCGACCCAAAGAATCTTCATGGCAGGAGAACTGGGACTGGATGGGACAGTCAGGAGTATAAGAGGGATTCTGCCTCTTTTGCTGGAGGCAAAGGAGCAAGGGATCAAATTTTGCATCATACCCCGTGCCAATGAAAAAGAAGGGGAGTGGATCAAGGGGCTGCAGATCTTGGGCGTAGGGCATCTGACAGAAGTGTCAGAAATTCTTTGCAGCCTGTCCCGAACGGGAAAATTTGGTAAAGTACAAAAGAACCGGAAGAAAAAAGAAACTGACAAGGAAGAAAAGGGGACGGATTTTTCACAGATCATAGGACAGGCGGCAGCAAAGCGGGCGGCAGAAATTGCTGCTGCGGGGTTTCATAATCTTTTGCTGGTGGGACCGCCGGGAACCGGAAAGTCTATGATCGCTTCCGCCATACCGGGCATCCTGCCGCCTATGGACGAAAGGGAAATGCTTGAAACATCCAGGATATATAGCGTGGCAGGGCTGTTACACGAGAATTGTTCTTTTATTACAAAACGGCCGTTTTTAAATCCTCATTCCAATATCACGCCCCAGGCATTAACAGGAGGAGGGAATATACCGAGGCCCGGCGTCCTGTCACTGGCTAACCATGGGGTGCTGTTTTTAGACGAGCTGCCGGAGTTTAAAAGGCAGAATTTAGAACTGCTGAGACAGCCCCTGGAAGAACGAAACATCACCATTGCGAGAAAAAGCGGAAGCTTTGTCTATCCTTGCGATTTTATGCTGGTAGGAGCCATGAATCCCTGTCCCTGCGGTTTTTATCCCGACAGAAACAGGTGCCGGTGTAGTGAAAGGGATGTGCAAAAGTACTTAGGAAGGATATCGGGGCCTTTTTTAGACAGGATAGATCTAAGTGTAGGCGTGTTCTGCAGTTCCTATGAGCAGCTGCAGGAACATAGCAGGGAGGAAAGCAGCAAAAGCGTGAGAAAAAGGGTGGTGCAGGCCAGGATGATCCAAAAGGAACGGAATCAGGACGGCGCCTTTAACGGCAGGGTATCTCCGGAAGAATTGCTGCGCATATGCGATATGACGAGGGAAGCGAAAGAAGTGGCAGGACGATGTTATACGGAACGCTCCTTAAGCTTGCGGGGATATCACAGATTGTTGAGGACTGCCAGAACCATTGCGGATCTGGAAGCAAGCGGGCAGGTAAAAGAAAGGCACATATATGAAGCTTCCGCATTCAGGGTTTATGACCGGATTCAATAATAAAATGAAATTCTGCCGGAGAAATGGGAAAAGAAAGGAGGTAGAAAATTGGAGCAAAAATGGACGGATTGGCATAAAGAAGCTGCTTATGCCTATTTCTTTGAAAAACTAAGAGGGATCGGTACGAAAACCATAGAAAGATTGCATCGGCGTCATGGAAGCTATGAAGCCATGTACCGCCAGGGGGAAAAAGATACGGATCTTTTAAAAGAAGGACAGCGGGAGGAATTCTGCCGTCTCTATGGGATATGGGACATAGAAAAGGAATATCTGAAGCTCCTTCGGAATAAAATATGGTGTGTCCCTAAAATGTTGGCCGGTTATCCGGAAAAACTGCAGCATATTCTGACGCCGCCCTCCGCCTTGTTTATAAAAGGCAGGCTGCCTGACCCGGACAAGCCTGCAGCGGCATTGATCGGTGCCAGAAATTGTTCTCCTTATGGAGAATATGCGGCAAAACAGCTGGGGGCAAGCCTGGCTAAGAGGGGAATACAGGTAATAAGCGGCCTGGCGAGAGGGATTGACTCGACAGGTCAGTATGCGGCAGTAAAGGCGGGCGGTTCTTCTTTTGGAATTTTAGGATGCGGCGTGGATATCTGTTACCCGAAAGAATCTGAAGAATTATATGAGCTGCTTGTAAAAGGTGGAGAAAAGGGAGGCATCCTTTCTGAGCTTTGTCCGGGGACGGAGCCTCTGGCTGCATTCTTTCCCATGAGAAACAGGCTTATCAGCGGCCTGGCTGATAGCGTGATCGTGATAGAAGCCAGGGAAAAAAGCGGCACCTTTATCACTGTTTCGGAAGCTTTGGAGCAGGGGAAGGATGTATATGCCCTGCCGGGACGCATAAACGACGCTTTAAGTTATGGCTGCAACAGGCTCATCGGCCAGGGAGCTTTCGTGGCGTATGATGTAGAAGAATGCATCCGGCAGATCGAGGAACGATTTTATGCAATAAGAAAAACAAAGAAAAGAAGTGATGCATATGATATCATGAGCGTTAAAGAGCCGGATCAGGCGGAGCCTGTTCAGAGCGGGCAGCGGATGTCGATCACAGATCCTATGGAAAACTGCAAGTTCATGCTGCTTGACAAGCTGGATATACAATTCGTTTCTCTGGATCAATTGATGAGTGAAGTGGGAGAAAAGGCGGAGATCAGCCTGCTTTTAGCAGCGTTGTCAACTTTGGAGTGCGAAGGAAAAGTGGAATCGAAAGGCAATTTTTACAGAAAAAGGATGGAATGATATGTGTTTTTCGTCATTTTGCATTAAAAAAAACAGAAAAGTTTATGCAATAAATCCAAAAGAAGTTGGCTGAAAAACCTTGTAGTTTCCGTTTTTACATGATAAAATGTTTACATAAATTTAAAGATTGGGTCTTTGTATGTTCTTTTTTAGAAAAACTTTATGAAATCTTAACAAATCGTTTGCAAAAAAGCAACAAAGGCGCAACTTGAAAGCGACGATACGAGGTGTAAAGCATGAGCTTACTTGGCAGAAAAAAAATGAGGATCGGCGACATCCTGTTACAGGAGGGTGTTATCACGCCGGAACAGATCGATCAAGCTCTGGAACTGCAAAAAGTAAAGAAAGCGCGTTTGGGCGAGATTTTAGTTACAGAAGGTTTTGTTTCAGATGACATCATGGCGGATGCTTTGTGCCATCAGCTTCATCTGGATCGGGCTAACCTTCAGGACACCAGGATTCCTGATGACCTGATTTCTATATTTGATGTAGAGATTTTAAAGAAATACACAGCCATCCCTTATTGCTATGATGATAAAAATGTAAACATTATCCGGGTGGCAATGGCGGACCCCATGGATATGATGGCCATCGACGACTTGTCCATGGTCACCAACAGGATGATTGACCCCATGGTTGCCACAGCCCAGGAGATCATGGTTGCCCTCGACAAGTATTACGGCAATGCCGAAGCCATCAAGGCGGCAAGCGAGTACGAGCAGGAAAGAAGCGATCTGTTCGAAGATGACGAGATGGATAAGATGATTAACGATGATGTTAACAATTCTCCAATCGTCCAGTTGGTAAACAGCATGATCGAGCAGGCTGTCAGACAGAGAACTTCCGATATTCATATAGAAGCCCTGGAAAAGAAAGTACGTATCCGGTATCGTATCGACGGTGCCCTTCATGAGAGAGTTACTTACAACATCAAGCTCCTGCCGGCTATTGTGGCAAGGCTTAAGGTAGTAGGCGGCATGGATATCTCTGAGAAGAGAAAACCTCAGGATGGTCGTATCACTTCCTTTGTAGACAACAGAGAATACGATATCCGTGTATCTATTCTGCCTACGGTTTACGGCGAGAAAGTCGTAATGCGTATTACCAATAAGAACGCCCTGACCAGGGATAAATCCGAACTGGGCTTTGGCGAACATGATTTGAGGATGTTTGACCATATCTTACAGAACCCTCACGGCATCATCCTGGTAACGGGACCTACCGGTAGCGGTAAATCCACGACGCTGTATACGGCGCTTAGTGAATTAAATAAAGAAGATGTTAATATCATCACTGTTGAGGACCCTGTGGAGGCTAATGTAGCCGGCATCAATCAGGTACAGACCAATGTAAAAGCGGGATTGACCTTTGCCAGCGCCCTTCGTTCCATCCTCCGTCAGGACCCGGACATCATCATGATCGGTGAGATCCGTGATGAGGAGACGGCGCAGATCGCAGTGCAAGCTTCCATCACAGGTCACTTGGTGGTAAGTACCCTCCATACCAACTCGGCAGCCAGCACCATTACCCGTTTGGCAGATATGGGATTGCCCAACTACATGATCGCCGATGCGACGGTAGGCATCATCGCCCAGCGTCTGGTCAGAAGGCTTTGCCCCAGGTGCAAGAGGCTAGTCATGGCGGACGAGGAACAATTAGAGCTTTTGGGACTTCCGCCCGGAACCCAGCAGGAGATCTACGAGCCTGTAGGATGCTCCGGATGCGACAACAATGGATTTAAAGGCCGTATCGGCGTATACGAGATCATGGAAGTAACTCCCGGCGTCAGAAAGGTTATCGCAGCAGGTGAAGACGCAGAGCATATCAAGCAGGCGGCATTGATAGACGGCATGAGAACCCTGCGTATGTGCGCTACCCAGTATGTACTGGATGGCATTACATCCGTATCAGAAATGATTAAAGTATCCTTTGATTCATAAGAAAAAAAGAAAGAGGAGGAAAAAGCGTGGCTAGTTTTGCATATGTTGCCGTTGATGCCAAGGGCAAACAAGTAAAGGCCTCCATTGAGGCGGATAATCAGATGAAAGCGTCCGACATGCTAAAAAAAGACGGTCTGACTATCATCGAATTAAAAGAACAGAGCGCATTGAATAAAGAGATCAGTGTAGGCAGCCTGTTCAAGAAAAAAGTAAAAGTAAGGGATCTGAGCTTATTCTGCAGACAGTTCGTAAGTCTTCATAGGGCCGGTGTAACCATCATCGAGTCCATGAGGATGCTGACAGAGCAGACAGAGAATCCCGCTTTGAGAGAAGCGCTGCAGGAGGCTTCCACCAATGTACAAAAAGGTGAGACCCTGGCCAACTCCATGAGGGCCAGACCGGATATCTTCCCCAACCTGTTGGTACATATGGTAAGCGCCGGCGAGGCATCCGGTAGTTTGGATATCGCCTTTGAGCGTATGGCAGTGCAGTTTGAGAAGAGTGACAAGATCAATTCCATGATCAAAAAAGCAATGGTATATCCGATCATGGTATTGGTGGTAGCGGTAGTAGTAGTTATCGTCATGCTGACCTTCGTGGTACCTACCTTCATGTCCATGTTCGCGGATATGGATATCGATATGCCAAAGATCACTTTGGCGGTAATTGCGGCTTCGGATTTTATGCAGCAGTACTGGTACATCGTAGTGGGCGTCATTGTTGCTTTTGTATTCTTCTTCAGGTGGTTCAAGCAGACCCCTACTGGAGAAGGCCTGATCAACAAAGCAGCCATCAAAGCTCCTTTATTTGGTGACCTGACTGTCAAATCCAGTTCCGCTAAGTTTGCCAGAAACCTTTCCACCATGCTGGCGGCAGGTATTTCCATGCCGGATGCGGTGCAGATCGTTGCAGACACCATGAACAATGTTTTCTATAGAGAGTGTATGTTGAATGCCAAAAACGATGTTATGCAGGGTGTTCCTTTATCCCAGCCTCTTGAGAAATCCGGCTTGTTCCCGCCTATGGTTTACCATATGACCAGGATCGGTGAGGAAACCGGTAATATCGAGGATATGCTTGACACCATGGCAAATTACTACGAGGAAGAGGTGGAAATGGCAACCCAGTCCTTGATGGCGGCATTAGAGCCTATCATCATCATCATCCTTGCCGGCGTCTGCGGCGTCATCATCGGTTCCGTCATGGCACCTATGGCAGCGATGTACGAAGGCTTAGACAGCCTGTAAAAACGGTTAAACTCCTGTTTAATAGGGGAGCAGGGTTTAATATAGAACCAATTAATTAATTTTCAAATTAAAAAAGGAGAGAAAAACTATGAAAAAGATGAATAACAAAGGTTTCTCACTTGTTGAGTTAATCATCGTTATTGCCATCATGGCAATCCTGATCGGTGTACTGGCTCCCCAGTATATCAAATATGTAGAAAAATCCAGAGTATCTGCTGATAAAGACCTGCTTGACAGCGTTTATACAGCATGTACAACAGCAGCAGCTGACCCTGACTTTGCATCTTCCACACCTGCTAACAGCACCGCTAGTGTAGCTATTGCAGCTGGTACAGATGACTGGGGTTCTGAAGTATTAAACACCTTAGGTGTAAACACCTTCGCTGATGTAACAGGCAAACTGAAATCCAAAGCAGCTGGTAGCACAATTACTGTATCTACCGATGCTAACGGTAACTTCACCGTTACAGCTGGTGACTTAAGCGTACCTGACAAATAAGATTTAAAGCATAAGGAGACGTTCCCCTATGACCACCGATGGCTTTATTGTCGAACTGATATTGTATGTGGTGACTTTCATGTACGGGATCGTAATAGGCAGCTTTTTAAATGTCTGCATATTACGGATCCCGGCAGGGGAGAGTATCGCAAAGGAGAGGTCCCATTGTATGACCTGCGGCTATCAGCTGCGTTGGTACGATTTGGTTCCCTTGTTCTCGTATCTGTTCTTAGGTGGTAAATGTCGAAAATGCAAATCCCATATATCCCTCCAGTATCCACTGGTTGAGGCGTTGAATGGGGTCTTATATGTACTGATTTTCTTAGTAAACGGTTGGAGTATAGATTCAGTTATATACTGTTTATTAACATCGGCGTTAATCACACTTAGCGTCATTGATTTTAGAACTTATGAGATTCCAATTGGAATCAACTGGTTTATACTGGCACTGGGGCTGATCCACTTATTCTTAAACCTAGGGGATTGGGTGGAATATGTGATCGGTCTCATAGGTGTCAGTGGTTTTGTATATATTTTGTATGCAGCTTCAAAGGGCAGAGCCATAGGCGGCGGAGATGTGAAACTGATGGGTGCGGCTGGTCTCTTGATCGGCTGGAAGCTTTCCATCCTGGCATTTTTCTTCGGATGCTGCTTCGGCTCAGTGATCCATCCTATTCGAATGGCTGTCTCCAAACAGGGGCACCGGTTGGCCTTTGGGCCATATCTTGCGGCGGGGATCTTAACCGCAGTGTTATGGGGAAATCAATTTTTAAGTTGGTATCTAGGTCTGTTTACAGCTCCGGTTGGTTAGCGGACTTTATATAGAGAAAGAAATATGATAAAAGGATGAATTTCAGTATCCATAATTTAGGGAGGTAAATCATGGCAAAGGCACAAAGAGTTCTTAGTATTGAGATTGGATATTCTTTGACTCAGGTCTGTGAAATGGATTATCAGTCAAAACATCCAAAGGTATACGGCGTTTTCAGTATGAAAACACCTGAGGGGATTTTGGATGACGGTTACATCAAACCTACTGATGGGTTTGCAGGCGAATTAAAATCTTACATAACTGCAAATGGTATGAACGCATCCAAGGTTATTTTTGTAGTATCTTCTACAAAGATCGCCACCAGGGAAGCAATGATTCCTTTTGTAAAGGAAAAAATGATCCGGGATATGATCATGAGCAATATTACCGATTATTTCCCCGTTGATCCTTCCCAGTATCAATTCGCACATAATGTGATGGAGACCGTTTCCGATGATGCAGGTACAAAACAGTATCGTGTTATGATTATGGCGGCTCCGTCCGATATATTAACCGGATACCATGATCTGGCAAGAAGACTGGGACTGGATCTGGATTCCATTGATTACAGCGGTAACAGTATCTTCCAGGCCCTGCGTACCAAATATGCTACCGGTGTAAACTTAGTGGTTAAGATCGATGAGCGTTCTTCCCTGTTAACTGTGACCAACAACGGTGTTATCACCATGCAGCGTGCCGGTATCTACGGTGCCGATCAGGTGGTTGACATCCTGATGGAGACGGATGTATATGGAGAACCTCTTACCTATGAAGCTGCTGTCAAAACCCTTCGTCGAAACAATCTGGTTATGAGACCAGAAGAAGAGGAAATGCTGGCGCAGAAAGAAGCAGAGGTAAGGCAGTTAGAGGAAGCACAGGAGCAGGCAGTCAGCATGGCGGCTGTAACAGGTGATACCTCCCAGATCGCTTCCGTAACAGTGGCGGCAAAACAGGCAGGCGCTAACTTAAAGATGCTCCGCTTAAGAAGAGATGTAACCTTGAGCTATCAGCAGTTGATCGGCTCTCTGGTTCGTGTGATCGACTACTACAATTCCAAAAACAGGGATGCGGCAATCGACAACATTGTCATTACCGGTATCGCTGCCGATTTCTGGGGATTTGCAGGATTGCTTTCCCAGGAGCTGGGACGGAATGTGGATGTATTAAAAGATCTGGCAGGCACCAATATCGATCAGGGTCTTCACTTACAGGGCGTGTCCTTGGGTGATTACATTACTGTCATCGGTGCAGGCTTGGGTTCTGTAGGTTTTGCACCTGCAGTACAGAAACAGGAAAAGAAAGGCAGTGCAAAAGGCTCCATAAGCAGCATTGGCCAAAATGAAAAACTGCCATATGTTATATTAGGAGTGGGATTGGTAATTGCGATCTGCGTTTCCGCCCTCGCCCTTGTACCTTATTTCATGGCAAACAACGAAAATCAAAGCCTGAAAGAGCGGAAAGCCCAGCTGGCTCCCGTACAGGATACATACAATGCCTATGTTGCAATGAAGGTAGATTACACCTACATCATGGCATTAAATGATTATACATATAACCCCAACAATGATGTGTTGGAGATTTTTGGTGAGATGGAATCCAAGTTCCCGGCAGATACGGTAGTGTCTTCTCTGTCCATTACGGAAGATGGCATTTCCATGGCAATTACCGTACCGGAAAAGATCGATGTTGCCAAGACATTGATCGAATTCAGACAGATGCCATGGTTCTATGATGTTCAGGTAGCATCCCTGGGTGAATCCATTGATGGTGAAACCGGTACCATATCAGTTTCCTATACCATTGATTGTTTCTATGGTGAGAATCCTCTTCTGGCGACGGAAGAAGACGAGACTGAGGCAGATGCAGCAGCGGAAGGAACAGACGCAGGAGCGGCACCCAGTAACGATGCAGTCGTAGAAGAGTAGGAGGGAAAGGACATGAAATTTAAGAAAAGTGATATTAACATTTTAATTGGATTACTTGGAATCGTATTAGCTGCATGCTCCTACTTCTTTGTGTATCAGAATTTTACCGCAAAGACCGATGAGCTGAAGGTAGAAAACACCGCTCTGCAGGCCGAGGTAGACGAACTGCAGAAGATGGCGGACAACAAAGCTTTTTATGAATCGGAAACAGCCAGAATGGAAGAAGAGATCCATGAGATCATGAGTCACTTCCCCGGCGAGATCAGAACAGAAGATCAGATCATGTATGCAGTTAACTTGGAGAACATCTATGATATCTGGGTAAACAATCTGTCCATGGAAGGAACCCAGTTGGTACAGGTAGCGGTGGATGCGCCTCAGATGCCCACCAATGATGCGGTCGTAGAGGATACGGGAGACGCAGCCAATGACGCCATCGTTGCTACCGGCGGTTTGAGAGATACAGTATTCTTGTATACCTCTCCTTTTACCCTTACCTATAAGGCTACATACCATTCTGCAAAAGAGGTTCTGTATGATATCCTTCAGGCGGATGACAGAATGGATATTAAAGCTATAACATTGGCATTTGATGGTGAGACCGGCGCCCTTGCCGGAACCGTCGATGCAACCATGTACACCATGTCCGGCACGGATTATATATACACTTCACCGCAGATCAACGGTGTAAGAACCGGTACGGCAGACTTCTTTAGGGCTGCAAATACATTGGTGATCGATGCGACTCCCGGTGGATCCGCTGAAGGTGAAGAAGGAGAAGCAGCAGAAGGAGAAGCAGCAGAATAGTAGTAAGATTCAGTAACAGGACACACGGAAACAATCGGCAGTATGAAAAGGTCAGTTAGGAGTTCTTTATGAAGAAGAGCAAACAGGATAACAGCGGTTTTACTTTGATCGAGCTTTTGATCGCAATGGTCATCATTGCCATCGTACTCACGCCGCTCTACAACAATTTCAGACAATCCACCTATTTGAACGGAAAGGCTAAGGCGGCCATGGATGCCACCAATATGGCCAGCAATGTCATGGAGGGTTTGAGTGCATATTCTGCTGAGGAGATCATCTTGGGATTTTATTCCTATGATAGTGTATCCAACAACAATCCCTTAAGGCACAGCACCTTAAATATCATGCCTAACGAGGTTACGGTTGCGGCATATGGGGATGTGGAATTTGACGGCACATCCTATTCCAAGCATTTTGTTACCACGAGCCTGCCCATTGACAGCAGTGCTACTTATGCAGATGCTTTGTATGCTTCCGCTATCGGCGGCAGTGCTCCTCAGCCTTTGGCAAGATTTCTGCAGGTAAATCCTAATACGAAGGGTAGGTATTATTTCTATGCGGAAGGCGTGACCCAGGCAAGAGGTACCTATGATGTCTTGTTGGTATTAGATGCCTCCGGTGAATCAACCGGTTTTTCCGGCGACCTTGATGATGACGGTGTCATTAATGCCGGAGCAGGTGAAACGGTAGGGTACAACGACTATGAATCGCCGGTACTGACCAATATCAATCCCATGTATGACGGTGTTTATACAGAAACCAGCAGCCAGAGGGCAAATGCTGCAGCAGAATTCATGACCAACAGGACCAATCTTTCTTCATCCATTGATTCGGAAGAGAAAGTCTGTGGTATTATGAGAAGAACCATGACCATTAATGTGGAAAAGGTGGTCGGTGCCAGCGGAGAGACCATCGTTGTTACTTTGGTAGAAAAATATAAACTGATGTCAAATACAGCTGATTTCTCCATAAATGAGTATACTTTACCCGTAAAAACCTTATTTGACAGCAGTACTTACGGTGCGACACCCAGAAATATCTATATTTATTATACAGGCAATTATAAGTCCACGAATAAGGCAGATACCAGTTGTCTGGATATCTTTGAGATCAATAATCTGGATCATATTCCGATCAATATCAATTTGATCAGGATAAAGAGTGCGGAAACGAGCGATTCCACAGAATTAACATATCGTGCCAGGATCCATGTAAACGAGGCAAAGACCGGCGGGACTTATGCAACGGAAATCTATTCTAACCTGCGTGATGACCTGTCAAAGACAGCGGCGCAGAATGCAAGCAATCGGACAGATAATGCCCGTAGCGGCTTCTCTTTAAACGGCACTCCTGTTAACAATGACAGCGCTGATTATTTGGATCTGATTCACGAAAACGGTGGTGTCAGGACGGAAAAAAGAGACAGACTTTATGCCGTTACCATGTATGTATATCAGGAGGGAGCCGCAGATCAAGGTTTCCCTGAAGAGCTTTTAATTACAGAGTTTGACGGAAACTCTGCACAGTAAGAAAGGAAGTTAGACAGATGATGGCTGCCCGGAAAAGAAAGCAAAGTGAAAATGGAAAGAAAGATCAGGGTTCGGCACTGGTATTGGTGATTATAGCCATAGCCTTTGTAGGGACTCTGGTTGCCATGCTGGTCTATATGGTATATTTCAATTATTTGATGAAATTTGCCGACCGCTCCGCTAAGAATAACTTTTATACAGCAGAGACTGCTTTGGATATCATAAAGGCGGGCCTGGAACAGGATGTTTCGGATGCCATGGTAAAAAGCTATTATGAAGTGACTACCAATCACGCAGATGAGTCAGCCTTAAATAAGCAGGCTACCTTTGAAGTGGAATTCAGAAATGAACTGAATACCATCTGTGCTATCACTTCTACCAATATTAACGGCACACCCCAGTATGTCTATGATCCTGATCATTTTAAGGCTTATTGGAATCGGGTTACGGACACCCATGCGTCGGATCCTAATTTTGACGGCTTTAAAGTTTCATCCGCGCCCGGAAATGAGGGAGCCAGGATGGAAGTGCTTCCTGCCTCTTATTATGAAACAAGCGCAAACTTGACAGGTCTTGTAAATGAAGGACCTGCCGTGATCTATAACGGCAGCGTCGTGGAATTCCGGAATGTAAGGGTTTCTTATACCGACGCGGACGGTTATGTATCCATTATTAAGACGGATATTACCGTGGAAGCACCCAAGATCAATTTTGCCAGTGTATTAAATATTCCTGAGTTGGATACCTATTCTATTGTTGCGGCAGAGGGCTTGTACAGCGGCTATAGGAGAGGTACTGCGACATTTGAGCCGGAAGTTTATCCTGGTGTTCCCGCGCAGACGGTAGTCACCGGTAATGTTTTCGGCGGTGAAGACGGCATCTATGTAAACGGCGTAGGTGCAAAGCTTACTTTTGAACAGAGAGCCGGTGATGATCCTGCTACCAGATATACGGTAACTGCAAACAGTTTCAATGCGATTTCGGGACGCTCTCAGTCCAATAGCGGAGCGGCACCCAAGAGTGCTGCCAGCATTGTTGTAGAAGATGCTTATGATGTATGGGCAGGAGATCTGTATGTAGAATCCGCTACGATGGACATTCAGGCTAAGAACTCCTTTGTAAAGGATGACTTGACCATAGACGGCAGCTATTCCGGTGTATATATCAGCGGTAATTACAACGGTTACGGTACGGCAATCGGCACAGCTGCAGGCAACAGTTCCATTTTGATCAACGGCGCTCATACCACCTTGGATCTGAGCGGTTTGGAGCAGTTAAAATTAGCAGGTCACGCATATGTGGGCAGCGTCCATTATAATGCCAATGAAAACGATGCAAATACAGGGGATTATATTAAAGATCCTGATTCATACAGTCCGGATCAGGTTACTTCCGGCAGTGCGGAAAGAATCGAAGATAACACCAATAACGATGTTCTCATGGGTCAGTCCGTAGCGGTCAAGAGCGATCAGATCATGTATATGGTTCCTGTGGAATGTATGGGTTATGACGGAGATACCCAGATTTTGGCAAAGAATCCCATGACCTATGATGAGTATGCCATGTTTGCCAAGACCTATGTTCTGGATTCCAATGGCAATCCTACCACGACTTTGAAATATACAGCAGTCCGTTTGGATGTGTTGATGAGAAAAGTGGGCGGATCCTTAAACAGCTATGGGGCTTCCTATGTTCCCGTATTCAGAAGGGTCAGCGGAGATGTCTTGGTATACTTCTATATCAAGTTCTCTACTGATGAAAAGGCAAATCAGTTCTTTAAAGATTATTATGCTGCGGATCCGAATGCCTTTAACCAGTATGTGAGAAATTATCTGGCCAGCTATTCGATTCCCAGCAGTATTACAGCAGCAGGAAGCGATAAGCTCAGCATTGCCGGCAACATGCTTTATATGGATGGCAGTGCAGTCAGGTTTAGGGGAGATACCTATCAAGCGGATCTGGCAAACTTTGAGGCGCTTGAGCGGGAAAGGACACAGAACGCTGCTTATTATCAGAACTTAACCAAGTACCTGATGAAGAGCCTGGATGATCTGCCGGCATCCCAGCTGCAGAGCAATGTATTTGAAAATATCACGGTAAGCAGTGTGGATTTCGATAAGCAGGTTTCACCGGGAACCTATAAGACTTACCAGGATACGGCAGGAGATACGGTTGCACTGGTGATCAACAACAGAAATCAGCAGGCCTTTGATATCTCTTCCTCGAATCTTTCCGGTGTGGATATGAGCAAGCTCCATTTGGTCATTGCCAATGGCGATGTCAATGTTTTGGTACCGCAGTTTAAAGGTCTGATCTTTGCAGGCGGAAATGTATATTTGCAGTGCGAAGGCGCCCAGCAGATTGATTATGATCCTGCGGAAGTGAAAAAAGCCATGACGGCTAAAAATAATAACGGAAATTATGTTTTCGAAGTGATCGAAAACGGTATTGCCTATGCAAACACCATCGGTACCATGGATGATGATCTGCTGGCGGCAATTGAAGCGCAGAGAGAAGCGGATATTATCCGTACCTCTGATGTTGTGAAGTTTGTCAACTGGAATAAGGAGTAGACGCATATGAAGAAAGATAACAGGGGTTTCAGTTTAATTGAATTGATTGTTGTTGTCTGTATTATGGCCATACTGCTTGGCGTTTTGGCAGCAAGTATCAGCAGGATCGCCGGGTTCCGGGCAAAGGAGTGCCGCAATAAGGTCATCTCCAGCTTAGAGAACGGACGGCTTATGACCTTAAGTAAGTCCAGAGGCGGTTCCACGCTGGGTAGTACCGATACCTATCTGATCTTTATCAGAAATAATACAGACGGTTGTAATTACTGTATCACTGTGATCGATGGCGCTTACTATGATGTAAAGAAGATCAGCAAAGGCGGCGTGGTCTTAAAATATTCCACTGATCCGGATGCGACGGACGGCACACCCATCGGATCGATTACGACAGGAACAAAAGGATTGGGCCTCAGTGACACAGCCGATTTAGATAATGCCAAGGCAGCCGGTTATAAGATCGGTTTTAACAGACAGAACGGTGCTTTTATACCGGACAGCAGTCTGAATTATACTTATCGCCTTTTTGCAAGCTTAGGTCAGTATAATTATGGTATCAGTCTCCACCCCAAGACCGGCAAGGTTGAGGTGGGAGAGAGAACAAGAGTAACGACCACAACCCCGTAATGGATCTCATACATATTATGTTGTCAGATTAAAGGAGGAAATATGAAAGTGTTAAAAGAAAAATTGAAGGGGAGAAAATTGAATAATCGTGGTTTTTCATTGGTGGAACTTTTGGTTGCCATGGCTATTTTAGGTGTTGTATCCCTGACCATCTATTCCTTTATGATGACGGGATCCCGATTTTATCAAAGATCCAGCGCTGATGCGGATATCCAGTCGGAAGCACAGCTTGTGGCAAACACCATCAGCGACCTGATCATAGACTGTGAGGTCAATATCAGTTATGATGACCAGATTTCCAATTCCATTAATTCCGAAGCCGGCTCCATTCAGGCCCAGGGCAGGACATTGGAGATCAGCAATACGGATTACCAGTTTTTGATCTTCCATGACGGCAACAGGCTGTTCTATCTGGAAAGAAGACCTGATCCTGCGAATCCGACGATTTATGAAGCTTACAATATCAACAAAGCGGAGCTGCTTGCAGAAAACATCACCGCTTTTGATGTAGACTTATCCAGGGTTTCCGGTAAGGACAGGGGCAAAAATATCGTGACCTTTACCATGACCTATGAGGAAGGCGGACGCTCTTACAGCGGCAATTACCAGGTGAACCTCCGAAATGCCGTAACTGTCAGCGCAAACTCCATTACGCCTCAGACCAAGGAACCCAATATGACAAGGATCGATGTTTCTCCCAGACCCATTACCGTCGATGTAAAGGGTAAGGAGCATCCGGTTCTGTGGGTGGACGGCTTATCCTCCTATAACAGCGTTACCGGCCAGCCCAATTTGTTAGATGACGATCAGCGCGAGAGAAAGTTTACTGCAAACAGCGATGCTGTCAATGTGGGCAGGGACGATCTCTATACATGGACCCTTGAAGGGGATCATGGTACTGCCAGCATTGCAGCAGGTAATAGTGAGAGGGAAATGACTATTCGGTTTGAAGAAGATATGTCAAATGTTCCATTAACCGGAGGTTCTTTCAAGGTGAAAGCAACAGCGACCATTCCCAATGTCGCTACCGGTGGTTATGCCGAGGGGGAGGCGCTTGTATATTATAAAAAGATCAACTCTTTCAGTCTCATACCTACTGTAGGTGTTGCCAGCGATAAGGTGGATCCCGGCAGCAATGCGGCATTTACTGCTGAAATACAGGATTTCAACCTGACAGCTGCAGACAGAGGCTGTACCTGGGTGTTGGAGTACAATACGCCTGAAATGGGTACCAGGTATGAAGTCTGCAACAATGCAAGTATTGCATCCGGCAGGGTGGCAGGAACTTCCTATATCATACAGTTTGGAAGCAAAATCAATCATACTTATAAATTTAAATTAACAGCTACCAGCAACTGGGATACTACCTGGTCTGCAGAGTATGAGTTTGGCGTAACCGAGCCGGCCAGCGTGCCCGGTGTCAGTGCTGCCAGCCGTGGTGTGGAAATGGATATTACGGAATTGTTTACCACCGGTGATTATGATTGGATAGGAGCGAAGAAGAGCTGGTTTATTTGTCATACATGTAATGGTATACCTATGGACTATACCGTAGATCTCATTTATGATGGTAGAATTGATAACAACTCCGGACAGGATGCGGAGAAGATGTTCCAGATCATAAAAAGAGATGGACGACTTTATATTTATGTTGATTATGATGCGATTCGTTATGTTGAAGATGATGGATTGTTGGCAATTTATGATGGAAATAATTCCAACATACAGGCGCATTTTTGGTGGGTATGTTCCAACGGACATGATGAGTTTTCCGATGCTGTTAACTTTTCCATGCCGGCTATATCCATGTCTCCCGCCTCTCCTGTAAGAGGATCAACGATCTTACTGAGCAAGGGAGGATATCAGGATATCAGCTTTACGACAGTAGGTTACAATCTGTCTAAGAAAAACCAGATCGGTATCTATATAGATGGAACCAATGTCAATAGCACAGAGGTCGGCTATGAGAATAACAATACCTATTTGTCTGCAAGCTATGTCAGCGGATTGGGTAGCCGCTATGTTTTGTGCCTTTCCGGTATTGCCCGCATAACGGCAAATACGAATTCAGATGATTATCCCAGAGAGGGAATTCCGATTAAGATTACATTGGAAAGTTTCTATAAACTGGTTCAGGCTTATAAAAAGGGTGATAAGGGCTATGAGGATCGGTCCAGTTATGACCTGACTGCTTATATTGCAAATGTGGAAGGCATGGATCTGTTCGTACAAGGACCGGCTAGCATGTCCGGCGCCTATAATAGCACAACGATTGCATATTATACCAATGCCGATGCAGGAAGTGCCAATGTAACTGTTGCCGATAAGACGACGGTGCCGGTTAAGCTGGGAGAGGAAATTACGCTTGATAATGGGTATAAAATTACCATTGATGCTGTTAGAACAACAGATGGTAGTAATAGGATATCTTCTTATGTCATGACGGTAAACATAAACGGAAATAAAACATCTTATTATTATAACACGACCTATCGTTATTGGAGAGCGCAGTCATAAACAGAATCTGCTTAGTTGGAGAGAGAGAGTATGAAAAGTAGAAAAAGAACAGGGAAAAAATTCATATTTGGGTTGGTGGCTGTGGTTACGGCTGCAGGTATCCTTGCTTTGGATCTGACACAAAATGTATCTGTGGCGGAGGCAAAGCAGCCTACCTTTCGGTATATTGATCAAAACTACACATCGACCGGATTAAAGATTCTGGAAATTACGCCAACAACTGAAGATGCTGAATTGGGATATTTTGTTGGTACGGGTGTAGATCAGGCTTCTAGTGTGAGAGATGCGACTCGTGGTACAAAGTTTAACAGAATGATTCCCGATGGTTTAGTTGACGAGAGTCTGTTGGTTGTAGATGATGCTGAGGTTGATGCAGCATTAGAAGATCTATGGAATAGCGGAAATGCTGAGCTATTTAATTATGATAATTTAGGTCGTGATAATTATTATACCCCATGGAGTTGGGGACAATCTTGGGCTAATCCATATTTTGCAAATGAGGCTGAAGCAAAAGCTGCTTGGCAGAATAGCGTGATAAATGGAATGCCTCTCTGGAATTATGCAAAATCGATGATGGAACAGAGAAAGTATAATCAAGCATATGCTAATATTGAGACTGAGGTCTATATTGCGGTTGCACTTCGTCGTTATGGTATGATCTATCCCTTAGGACCTGATCCTGGCGCCGGCAGAAATGGTGGTTATGGTGCGAACTCTCTCAATCCCATTTTTGCAGCTGAGGGGAAAGGTCTTTTTGCACTGATGGCAGCCAATGACTTTAAGGAATATGATATACCTGTCGGCACAACCCAATTAGGCCATTATGTGACCGTTCCGGATGGAGAAGGTGCATATCGGTTAAAGGATGGCTATGTCATCGGTGACGGTGCAGTTCATGATCTCTACGATGAAGGCGGCCAGGTTGTAGGTACTACGGAATTAGAAGAAAATGTTATTTATCAAGTGGTTACGACAACCCAGACCTATTCTTCGGCCATTCCGGTTCCTAATCAGTCAACTGAACCGGAAGAAGATGCAAATGACGAGGAAGAGCAGGATACTGCCGAGGTTGATAATGAAGGTTTAGATAGTGAAGCGGAATCTTATAGTTTATCCCTTTCCAATGCCGTACCCATTGCTTCTGTCAATGTTGTGTCAGGAAATACAACAGTGAACACTGCTGCTCCCATTGCGGCACCTGCGGCAGCTGTGCCTAGAGCGCAGACTGCAGAAAATGAAAATAATGGAGTGGTGCCTTATGCAGTCGGGGATCCGGTTGTTATTGGCTATATAAGAGTGGATTCCGAAATTGTTATGCCTGATGTCGTTGAATATGTTGGCAGCGGCGGTAATGCAGACTTTGAGTATCAGCTTAATCTGAAAGATAGATATTATGGTTATACCACATCGAAGGTTGTATTCCTAAGCGGAAACAGAAAGTATCGTGTCGGTGGCTGGCTGGCAGAATATATCTTAGGTGATGCTGCATTGTATTCCAAAACCCTGGATTATAGACAGCGAAATGCGGATATTGTAACCAAAGAGGATATTGAATGGGCAAACCTGATCTATATCTCCGGTACTGCAGCGGAGTACAAGGAAGCAGGTGTGTACCTAACTGACGATATTGTGGTAGAACTGTACAATCAGAGTGCAGTTCATCATAAAGCTATCATCATGGACTACTTGATCACAGACGATGATATAGATGGAGACGGTTATAACAACTTTGATAAATTAGCGTTGTTATTGTGGCAGGATGATCAGCAGCAGATTGCATCTCTTTATGAAAATTATTTCAGGGAAGTAACGGTAACTGATCTGTCCGGTAACCCTACGAAGTATGAGATCGTCGGTCCCGGTATCTTGTATGATAATGAGGTCATGACTACATTGCGGACAACCAGATTGTCCGGTTATAATGGTAACTTTGCAGTTAACAATGTTTACTCCTATAATCACCATATATCCGATTTCTCCCAATCTCTTTTGTCAGAGTATCAGACGAATGCCTTAGATAATTTGGCAAACGGTGATTTGGCTTCGCCTTATTCAGCAGCAGCGATGAACGGCGGTTTCCAGGCAGTACTGGCATATATCAAGTTAAATAATGAAAATCTGCCTGCCGGAAAAATGGTGGAGAATTATGTCACACCTGCTATTGCGATTCAGTTTATCCTGTGCTATAGGGGTGAGAATCTGATGTTATCCAAAGGTCAGTTTACTGTTTTGGAGATTCAGCCCAGCAGACAGTTTAAATTTAATTCCACTGCAGAGCGTAGGGACTATGCTTTGGAGACGGAAGTAGTAAGGAACAACAGGGATGCCTTTATCGCGAATTGCTTAAGTGATACGATTGTGAAAAACGACAGTCAGGATTTGGTTGCCTTTGACAGCATGACCATTGATGAGTTCAATACCATGCAAGATGACCTGTTGACTACTTATGATGTGATCTATATCGGTGCTCTTCATGATACTTACTTTAATAATGAAGCATGTACAGCTAGAGTCATTACCAGCAATCAGCCCCAACCTGGTTCTAATCCTCAGGCAATGGCCCCTGTATATAATGACAGGAGCATGACAGGATATGTATATTACAATGTTGGTGATACGGCTGCCGTTGGTACGGCCAGAGGGGGTGAATACTACTCATCCAGGGATTTGACCGTAGCGAAATTAACCGAATTAAAACAGTATTTGGAAAGCAGCGGACTGATCATTGTGGATGGAGATTTAATGAAGTCTTCCATCAAGGGCAATGTGTATATCAATCCTACGGATGCCACAGAGCTTAATCCCACGGGAAGTTATGATCATGGCCGGATGGATAATTCCTCCAATATGTATGCTCTTTTCGCATTTGCCAGAGGAGCGGAAAATACATATTATAGTAATTTTGTAAGTGAGGCGGATCTTGCATATGCAGGTGATCCGAAGCTTGCCCAGAAAGCAGACTTGACCAACTCTCTCAACAGAGAGCGTTTAAATATCTCCTTTGCCCAGACACCTAACACTTATACTTATTCTAGCAACGGCGATGGCGATATGAACATGGTATCCTATTTGTCCGCAGACGGTGCAGACGGCAAATATTATTTGGATTTTGAGTTCTCCTTTACCAATACGGCGGAAGTAGCTTCTCCCACAGAGTTCTATCTGATCCATTTTTATCAGGATATGAATGCCAACGGACGCTTTGAAGCTGCAGAGGAGAAGTTTGATTATCAGGTAACATTTTCTGCAGACGGATCTCAGGCAGCAAACGGTGTTGATGCAGACGGCGTGACCCGTTACAGCTTAAATGCGGAGGTTATGTATAAGCTGCGCAGACAGGTTCCGGCAGATGAAGGCGGCTTTATCAACTGGTGTATCCGGATAGAGAAGTTGACCAATTCCAATGTATACTGCCAGCAGTCCGGTTATACGGCGATCAAGCCCAGGGAGCAGAAGTATATCAATATTCTGCAGATTCAGCCGGACAACGGTACGATCAATTTAGAGAACTTAAGTGAAAGCGATGCTCTTTACAAATATCTTCATGCAAAAGCAGTAGAAGATCAGTACATCATTACGGTAAGGACCATTACAGTGCGCCAGTTCCAGCAGGATACCATAAAATTCTATGAGAACTATATTAATAGTTTTGGTGGATCACAAGAAGCCTTGTGGGCAGATTATTTCAACAACTTCCAAAGAACGGATCCGACTATTTATTATCCGGCTGAGATTAAAAAAGACGAAGACAGCCCTATGTCTGTCAATATGATCATCTTAGGATTTGGTGCGGATTATACACAGTTTGCTTATAGTCCTCCTGTTTATGCTTTGGAAACCTATATAGAATCCACAAAGCCCTTGCTTACTTCCAACAATGTGGTAGGCAGCAATATTACGGATCCCAATAACAGGACTCTTAACTATGTATTCTTACAGGATTTTGCTCAGGATCGTTATGGTTATACTTATCCTCTGTATAATGCAGGTGATACCAAGATCGATCCCTACGGCATTTATAATCGGGTGGAGTCGGATCCCCAGCGTCAGCAGGCGATCAGCAATTATCTTCAGAGAGAGGCGACTCGTCAGGCTGTTGCATATGTACCGGGCAGCGGACGGAATTCCATCCACGCCATTCCCGTTGGCTATACCAATGATTATGTGGCAAGAACATACAGAACAAGAGCAACAGATTCCGCATTTATCAATGATATAGGACCCAATGCCCTTTATTACGGAAGTGATCCTACGGCCAATGCATCCCGCACTTTTGCAGACCAGATGAATGAGGGACAGATCGCCCATTATCCTTTCGAGGTAGGCGGCAGCATCTTGTTGAGCAGGACCCAGGCACAGAGATTCCAGTTGGATCTGGATTCCGACAGCGATAACGACGGTTTATCTGATGTGGTTGTATGGTATACCTTAGGCGATATGGCAACCGGCGATGGTACCGTGATCAAGGAGGCAAACATCTATTCCGCAACACCGGGCGACGGCATTAACAACTACTATGTATACAATGCCGGCACTGTTACCTTTACCGGAATGGGTGCAACACCGGTAGGGAATCTGACGGCTGCCGAAGGACAGTTATTTGTCAATACCCTGATCGCAGCTTATGAAGCAGGTTTGGTTAATCCTACGGTTTCCTTCTATGAGACAGCGGATTCCAATGCCTCCATGTTAGACAGTATTGCAGTGCCTTATGATAAGAATATAACCGGTGATAATACACCGGATTCCTCCATCATGTTAAATGAGAGCGGAACCGGTTACCGGTATAAGTTTATCAACCCCAATACCCAGACCGGCGTGAATGTGGCGGATGCTACTAAGGCATACTTTAAGATACAGGATTCCAATAATGTTCGTGGAGCAAAATCTGCTAAGGTAACCTTCTACATGGCGGTAGACGGTACACCGGGTGCTAACTACACACTGCCCGATGGCGGTACTGTCCCGATCCAGCAGATTCAGTTAAACGATAATACCGTAGTAACGGTGGTAAGGATTCCTATTGACATTTACAATGCAAACTTTACCGGAGCGCCGATTGGAAGATCTACCGCTGAAGCGGGATATACGAATCCCAAACTGGATGTTGCTACCATGTACGGTTTCTATGTACCGATGTCTTATATCAAAGACAAAGGTGCGGTGAAGATCTACATTCAGGCTGACACCAGCTATGAGGGAATCAGCAGCTCCACCGGAGAACTGAAGGATAATCCTTTGGGTACCGCATACGATATGTTTACTATCATCAAGCAGGATCTGCTGAAATTAGATTAATACAGGCAAATTTCCTATGAAATCTTTCTGAGATTTTTGTGAAAATTGTTCAAAAAAAAAAAAAGACCTTTACAGGTCTTTTTTTTTCGTGTATAGTGTGAAACGGTTACCCGGGACGAAAGCGTTCTGTTCCGGTATTCATAAAAAGACGGCATGTTGCCGGAAATAAGGGGAAAGAGTATGGCAAAGTATTTAGTGATAGTAGAATCTCCTGCCAAAGTGAAGACCATTAAGAAGTTTTTGGGAAGCAATTACGAAGTGATGGCCAGCAACGGTCATGTCAGGGATCTGCCAAAGAGCACCCTCGGTGTGGATGTGGATCATGATTATGAGCCAAAATATATTACCATTCGGGGAAAAGGCGATATTTTGGCTGCCCTCAGGAAGGAAGTCAAAAAGGCGGAAAAGATCTATCTGGCTACCGACCCGGACCGGGAAGGGGAAGCCATATCCTGGCATCTGTATATGGCCTTAAATTTGCAAAATAAAAAGGTATACCGTATCACCTTTAATGAAATAACCAAAAATGCCGTAAAGGAGTCCTTAAAGCATCCCAGAGAGATCAATATGGACCTGGTGGACGCCCAGCAGGCAAGGCGGATGCTTGACCGGATGGTGGGTTACCGCATCTCACCCCTTCTTTGGGATAAGGTAAAGAGGGGCTTAAGTGCAGGTCGTGTTCAGTCCGTTGCCTTAAGGCTCATCGGAGACAGGGAGGATGAGATCAATGCTTTTGTTCCCACAGAATATTGGGATCTGGAAGCGGATTTTTCTATTCCCGGCGAGAAAAAGCCTTTAACGGCCAAGTTTTATGGTACAAAGGATAAAAAGCTGCCCGTTTCTTCTAAGGAGCAGGCGGAAGAGATCATAAAGAAGTTAGAAAGAGCCGACTTTAAAGTAGGCGAGGTCAAAAAAGGAGAGCGGGTCAGAAAGCAGCCCCTGCCTTTTACCACCTCTACTTTACAGCAGGAGGCTTCCAAGGCCTTGAATTTTTCTACCCAAAAGACCATGCGGTTAGCCCAGCAGCTTTATGAAGGCGTGGAGATCAAAGGCTCCGGTACCGTAGGTCTGATCAGCTACCTGCGTACGGATTCCACCCGTATCTCCGACGAAGCGGCAGCATCGGCAGCGGCTTTTATCGGAGAGCATTACGGGAAAGAGTATCTTGTGAAAGAAAGCGCTGCAAAGAGTCCCAAAAGTAAGATACAGGATGCTCATGAGGCTATCCGTCCCACGGATATTAACAGGATTCCCTCTGATCTGAAGGATGCCCTGCCCAGGGATCTGTTCAGACTGTATCAGTTGATCTGGAGGCGTTTTACTGCCAGCCGCATGGCGCCGGCAGTTTATGATACCATTTCCGTCCGTATTGACGGCGGAGAATATCGGTTTTCTGTATCCACCAGCCTGGTGCGCTTTGATGGTTTTATGAGCATTTACACTGAGGCGGATGAGGAAAAACCGGTAAAAAATACCTTGCTGGGTGCCATTGATAAGAGCACCAAAGTAAGTCTGGCCGAACTCCGCAAAAGTCAGCATTTTACCCAGCCTCCGGCCCATTACACGGAAGCCAGCCTGGTGCGCACCCTGGAGGAAATGGGCATCGGCAGGCCTTCTACTTATGCGCCTACCATTACCACCATTTTAGCCAGGAGATATGTAGGCAAAGAAAACAAAAACCTGTTCATGACGGAATTGGGCGAAGTGGTCAATAACATGATGAAACAGGCCTTTCCTTCTATTGTAGATGTGAATTTTACCGCCAACTTAGAGTCCCTGCTTGATAAGGTGGAAGAGGGCGAGATCAATTGGAAAGTGGTTGTGGAAAACTTCTATCCCGATCTGGACGAGGCAGTAAAAAATGCGGAAAAAGAACTGGCTCATGTGAAGATCGCCGATGAAGTAACGGATGTGATCTGTGAACATTGCGGCAGGAATATGGTCATCAAGTACGGCCCCCATGGTAAGTTTTTGGGCTGTCCCGGCTTTCCCGACTGCCGGAATACCAAGCCATATCTGGAAAAGATCGGCGTCCCCTGTCCCAAGTGCGGCAAGGACATCGTGGTCAGAAAAACCAGAAAGGGAAGACGATACTACGGCTGCGAGGATAATCCCCAGTGCGATTATATGGTATGGCAGAAACCGGGTGATAAAAAATAACAAAATTGGCAGAGATTGTCAGACAATTTACGAAAATTCTTGCATCTGTATGAAAATTGTGCTAAAATAACATAGGTATGAGTTTGTTAGATGATGCGCAATAAGGATGTGATTAGGATATGAGCAGCGTTCAGTTACTGGATAAGACCAGAAAAATTGGAAAACTGCTTCATAACAATAATGCCAGCAAGGTGGTATTTAACGATATCTGTGATGTGATGAAAGAGATCCTGTTATCCAATGTCTTAGTGATCAGCAAGAAAGGCAAGATCCTGGGGGTAGGAAACAGAAAGGAGATCGAGAAGATCACAGAGCTTTTAAAGGGCGAGGTAGGGAATTTCATCGACCCTTTGTTAAACGACCGTTTTTTGTCCGTCTTAAGCACCAAGGAGAATGTGAACTTATCCACCCTGGGATTTGAATCCACAGATGTGAAAAAGTTTCAGGCAGTCATTGCGCCCATTGAGATCGCAGGAGAGCGGCTGGGCACGCTGTTTTTATACAAATGCGATGAACAGTACGATATCGACGATATCATTTTGACGGAATACGGTGTTACCGTAGTGGGCCTTGAGATGCTGCGCTCCGTCAATGAGGAAAATGCGGAAGAGAGCAGAAAGCACCAGGTGGTAAAAGCCGCCTTAAGCACTTTGTCATCCTCCGAAGAGGAAGCCATCGTACATATTTTTGAGGAATTAAACGGTATGGAAGGAATTTTGGTGGCCAGCAAGATCGCGGATCGGGTAGGGATCACAAGGAGCGTGATCGTCAATGCCATCCGCAAGTTTGAAAGCGCCGGTGTCATCGAATCCAGAAGCTCCGGCATGAAAGGAACCTATATTCGGATTCTGAATGATGCGGTTTATGACGAAATAAAAAATATTTAAAACCAGGAAAAAATTTCTATCAGGGAAATAAATGACGAAAAACAAAGGGATTTGGCGAAGCGAAATGGATTTTTCGACGAAACAGGTCCCTTTTTGTTTGGATTGTTTCAGAAAAAAACTTGTGTTTTTCTGAAAATAAACTATAATAGTATAGAGTAGGTTTTTGTGCTCACATGTGATATCTTGTGAAAAGGAGAGATGGTATGTTTTCATCAAGTGTTTTTGATTATGTCAATGTGTTGGGAAAGGCAGCAGACGCTTCCTGGCTGCGTAATGAATTGATCGGCAATAACATTTCCAATCAGTCTACGCCCGGCTACAAGCGTCAGGATGTGAATTTTGAAAGCGCTTTGAAAACAGCGCTGCAAAGCTCCGGTTATCGCAGTATGGACGGAAAGGTGGCGCACATCAGAGCTTCTCAGTTGGAAGTGTCCTCCTATACCGATCATGGCGGTTTCTCTTATCGTCTGGACGGCAATAATGTGGATCCGGAAACAGAATATGTAGAGCTTGCGGCCAACCAGATCCGCTATCAGGCGCTGATCGACAGCATCAATCAGGAATTTTCCAACCTGAAAAAGGCAATGAAGTAATTTGAGATAGATGATTTTTGAGGGAATGATCAGAAAGGGGCAGTACATATGGGTTTGTTTACTTCTTTTAATATCAATGCTTCCGGTTTGACCGCACAGCGTTACCGTATGGATGTGATCGCGGAAAATGTGGCAAATGTCAATACCACCAGAACAGAGGACGGCACACCTTACCGCCGCAAGGTCGTGACCTTTGCGGAAAAGACAGGGGGACCTTCCTTTGCCGATACCCTAAAGAGGGCAAAGGGCACCTATCTGGGAAGAGGTGTGAAGGTGACCGGTACTTTTGAAGATTATGAGACGGATCTGATCAGGGCTTATGATCCTGCTCATCCGGATGCAGACGATGACGGATATGTATGGTATCCCAATGTCAATATCGTAACAGAGATGACAGATCTCATCGATGCCAGCCGTTCCTATGAGGCCAATGCTACCGCATTCAATACCAGCAAGGACATTGCGGTGAAAGGCTTGGAGATGGCCGGTAATTAAGGCAGATAGTACAAAATAAGACCCGACGGGGTCAAAGAAATGCTGGAGGATGAAACATGGATATCAGTTCATTAAATTTGATCAATTCAAATGCGATCCGCAATGCATATCAAAACAGCACCATAGGCGCTATGAGCGGACAGACCCAGACCAGGGCGGATAAGAGTCAGGATGTGTTTGGCGCATTTTTGGATGCTGCCATTAAAGATATCAGTCAGACCAACGCTTATTTGTCTGATGCAGAAAATGAAAAGATCCGGTTTGCTATCGGCGAGGCGGAAAACAGTCATGATTTGACCATTGCCATGCAGAAGGCTTCCGCTGCTTTGGATTACACTATTGCCATCCGGGATAAGTTCCTGGAGGCTTATAAGGAAATCATGCAAATGCAGATCTA
The DNA here is from genome assembly GCA_022510725.1 of Lachnospiraceae bacterium. Classification (GTDB taxonomy): domain Bacteria; phylum Bacillota; class Clostridia; order Lachnospirales; family Lachnospiraceae; genus UBA2882. The sequence continues at coordinate 69,243 of JAFLSW010000006.1, forward strand.
ACCGCTAAGGAGTAAGAAGAAACCATGGATCAGATAAGAGAACTGCTTAAAAGGATAGCAGATTGGTGGAATAAATTTAACAGCAGACAAAAGACGGTCGTCATCAGTATCGGGGCTGGTGTCGTTATGGCACTGGTCATTTTGGTGACTGTATTGAGCAAAAAGACCTATGTGGCTCTGGTGGCTTGTGAGACTCCTGCGGAGGCATCCCAGGTTGCAAATCTGTTGGAGGAAAACAATTTTGATTATGAGATCAATACAGAAGGCACCCTGATCTCTATTTTGGAGAGCCAGGAGGGAGAAGCCAATCTTTTGCTTGGTGCCAACAATATCCCGACCATGTCTTATAGCATTGACAAGGTAACAGAAGGCGGTTTTTCCACCACAGAGTCGGATAAACAAAAGAGATATAAGGTGTTCCTGCAGTCTGAGCTGGAGGATACTTTGGAGTGCAATGCCGCTGTCAAGAAGGCAACGGTACAGCTGGATATTCCCCAGGATGACGGTACGCTGATCTCTCAGAACACCGATTCCTTTGCAGCCATTACCTTGGAGCTGGAGAGTGAGCTCACAGAGGATGGGGCAGCGGCCTTGGCAAGATTTGTGGCTACGGCCCTCGGCAACGAAAATACGGACAATGTGACCATTATCGATACAGAAGGAAATCTCTTATTTTACGGTGAGGATGCTTCTTCTGTGGGCGGCACCACCGCCAACAGCCAGCTTTCCATGAAAAAGAAAACGGAGGACCTGGTTAAGAGCGAAGTAAAATCCGTACTTCTTGGTACGGACTTATATGACAGCATTGAAGTGGCAAGCAATCTGGATCTGGATTTTTCCGTAACGGTCCAGACCAGTCACGAGTTTTCTGCGCCTGAGGATGCCACCCAAGGGTTACTTAGCCATGAGGATAGTTACGAGTCCAGCGCAGAAGGCGGTCTTACCGGCGTGCCCGGTACATACAGCAATGACAGCGATACCGATAATTACGATCTGAGGGATTATAATACTTCTTCCGAAAATGTGAGCCAGTATTCTAAAGACTATCTGCCCAACGAATTTTTGGAAGAAAAGACCATTCCTCCGGGACTCATCCAGTATGAGACTTCTTCCATATCCGTCACAGCCAAGAGACTGCGTGTCTACAAGGAAGAGGATGTGAAAGCCCAGGGGTTATTGACTGATATGAGCTGGGAAGAGTTTAAGCTGGTGAATGCGGATCCGGTCAAGCTGGAAGTGGATTCGGATCTTTATGCAGTGGTACATACGGCAACAGGTATTCCCCAGGAAAACATTTCCATTGCAGCATATGAGGTGCCGGTTTTCATTGACCGGGAAGGTTTGGGTGTAGAAGCTACGGATGTGATCCAGATCATCATCATTTTGGTGATTTTAGGGTTATTGGCATTTGTGATCTTACGAAGCATGAGAAGCACAAAGGCAGCAGAGGAGGAAGAGGAGCTTTCTGTAGAGACGCTGTTACAGTCCACTCCTGCCACTGTGTTGGAAGATATTGAGTTGGATGAAAAGTCCGAGACCAGAAAGATGATAGAAAAATTCGTGGATGAGAATCCGGAAGCCGTGGCAAATCTGTTGCGGAACTGGTTGCAGCAGGATTGGGGGTAAAAGCAGATGGCAAAAAGCGAAGTAAGCATTTCAGGTGTTCAGAAGGCAGCAGTTTTGTTAATTGCTTTGGGACCTGAAAAGTCATCGCAGATCTTTAAACATCTGAAAGAAGAAGAAATAGAGGAGTTGACGCTGGAGATTGCCAACACCAGAAGTATCACGCCTCAGTTAAAAGAAGACATCATTGGGGAGTTTTACGAGATCTGTCTGGCTCAGCAGTATATTGCAGAAGGCGGTATCGGCTATGCCAAAGAGCTTCTGGAAAAGGCACTGGGCGAACAAAAGGCTTTGGATGTGATAAGCAAGCTGACCACATCCTTACAAGTGAAACCCTTTGAATTTGTCAGAAAAGCGGATGCATCTCAGATCCTTAACTTTATTCAGGATGAGCATCCTCAGACCATTGCTTTGATCTTATCCTATCTGTCGCCACAGCAGTCAGCTTTGGTTATGTCTGCACTTCCGCCGGACAGACAGGCGGATGTAGCAAAGCGTATTGCTACCATGGACAGAACCAGTCCGGATGTGATCAAGGAGGTGGAGAAAGTGTTGGAGACCAAGCTTTCTTCTTTGGTAAATCAGGATTACACGGTTATCGGCGGTGTAGATGCCATCGTAGAGATCTTAAATGCTGTAGACAGAGGAACAGAGAAACATATTATGGAGACTTTGGAGATCGAAGATCCCGAGCTGGCAGACGAGATCCGCAAGAAGATGTTCGTATTCGAAGATATTCTGCTGCTTGACGATCGTGCTATTCAGAGAGTTCTTCGTGATGTGGATAACAACGATCTGGCTGTTGCCTTAAAAGGCTCTACCGAGCAGGTTCAGGCTGCGATCTTCAACAACTTATCCAAGCGTCTTGCTGCTATGATCAAGGAAGACATGGAATTCATGGGTCCTGTTCGTATGAAGGATGTTGAGGAAGCACAGCAGAAGATCGTTAATATTATCAGAAAACTGGAGGATTCCGCAGAGATCATTATTTCCAGAGGCGGAGGTGACGAGATTGTTGTCTAGTCCCAATCTTTATAAATACAACCAGATCGTCCTGCAGGACTCTGAAACAAGAGTGATCGATTCCAATGAGCGGATGGCGGAAAGAATTGCAGAATTGTCCAAAAGCTTAAGGGACTCCATGGGAGACGAAACCGAAGAGGATTTTGCGGAAGATTTTACTGATGGACTGCAGGCTACGCAGGTTTCCCGTCTTTTGGATGATGAAAGTCCCATTATCAAGGAGCCGGTTTATGATGGTCCATCCCCGGAAGAGATCTTAGAGGATGCCAGGATGCAGGCGGATTCCATGCTGGAAGAAGCAAAGCGGGAAGCGGAGGATGTAAAAAACAACGCTTATGAAGAAGGCTTTGCAAACGGACAGAAGGCCGGCTATGACAAGGGCATGAAAGAGGCGGATGCCTTAAAAGAACAGTTGAGCAGGGAGTTTCAGGAAAAGGAAGAGAACCTGACCCGCTTTTATCAGGAAAAGATGCGGGATATTGAGCCTGCTTTGGTGGATACCTTAACGGATGTATATGAGCATATTTTTAATGTGGATTTTTCCGACAACAGGGAAGTGATCGTTCATCTCATGAGAAATGCCCTTCAGCAGATGGAAGGAAGTCAGGAATATCTGATCCATGTCTCCTCAGAGGATTTTCCTTTTGTCAGCATGCAAAAGAGCAGTCTTATTGAGGCGGGCGGTGCGGTAAATGCCAACTTCGATGTGATCGAGGATGTGACTTTAAGTAAGAACCAGTGTCTCATTGAGACAGAAAACGGGATTTTCGACTGCAGCCTTGGCGTAGAGCTGAAGGAATTAAAAAAAGAGCTGCTGCTGCTTTCCTATGATGGAAAGAAAGAGTAGCCAGTACCAAAGGAGCTGCCGGCATTGAGTGTTGCAACCATAGATGTGAAAAAATACACAAGAGTTTTAAGCCAGCCCTACTTTAAGAAAATGGGCAAGGTGGTCAATGTAGTGGGTCTGACCATTGAGTCGGCGGGACCTGATGCCAAAATGGGGGATCTGTGCCGTATCTACAAAGAAGGCAGAAGCGGAGAGTATATCCTTTCTGAGGTGGTTGGCTTTAAAAATAATCATACCCTTTTGATGCCCTATGAGGCTACCGACCGGATCGGTGGCGGTTGTACGGTAGAAAATGAGGGGATGCCCTTAAGCGTGCCTGTGGGAGAGGAGCTTTTGGGAATGACCTTGGACGGACTGGGAAGACCTGTGGATGGAGAACCGGTCCGGTTTTTGCAAAGTTATCCCATTGAAGCGCCGGCACCCGATCCCTTAAAGAGGGAGATCATTGATACGATCCTTCCTTTGGGAGTAAAAGCGGTAGACGGCTTGATCACCATAGGGAAGGGACAGAGAATAGGAATTTTTGCCGGTTCCGGTGTGGGAAAATCCACCTTGATGGGGATGTTTGCCCGAAACACCAGAGCCGATATTAATGTTATTGCCTTGATCGGCGAGCGAGGCAGGGAAGTAAGGGAATTTATTGAAAGGGATTTAGGACCGGAAGGCATGAAGCGCAGCGTGGTGGTAGTGGCCACCTCCGACAAGCCTGCCTTAGAGCGTAAAAAAGCAGCCTTGACCGCAACTGCTATTGCAGAGTATTTCAGGGATCAGGGCAGGGATGTGCTTTTGATGATGGATTCCCTTACCCGTTTTTCCATGGCCCAGAGAGAGATTGGCTTAGCCAGCGGAGAGCCCCCTGTAACCAGAGGATATCCCCCCAGTGTGTATTCCGAGATGCCGCGTCTGTTGGAGCGGGCAGGGAAAAATCAGGTTGGCTCTATTACCGGTCTGTATACGGTCTTGGTAGACGGTGATGACTTTAATGAGCCCATTACCGATACGGCAAGAAGTATTTTGGACGGTCATATCATGTTAAACAGAAAACTGGCTCACAAAAACCATTATCCGGCTATTGATGTGCTCCAGAGTATTTCCAGGTGTATGAGTCAGATTGCAGAAGGCGATCACAAACAGGCGGCAGGAAAGTTGAAGAATGTTCTTGCTACCTATAACGATGCGGAGGATCTGATCAATATCGGCGCTTACAAAAAAGGCAGCAATCCGGGTATTGATTATGCCATAGAAAAGATTGAAGCGGTCAATGAATTCCTCATGCAGGCCACCGATGAAAAGGTTCCTTTTGAAGAAGAAGTGGAAAGACTGATCGCACTTTTTTAGGTGCCTTGCAGGCAGCCTGGAACCCAAAAAAGGCAGGATGAGGATATGAGCAGGTTTATTTACCGGATGCAGAATATTCTGGAAATCAAAGAAAAGATGGAAGAGCAGGCCAAAAATGATTTTGCTGCGGCCAATGTCCGTGTTATGGAGGAAGAAGAGCTATTACAGACTTTTGTGGACAAACGGGAACGGTTAGAGGCGGCAGGGAAGGAACTGCTTTTGGCAGACAGGCTTTCTATTTTGGATATTGATGAAAATAAGAAGCTGGTGGCCCATGCAAGAGAGCAGATCAGAGCCCAGACCATACAGGTCAGGATGGCGCACAAGATCTTAGAGGAAAAGCGGGTACATATGCAGGAGGCCATGCAGGAAAGAAAGACCCAGGAAATCCTGAAAGAAAAAGCTTTTGATGAGTTCCTTCAGGAAGAAAAGGCGGCAGAAGGAAAAGAAATTGATGAGCTGACCAGTTATACACATGGTCAAAAAAAGAAGATGACAGGTGATAGCGATGGCAAATGAAATGACGCAGCCGGTGGATCCTAAAGCGGAACGGAAACGGTTAAGCGAAGAAAAAAAGAAATTAAAACAGGAACAGAAGAATCAGCGGAAGGAAGCCAAAAGGCGTGCCAAGGAGCTGGCTTTAGAAGAAGCCAATATTGAAGATGACGAAGAGGGAGGCACTCTTTCTGTCATTATCGTGACCTGTATCATTATTTTGGTATGGCTGGGTATTTTGATCCTGCTCATTAAGTTGGATGTAGGCGGTTTTGGTTCCAATGTGCTGGCACCTGTGATCGGTGATGTGCCGGTGCTGAACAAGATCCTGCCCGAGAGTACCGTGACCGAGGTGGAAGATGGCGACAGCTACGGCGGTTATACCAGCTTAAAACAGGCTGTAGACCAGATCGAGCGTCTGGAGCTGGAATTAGAACAGGCCCGTTCCAATATGAATGCCAATGCGGAACAGATACAGCAGCTGCAGGATGAGATCACAAGACTTCGTACCTTTGAGGCGAATCAGATCGAGTTCCAGAGGATCAAGAATGAGTTTTATGAAGAAGTGATCTATGCGGAGAACGGACCGGGGCCGGAAGAATATGCAAGATATTATGAGGCCATGGATCCGGAGACCGCAGAAAATCTATACAAACAGGTTGTCAGGGAAGAAGCCGTAAGTCAGGAGATCAAGAATTACGCCCAGGCTTACTCGGAAATGAAGCCCAAAGAAGCAGCAGCGATTTTTGAGGAGATGACCAACAATCTGGATCTGGCTGCCAAGATCTTAGGCGTGATGGAGCCGGATGACAGAGGAGCTATCCTGGGGGCTATGGATCCGGAGATCGCAGCAAGAATTACAAAAATTATGGATCCTGATAGTTAAGAAATCTGACATACTTACCGATATATTTTTTGGGTAGGGGATTCCCTGCCACAACAGAATGAAAGGAGGTATGTAGATGACAAGCGCACCAATCAATGATTTTACCAAGGTTATGTTGTATCGTACCGGTAAAATGGCAGGTGGCGAGCAGGACCAGGCCCAGGACTTATTTGGCAGTTTCCAAAATGCCATGAGCCAGGCACAGAACGGTCGCACTGATATCACACCGGCAGCAGGCGTTCAGCCCATTCCAAAAGCAGCCGATCAGTTGCCCGTCACAGAAAAGCGCGAGCCTTTAGTGGAAAAGAAGGATGACCTGCAGCAAAAGGATGCGCCTAAGCAGCCTGAAGAGACTCGGGACAGCCAGACCGCAGAGAACACAAAGGATGTGGAAGGCAAGGATCTGGATGCAGCAAAGGACGCAGTAGAAGATGCAGGCAAGGAAGTGGTAGACAAGGTTGCCGACAAGCTGGGTGTTACCCCGGAAGAAGTGGAAGAAGCCATGAGTGTTTTGGGGCTTACCTTCATGGATCTGGTAAATCCCTCCCAGATGGCAGCACTGATCAGCCAGTTGACAGGAGAAGGCGATGCACTGACACCCTTGACCGATGAAGGATTGTTTGCTTCCATTCAGGAGCTGACCGCAGAGGTCGGAGCCATCTTAGAGGAGCAGGCGGAAGTTCTTTCCGAGGATCTGGGAGTGGAAGTGGGTGAAGCATTCAACCTGATGGAAACTGCAGCCACTGTACCTGTTGCTGAGGAGAACACAGGATTTGTTTTGGAAGTGGAAGTGGAAGATGAAACCGTAACAGAACCCGATGTGATTGTTGCAGAGGGCAGAGAAGTAACGGATCTTGCCGAAGAAGAAACCGTTTCTGTCATATCCGAAGAAGTGGAAGACTCCGGTAAGGATGAGAGCCACAAGCAAAATGCGGCAGGAAACAGCCAGGAAACAGCAGGGCCTTATGTACAGGCACCGACTGCGGATCAGGCTTTTGTAGCAGAGCCAAAGGAAGTGGAACTTCCCTTTACTTCTTACTTAAGACCGGAAGAGATCTTAGACCAGATCGCTGATTATGTAAAGATCCATCACAGCGAAGGCTTATCCGAGATGGAGATTTCCTTGAATCCCGAAAGTCTTGGAAGGGTATATCTTCAGGTGGCGGCAAAGGAAGGCGTGATCACAGCCACTATTGCAGCACAGAATGAAACAGTCAGAGATGCATTAATGGTTCAGGCGCTTACCCTCAAAGAAGAGCTGAATCAGCAGGGACTGAAAGTGGAAGCGGTGGAAGTGACCATCGAAAGCCACGAATTTGAAAGAAATACAGATAACGGCGGCGAGCAGGCCAAAGATCTGTATGAACAGCAGGTACAGAAACAGACCAGACGCAGACTTGTGATCGAGAATCTGGCACAAGCCGAAGAGATGCTGGAGAACGAAGAATTATCAGCAGACGAACGGCTTCAGATCGACATGATGGCAAGAAACGGCGGAACGGTTGATTTCACTGCTTAACATGTTTTTTGCACTAGTTCATATATTTTAAACCACACCACACCAAATAATATGAAAAAGAAAGGAGAAAAGGATATGGTATCAGCACAGGTTGTAGACGGCATATTACAGCAGAAAGTAAACAGTACAGATGCTGAAAAGAAGAAAAGCGCCAATTCCAGCATGGATAAAGACGCATTCTTAAAACTGCTGGTTGCACAGATGAAGTACCAGGATCCCTTGGAGCCCACATCTAACACGGAGTACATCTCCCAGTTTGCTACTTTCTCTGAATTGGAGCAAATGCAGAACATGAGCAGCACCATGGAGCTTACCAGAGCATCGGCGCTCATCGGTCAGACAGTCATTGTACAGAAGACAAATGACAACGGTGTAGTTTCTCAGGATATGGGTGTAGTGGATTACATCAGCTTCGAAAACGGCAAGGCAAAGATTTGGGTCAACGGCGCATCTTACGACTTAGACGAGGTTGTAGAGATCGATGACAACGAGTACATCGAAGCCGTAGCTATGGCGACCACATTGGTCAATGCCCTTCGCAGACTGCCTCCTAAAGCCAACCTTACCATCAGCGACAGAGAAGCAGTGGAAGCGATCCAGAAGTTATATGATTCCATGAACGAATATCAGAAGAGCTTCGTAGCATCCGATGCAGTAGATGCAATGAATGATTACATCGAAAAAATGGATGAACTTATTAAGCTTTCCGAATTGGCTGCCGATAATAATAAAGAAGAGGCTGGAGACGGAGACGAAATCGTTGACGGAGATGAAATCGTCGAAGGCGAAGGCTGAAAAACAGGCGGCAAGGAAGGAACCGAGAATAAAGCATAAGCGCAGCGGTATCTTACATATCCGCAGGCCGCACCAAAGGGAGGAATGATCATGAACCAGATACAAGAGAACTTCCTTTCCAACATGCAGGTGCAGAAACAGTACTTCCGTCCTTCCCGGATCACCGATGCAGGAAGCAAAGCTCAGGCAGCATCCTTTCAGGATATCCTGGAGGCAAAGACCAAGGAAGCATCGGAGGGTTCAGCCCTTAGGTTTTCCAAACACGCATTCCATCGTTTGGCAGACCGGAATATTGAGCTGACGGGAGAGCAGATGGACAGACTGGCGCAAGGCGCACAGAAAGCCGAAGTGAAAGGAATCAGAGATTCGCTTGTGATGGTAGACGATCTGGCATTTATCGTAAATGTACCGAACCAGACAGTCATAACCGCAATGGACCGTTCACAGGCACAGGAACAAATTTTTACAAACATTGACGGAGCCGTATTTGCATAAGCCGGACCTTTTGGAGGCTTCTTGTTCCCGAATGACAGAGGGGACACACGGCTCAACAACAGGAGGTTGATTGAACTATGATGAGAGCAATGTATTCTGGTGTTGCAGGTTTAAAGACACACCAGACCAAGATGGATGTTATCGGTAACAACATCGCAAATGTTAACACAGTAGCTTACAAATCTCAATCTATTACTTTTGCAGAATTAATGTACCAGACCACCCAGCGTGCATCCGGTCCCAACTCCAATACAGGAACAGCCGGTAGAAACGCAAGACAGATCGGTCTTGGTGTAAAATCAGCAGCCATCGGTATGGCGATTGAAACCCCCGGTGCTACCCAGACAACAGGTAACCCCTTCGATCTTCGTATCACAGGTGATGCCTTCTTTATCGTAAGCGACGGCAGCAACAACTACTTTACCAGAGACGGTTCATTCTATGTAGATGCCGTAGGTAACCTGGCAATGAGTTCCAACGGTTACAATGTTATGGGCTGGCAGGTAGATCCTGAGACCGGCGGTATCAAGAAGGATACGGTATCCGCTCTGCGTATCATGAGCCCTGATAACATGACTTATCCTCCGGAGGCTACTTCCAAGGGATATGTTTCCGGTATTGTGGATTCTGATGATGTTCAGGTACATTCCGAGTCCGGAAGGATCTTAAACTTAAGCTTCTTTGACAACTTGGGTTATGTATATACCGCTAAGCTTTCCATGAAAGCAACCGGTACAGATCATGTATTTACAGTAGAGCTGGATAAGATTTTAGATTCCAATGGTAAAGAAGTGGATGTAGATGCTACCTTTGGCGTAACCCAGAATGTGGCAGATCCCAAGACTTTGACATTAAGTTCTGCTTATACTTTTAACAATACAAATAAGAGCATTACTTATACCGATGAAAACGGCGATGAGCAGACCATTACTTTAAATTCCAACGCTCTGACCGATGACCAGAAGAGCAGGATCGCCAATGCTTTTGGTTTCTCATCCTATGATGAATTCACAAAGCATTATATTACTGATGATACCGGCACTACTACCCGTTTGATCGATGCCATCAATGGCGGCACTTTCGGCAATCTGTTAGATGCAGACGGCAATCTGTCCGTAACAGGAAAGTCCATCACCGGCGGCCTCATTGAGTATGATGCTTCCACAGGTCTTTTGAAGTCTGTAAACGGATTGAGCAATAATTTAAGCCTGTCATTAAGTTTTGGCGATCAGGAGATCCCTGCAGGACCGTTCCATACCATCGACATTGATTTCTCCGCATCCACCAACTTCGGTAACAACGGTGTTACCACCATTGGTGCAGACCCCGGAGATAAAGCCGGAAACGGCACAGGCCGTATGGTAGGTGAGCTTTCCGAGATCACCATCCAGCAGGACGGTATGATCTATGCTTCCTATGACAACGGTCAGACCAAGCTTTTAGGACAGATCGCAGTTGCTGAATTCCCTAACCCCATGGGTCTGGAGAAGAGAGGTGACAACCTTTACGGCGCAACCTTGAACTCCGGCGAGTTCGACGGAATCGGCGTAGACATTACCGGAAACGGCGGTTATATGGAGACCGGCGTACTGGAAATGAGTAATGTTGACCTTTCTACAGAGTTTACGGAAATGATCACGGCTCAGAGAGGTTTCCAGGCAAACTCCCGTATCATCACAGTGTCCGATACCCTGTTAGAGGAGTTAGTAAACCTGAAACGATAATTTCCTGTTAATAAACAATATATAACGAAACATAGGGATGTTTTTCGTGAAATGAAAAATATCCCTATGTTTTTGGTGGAAAAAGTGATAAAATACAATTGTACGCGCAAAAAAACAAAATTATTCATGGTAATATTCGGCAAAAAGGAGTAAAACATGATTGAAGTAACGCGTTTAAATGATACGAAAATCCTCATAAACCCTGATTTAATCGAGTTTGTAGAGGAAACGCCGGATACGGTCATCACCTTTACCACCGGCAGAAAAATTATTGTAAAAGAAAGTAGACAAGAGATAAAAAATTTAGTAAAATTGTACAGAAAGGATATTTTTACATAGTAGCGTGAAAATAAGCAGGTGAATACAATGGATTTAGCATCAGTCATTGGTTTAGTGGCTTGTCTGGCTTTAATTATTTTTGGTATTGTTACTGGTGATGCAGGCTTTGCGGGTTTACTTAACTTTTTGGATTATCAGTCCGCAATTATTACATTTGGTGGTGCATTCGCTTGTATCTTGGCATCTAACAGCATGTCGGATTTCTTTGGAGGATTGAAGAGCATGAAGCTGATCTTCAAGGTTCCGTCTATTGATACACCACAGATCATCAGTAAGATCATAGAGTTATCCAATGTAGCGAGAAAAGAGGGTCTGTTGTCTTTGGAGGAAGCGGCGTCCGACTTGGACGATCCTTTCCTGAAAAAAGGTATTCTTTTGATCGTAGACGGTACTGACCCTGAGCTCGTTCGCGCTATTTTAGAGACGGAGTTGGTCAGCGTAGAGGGAAGACATAAGGGCAAGATCAGTTTCTGGCAGGATGTAGCCGCCATGGGACCTGCATGGGGTATGATCGGTACCCTGATCGGTCTGATCAACATGTTGCAGGGTCTGGATGACCCCAGTGCCGTTGGACCAAACATGGCGGTGGCCTTGATCACCACCTTATATGGTTCCATGCTTGCCAACTGGATCGCAACGCCGGTTGCCACCAAGTTAAAAAACAACCATGAGGTGGAAGCCATGGTAAAAGAGATCGAGATCGAAGGTCTTTTATCCATTCAGGCAGGAGAAAACCCCAGGGTTATTGAAGAGAAACTGAAATCCTTCTTGGCACCTCAGGATCGTGTCTCCAGCGATACGGAAGAAGGCGGTGAGGAAGCATGAGTAAAAAAAAGAAGCAGGAGGAGGCTGCTCCCGGTTCTCCGGCGTGGATGGCAACCTTTAGCGATTTGATGAACCTGTTGCTGTGTTTCTTCGTGCTCTTATTTTCCATGTCCACAGTGGATGCGGATAAGTGGGAGCAAATGGTTCAATCCTTTACCCAGGAATTCAGTATTTTTTCCGGCGGCGCCATGGCCATCGGAGACGGAATCCTGATCAGTAACGGTGTCAGCCAGTTAAATGAACTGGATGATTATATAAACAGTACCGGTAAGGCTGCAGACGGCGACTCTATGGATGATTTAAAAGAGTTTGAAGCAGAGCAGATGGCAGCTGCGGAGCAGCTGGCGGAGCAGATCCAGGAGGCAATTTCGGAAAGCCAGTTTGCAAATCAGATCGATGTGGATTTTACATCCCAGTATGTGTCCCTGACTTTGAACGGCGCTCTTTTGTTTGATTCCGGCAGCGCCCAGATCAAGGAAGAAGCCAAGCCTCTTCTTGACAAGGTTGGTCAGCTGCTTACCAGGTATGCGGAAAGTACCATTGAGATCGAAGGTCATACGGATAATGTGCCGATCCACAATGCAAAATATGCAAACAATGATGAATTGTCCAGTTTCAGGGCTTTGTCCGTATTTGATTATTACATGGAGACCACTTTTTTGGATCCGGCCATGATCAAGCACTCTGGCAGAGGAGAGTATGTGCCGGTAGCGGATAATTCCACACCGGAAGGCAGGGCCCAGAATCGAAGGGTAGAGATCAAGATTTATCATAACTTGAGCACCATGAATTAGGAGGAGAACAGTGAAGAAGAATTTATTAAGTGTTGTCATATTGGCGCTGTTGATCGTCAATCTGATCCTGACATCTATCATGATGTTCAGTGTCATGAACACCAACAAAAAGACCGGAGCGGTAGTTGCGGATATTGCAGCCATTCTGCAGATTGAATTAGGTACAGATGCAGAAGGAGGCGGAGCTCATCAGGTGTCCTTAGAGGATACGGCTACCTTTGATCTGACCAATGACCTGACTATTTCCCTGAAAAAGGGTGCAGATGACAAGGAACATTTCGCTATGGTCAATGTCAGCATTTCCATGGATACCAAGAGCGACGGTTATAAGACTTTCGGCGAAAACATTGCGGATAGAGAGAGTTTGATCGTCGGCGTGGTAACGGATGTGATCAGCAGCTATACTGTAGATGAATTAGAACCCTTTAAGGATCAAATCAAGGATGAGATTTTAAAACAGCTTCAGCAGAAGTTTGATGGATCCGACTTTATTTATGATATTACCTTTACCAAGCTGATTCCAAGCTGATGGCTTTTGTATGGCAGTCAGCGATGATGTTTGATACGAGATTAAGACGAACAGGAGGTGAGTTTGGTGGGTGAAGTATTATCTCAAAATGAGATAGACAACTTACTTCAGGCGTTGAGCAGCGGTGATCTGGACGCTGAGGAAATGAAAGAAAGCCCGGATAAGCAAGTCAAGAATTACGACTTCAAGCGGCCTACAAAGTTTTCCAAAGAGCATTTGCGTACTCTGGAGATCATATTTGAGCACTACGGACGGTTATTATCCACCAACTTACCGGTTTACCTTAGAAAAAATGTGCAGATTAATGTAGCCAGTTCGGAGACGGTTACCTTCTCAGAATTCGCCAATGCGTTGAGCAATCCGGTCATTTTGGGGTTGATCAATTTCCACCCTCTCCACGGCAACATAATCATTGAGCTTCAGGCCAGCTTGGGCTATGCCATGTTAGACAGGATGTTAGGCGGTTTGGGGCAGCCATTGGAAAAGAACCGGGATTTTTCAGAAATTGAATTGTCTATTTTGGATAAGATCATGGTGTTGTGTATGTCCCTGTTAAGGGAGCCATGGAAAAATGTGGTGGATTTGGAACCTTTCATGGAAAGGATTGAAACCAATCCCCAGTTCGCCCAGATCATGGGGCCCAACGAAATGATCGCTATCGTCACCATGAATATCAAGATCGGTGATGTAGAAGGTTTCATGAATGTATGTCTTCCTTTCTTTACATTGGAAAGCATCATGGATAAATTAAATACTAAGTACTGGTTCTCCACCATGCAGGAAACTTCGGGAGAGGATTTCCAGGAGCATATCGAAGCGATGATCAAGCGGGTGGACATTCCTGTAAAAGCCGTACTTGGAAAAAGCGTTATTTCCGTTATGGATTTTGCTTCCCTGCAGATCGGGGATATCATCCGCTTAGACACGAAGGTGGATGATGAACTGGAAATCTATGCGGGTAATATTAAGAAATTTACCGCCTTGCCGGGTGTCAGCAAAGAAAGTTACGCGGCAAGGGTTACATCAGTAATCAGAGAGGAGGAATAGGAGAATGGAAGGAATGCTGTCTCAAGATGAGATCAACGCATTACTCAGCGGAATGTCATCCGGAGATGCTCCGGCGGAACCTGCGGCAGAAGAAGCGCCTGCGGCAGCACCGACAGCAGAGGCGGTTGCAGCACCCGCTTCCACAGGAGCAGAGGAACCGCTTACGGATATTGAAAAAGATGCCGTTGGTGAAATTGCCAATATCAGTATGGGAACATCTGCCACAACTCTGTTTTCCCTGGTAAACAAAAAAGTAAACATTACCACACCTGTTGTTGCCATGGCGCGATGGGAAAGCTTAATGCAGGAGTATGAGAGGCCCTGTGTTTTTATTCAGATCAAATATACCACAGGTTTGGATGGAGCCAACATCTTGGTTTTAAAGGAACATGATGTAAAGGTGATCACAGACCTGATGATGGGAGGAGACGGGACCAATACAGATGGGGAACTGGGAGAGCTTCACTTAAGCGCGATCTCCGAAGCCATGAATCAGATGATGGGTTCTTCGGCCACATCCCTTTCTTCCATGCTTGGCAGGATGATCGATATCAGCCCGCCGGAAGCCAGCCTGGTGAATATGGCAGAGTTCAAAAAGGCATCGGACATTGCTCCGTTTTTGGAACACGAGTTCGTTAAGATCTCCTTCCGAATGCAGATAGAAGATTTGGTGGACAGCACCATCATGCAGATGTATCCGGTTGATTTTGCAAGATCGTTGTATGAGATGTTCATTACGACACAGGAAGGCGCTAGTGCAGCACCTGTAGAGGAAAGCAAGCAGCCGGAGCCGGAGCCTTATGTACCGCCTACGGTGGAGGCAAGTGCACCACAGCCGGCACCGGGCGGAATGCCGCAGATGAATATGCCGCCGGGTGGAGGATATCCTCCTATGAATATGGCACCGGGTGGAGGTTATGGTATGCCACAGATGAATATGGGTCAGATGCCGCAGATGAACAATATGAACATTCAGCCGGCACAGTTTCAGTCCTTCAACCAGGATTTCATGTCCATACCCAGTCAGGAAAATATCGGCCTGATCATGGATGTGCCTTTGGAGGTAACGGTAGAACTTGGCAGGACAAAGAAGTCCATAGCAGAGATCTTGGATTTCTCGCCGGGTACCATCATTGAATTAAATAAGATCGCAGGCGAGCCTGTGGATGTGCTGGTAAACGGCAAGTTTGTGGCAAAAGGCGAAGTAGTTGTCATTGAAGAAAGTTTTGGTATCAGAGTAACTGAAATCACTAACAATAAGGGAGTTTAGGAGAGAAAAAATGGCAAAAAATATTTTAATTTGTGACGATGCAGCATTTATGCGAATGATGATCAAAGACATCTTAAGTAAAAACGGTTATAATGTAGCCGGAGAAGCAGAGAACGGTCAGAAGGCTGTTGAAAAGTATAATGAGTTAAAGCCCGATCTGGTTCTCATGGACATTACCATGCCGGAGATGGATGGAATCCAGGCATTAAAGCAGATCAAAGCCGGAGATCCCGGTGCGCAGGTTATCATGTGCTCTGCTATGGGTCAGCAGGCAATGGTTATTGAATCCATTCAGGCAGGTGCAAAGGACTTTATTGTTAAGCCCTTTCAGGCGGACCGTGTTATTGAGGCAGTAAAGAAAGTAGTAGGCTGATATTGCTATGATGTTGACGGTAGTCTCAAAAGTGGACTCTGTTGTTCAATTCATAACGGTATTGTTTCTTTTCGTATTGGTATTGGCTGCCACATGGTTTACCACCAGATATGTGGCAGGAGTACAAAAGGGAAAGTTAAGGGGAAATAATTTTGAGGTGATCGATTCTTTCCGTATTTCCCAAAACAAGTATCTGCAGCTTTTGCGGATAGGAGACAAATACCTGGCTATTGCAGTCTGCAAGGATACTGTGACAGTTCTGACAGAACTTTCAGAGGACTCGGTTGTCTTTCCTGCGGATTTAGGAGCGGATGGACCTGTACAGTTTGAGGAGTTCTTGAAGAGAGCAAAGAGTCTTGTGCATAAGACAGAACAGAAAGCGGCAGATGAGCATGAAAGTGATGAGTAAGATTACATTTTCCGGGAAACGCGCTTTTGTCGGCCTGTTTTTTGTTGGGGTTATGGCTCTGCTTCTGTTTTTACAGCCCATGAAGGTGTATGCAAGCAGCCTGACCGAAGATCTGACTTCTTCCATAGATGCGGGAGAATCAGAGCAGCGGACCAACATTCGTGAACCGGGAACCTCCCAGACCCCGGAGGAGCTGGGAGAATTGAATATCGCAAATAATGTGACCGTAACTTATGATAATGGGAATGGAACTATTGCGGGCTCCCTTAGGGTCATGCTGATCCTAACAGGCATAGCATTGGCGCCTATTCTCATTATTTGTTTGACATCCTTTACAAGGATCATTATCGTTCTGCATTTTACCAGAGCGGCTTTAAACACCCAGACGGCACCCCCTAACAATGTGTTGATCGCATTAAGTCTGTTTTTGACCTTTTTCATTATGAGTCCCATTGTGACCGAGATCAATGAAAATGCAGTGATTCCTTTAGAAGCAGGACAGATTACCCAGGAAGAAGCCCTGGAGATCGGTATGAGGCCCCTTCGGGAGTTTATGTATGGTCAGACCCAGCAGAGGGATGCCATGATGTTTTGTGAGATCGGCGGTTTTGAGTGGACGGGAGAATTATCGGATATTCCCACCAGTGCCCTGATCCCTGCATTTATGGTAAGCGAGTTAAGGACAGCATTTATCATTGGGTTTGTGATCTACATTCCCTTTATTGTCATAGATATGGTGGTGGCTTCTGCCCTGATGAGTATGGGTATGATGATGTTGCCGCCTACGACCATTTCCATGCCTTTTAAGATCCTGCTCTTTGTATTGGCAGATGGTTGGAATCTGGTCATTGTAAATCTTGTGAAAACCTTTTACTGATGAAAGAAGGTTTGTGAATGTCCATTGATTATGTAGTAGAGATCGCCAATCGAGGATTGTTTTTGATCATTCAATGTGCAGCGCCAATCTTATTGGTTTCCCTGCTCATCGGTTTGTTGATCAGTATTTTCCAGACGGTTACCTCCATTCAGGAGCAGACACTGACCTTTGTGCCCAAGATCGTAGGCGTGTTCTTGACCATTATGCTCCTTGGCAGCTGGATCATGAACAATATTACGGGTTATATGGAAGATCTGTGGTCTAATTTCTCTGTATATATCAGGTGATGCTATGATAGATTACACCTTCTCCATGTATGAATTAGAATATTTGCTGTTGGTCATTGTCCGGGTCACTTGTTTTATTTATACGGCGCCTTTTTTCAGCCTGAGCAATGTGCCTCATCGGGTAAAGATCACCATTGGCATATTTTTGTCCTATCTCTTGTATCATGGGATGTATCCTCATGAAAGGGTAGTGTATGCCACTTTGATGGAATATTCCGTCATTGTGTTAAAGGAAGCCTGTACAGGGCTTTTGATCGGCTTGTCTGCAGGAGTATGCAGTACTATCATTCTTTTTGCGGGACGGATGATGGATATGGAGATCGGTCTTGCCATGGCAAGTGAATACGATCCTACCACAAAAGAGACCTCCAGTGTGTCCGGTATTTTGTATCAGTATCTCCTTTTGATGATTTTGGTTTTAAGCGGCCTGCATCAGTATCTGATCAAGGCACTGGCCGAAACCTATACCCTGCTTCCTGTGAATGGTGCTGTTTTAGGCACTGACAGGATGCTGACCGCTTTCATTGACTTTATGGGTCGATATATCAATGTGGGTTTTCGGATCTGTCTGCCGGTGTTCTGTGCTCTGATGATCACCAATTGCATCCTGGGCATTATGGCTAAGGTTGCGCCGCAGATGAACATGTTTGCGGTCGGTATGCAGATCAAGCTGCTCTTTGGATTAGGTGTTATGTTTTTAACGGTGGGTATGCTGCCCTATATATCTGATTTTATCTTTACGGAAATGAAGACGATGATGGTATCCTTCGTGGAGGCGATGATGGCATGATAGCATATGATCTACAGTTCTTCGCCAAGGAAGGTCCTGGTGGAGAAAAAACAGAAGAGCCTACCTCCAAGAAACTGGATGATGCCCGTAAGGAAGGACAGGTTGCAAAGAGTAAGGAGGTTGCCAATGCGGCAATGCTGATCGCCCTGTTTTTGATCTTACGGTTTGCAATGGGGTTTTTAGGGGAAAATTTCTTAAAAACTTTCTCGGAAAGTTATGAGAAGATTCCTAATGTCATTAAGATGGCCGGCGGTTTTGTCCAGAGAGGCGATTTTTATGCTCTGATGGGAAATACCATGACAAAGATCCTCATTGCGGTGGCACCCTTTTTTCTCATTGGCTTTATTGTGTCATTTTTGGTGGATTATATCCAGATCCCCTGGAAAGTGACGGGAAAGCCTTTAATGCCCAAGCTTAATAAGATCAGTCCTATTAGCGGTTTTAAGAGGATTTTCTCTCTTAACTCTTTGGTGGAATTGTTAAAATCCATAGTCAAGATATTATTGATCGGCTGGGTAGCTTATACTACCGTCCGGGATAATTTTGATATTATCTATCTGTTATTCAACATGCCTTTATGGCAGGGCATACAGGCAGTGGGAAATCTGGCCATTGGTTTTGGGCTGAAGTGTTCTTTTATTTATATCGTCATTGCCATCTTGGATTATGTTTATCAGAAGCGGAAATTCAGAAAAGACCAGATGATGACCAAGCAGGAAGTAAAAGACGAATACAAACAAGCTGAAGGTGATCCCCAGATTAAAGGCCGTATCAGACAGAAGATGCAGGAGGCTTCCCGCCGGCGTATGATGCAGCAGCTGCCGGAAGCAGATGTGGTCATCACCAATCCGACCCATTTTGCGGTAGCCATCAAATATGACAATATGGTAGCGGCAGCCCCTATTGTGATCGCCAAGGGCGAGGATTATCTGGCCCAAAAGATCAAGGAAGCGGCCAAGGAGCACAATGTGGAGATCGTAGAAGATAAGCCCCTTGCCAGAATGCTTTACTACAATGTAGAGATCGGAGAGCAGGTGCCTCCGGAACTTTACCAGGCAGTAGCAGAAGTACTTGCTATGGTCTACCACCTGCAGGGTAAGATTTAGCCCTGCAAAAATGTAATGACAGAAAGGAGGAAAAGAGCATGACCATGAAAAAAGCGGACATAGGCGTAGCATTATATGTTCTCGCCGCTTTTATTATGTTTATTGTGCCGATTCCCTCCACTTTATTGGATATCCTGCTAGCGTGCAATATGGCAATCGCTTTTACCATTTTATTCCGGTGTATGTTTGCCAACGAAGTACTGGATATGTCCTTTTTCCCTACGGTACTGTTGTTTACCACCATTTTCAGGATCGCCTTAAATGTGTCTTCTACCAGGCTGATCTTAAAAACCGGACAGCCCGGTAATGTGGTAGAGACCTTCGGTAACTTCGTAGGCGGCGGTGACATTATCATGGGTACCATCGTATTCATTATTTTGATCATCATTCAGTTTTTGGTCATCAACAAAGGTTCCGAGCGTGTGGCTGAGG
The DNA here is from genome assembly GCA_022510725.1 of Lachnospiraceae bacterium. Taxonomy (GTDB): domain Bacteria; phylum Bacillota; class Clostridia; order Lachnospirales; family Lachnospiraceae; genus UBA2882. The sequence goes on from JAFLSW010000006.1 coordinate 89,066, forward strand.
TAACGGCTCGTTTTACCCTGGATGCTATGCCCGGTAAACAGATGGCGATAGATGCTGACTTAAATACAGGCGCTATTACCGATGCGGAAGCAAAGATACGAAGAGATAAGATCCAACAGGAATCCAGTTTTTTCGGAAGCATGGACGGTGCCGTGAAGTATGTTAAGGGAGATGCCATTGCCGGTTTGATCATTACGGCCATCAATATCATTGGCGGTATTGCCATGGGTGTTGTTCGTAATAATATGGAAATTGGCGATGCATTAAATCGTTACACCATTTTGACCATCGGTGACGGTCTGGTCAGTCAGATCCCGTCCCTGTTGATCTCTTTGGCGACCGGTATCCTGGTAACCAAAGGCAGTAAGGATGCAGACTTTGGTTCGGTGTTAGTAAGCCAGCTTTTTGGTCTGCCCAAGGTGTTATACCTGGTTGGGGCGATCTTAAGCTTCCTGGGCATTATTACGCCCTTAAATCCGTTGATCTTTGTTACCCTGGGTCTGTGCTTTGTATTGGTAGCAAGAAGCATTCAGGCTGAGTTGGAAACATCCCAGATCGAACATGAAGTGGATACGGAGGAAATGGCGGCGGAAGAGATCCGTCAGCCGGAAAATGTTACATCCCTCTTGCAGGTGGATCCTATCGAGCTGGAGTTTGGTTATGGTATTATTCCCCTTGCGGATGTGAATCAGGGCGGCGATCTTTTGGATCGTGTGGTTATGATCAGACGCCAGATCGCTTTAGAGCTTGGTACGGTAGTGCCTATCATTCGTTTGCGGGATAACATTCAATTAAATCCCAATCAGTATATTATTAAGATCAAAGGCATACAGGTATCAGAGGGAGAGATTCTCTTTGACCACTATATGGCCATGAACCCCGGTTTTGTAGAAGAGGAGATCGCAGGTATTCCTACCTTTGAGCCTTCTTTCCATTTACCGGCTCTCTGGATCACCGAGGGACAGAGGGAACGGGCGGAAAGCCTTGGCTACACCGTAGTAGACCCGCCCAGTATCATTGCAACCCATCTGACGGAGATCATCCGTCAGCATATTGCAGAGCTTTTGACAAGACAGGATGTCCAGAACCTGATCAACAACTTAAAAGAGACCAATCCTTCCATCGTGGAAGAACTGGTGCCCAAGCTGATGGGCTTAGGCGAGGTGCAGAAGGTATTACAGAATCTGCTGCGTGAGGGTATTTCCATCAGGGATCTGTTATCCATATTTGAGACTTTGGCAGATTACGCATCCAGTACCAGGGATGCGGATATCCTGACAGAATATGTAAGGCAGAGTTTAAAGCGGGCCATCTGTTCCCGTTTCTTCCCGCCTAACGAGACTACCAGCGTGATCACCTTGGATCCAAAAGTGGAGCAGGAGATCATGTCCAATGTAAAACAGACGGAGCAGGGCGCTTATCTGACCCTGGATCCGGAAAAGACCAAGGCTATCATCGAAAGCGTCAGAACAGAGCTTGGCAAGTTAGAAAGCCTTGGAAAAAATCCGATCATTATTACCTCGCCCATTGTGCGTGTGTATTTTAAAAGACTTACCGAAGATTATTTTGGAGACCTGATCGTGGTATCCTATAACGAAGTGGAATCCAATGTGGAATTACAGTCAGTAGGGATGGTGACAGCATAAAATGATCATAAAGAAATTTCAGGCGAAAACGGAAAAAGAGGCTGTGGAAGCAGCAAAGAAGGAACTGGGTGAAGGCGTCGTTGTCATGAATGTCAAAGAGGCGAAAAAGAAGGGATTTTTTGCCTTTTTAAGGCCTAAGATGGTGGAAGTGACAGTGGCCTTGGAGGAAGAGCCGGATCGTGCGCTGCCTCCTAAACGAGAGCCTGTTAAAAAGCAGCCGCCGAAGGATGTGATCGTGGAACCTGAGACAAAGAACGGTCCGACGGATAAGGCGATCGAAGAGAAGTTAGACAGCCTGCAGAGCCTTTTGGAAAAGAAATTGCAGCTGGCCGATGCAGAAAAAGAATCTGAGGAACAAAAAGAAGAAGGAGCACAGGAGCCGGAAGACGGCAATGTACGCTTTTTAAAATTGCTTTATCATACCATGCTGGAAAATGAGATCAATGAAAAGTATGCAAATCAGATCATTGATGAATTGGATACGGTGTTAAAACCCAATATGCCCATTGACTATATGCTTTCCAATGTATACCAGAAGATGATCTTAAAGTTCGGCCAGGGAGGAAAGATCACGCCCTCTGAAAAGAAGCCTAAGGTAATATTCTTTATCGGACCTACCGGCGTGGGCAAGACGACTACCATTGCAAAGATCGCTTCCCGTTTCCGGGTAGAAGAAAAAAAACAGGTGGCTTTGTTTACCACTGATACCTATAGGATCGCCGCGGCAGAGCAGCTCCGTACTTATGCCAATATTCTGGAAGTGCCTTTCAGGGTAATTTATACCGTAGAGGAGATCAAACAGGGCATTAGTGAATTTAGCGGATATGATTATATTTTTGTGGATACGGCAGGTCATTCCCATCAGAATGAAAGCCAGAAAAATGCCATGGGTGATTTTATCAAGGGCGCAGGAGACGATCTGGAAAAAGAAGCATACCTTGTTGTCAGCGCTACCACCAAGTATAAGGATCTCATAAGCATTGCGGATTCTTATTCCACCATGACAGATTATAAGTTGATCTTTACCAAGCTGGATGAAACCACCAGTCTGGGAAATCTCTTGAATCTGAAAATGTATACAGGGGCGCAGATGTCTTATGTGACTTATGGACAGAATGTACCGGATGATATTGAAGAGTTTAATGCCCAGAAGACAGTTAAGACGCTTCTGGGAGGCGGCAGGATTTCTTAGGGAGGATAATTATGGATCAGGCAGAAAGCTTACGAAATATCATTAAAATGAATAGCCAGTCTCCCAAAAATCTTGCCAGGGTCATTACTGTCACAAGTGGAAAAGGCGGTGTGGGGAAGTCCAATACGGCTATCAATCTGGCCATTCAGTTCAGGCAGATGGGGCAAAGGGTCATCATTCTGGATGCAGACTTTGGGCTGGCGAATATTGAGGTCATGTTTGGTACCGTACCGCAGCACAACTTAAGTGATTTGATCTATAAAGGGAAAAATATTAAGGAGATCATTACCTGGGGACCGGGCGAAGTGGGCTTTATTTCCGGTGGCTCCGGTATTGCCGGCTTATCCAATTTAAGCAGGGATTATCTGATGTATATCATTCAGAATCTGGCGGAGTTGGATTCTATCGCAGATATTGTGATCGTGGATACAGGTGCGGGCATCTCCGATGCAGTGCTGGAGTTTTTGGTAGCAAGCGGAGAGATCCTATTGGTGACCACGCCGGAACCCACCTCCATTACAGACTCTTATTCCCTGTTAAAGGCTTTAAACAGACATCCCCGGTTTTCGGGAGAAATGTCAGAGATCAAGGTGATCGCCAATAAGGTAGAAGACGAAGAGGAAGGAATGGCCCTGTTTACCAAACTCAATGCGGTGGTGACCAGGTATTTGAAGCTTCCCGTATCCTATTTGGGAACGGTGCCGCAGGATGCCAATCTGTCCAAGGCGGTCATGCAGCAGATGCCCATATCTCTGGATAATCCGGGTGCCAAATCGGCAAAGGCATACCAGAAGATTGCAGAGATCTTAATGTACGGAAGCGCATTAGAGCATCAGAACAGAAGAGGCATGGCGGCATTTTTTTCTCATATCATCGGGAATAAAAATCCGTTTCGTCAACAGTAACTAATAATCAGCGTATAAAAGGGAGAGAAAACATGTTAACAGATTTGGTAAGACCGGGAGATAAGATTGAACTCCAGGCTGTAGAGCGGGCCATTATGGGCGACAAGACTGACAGAAGATATTTGACATCCAAGATATATGATGTGATCGATGATGAAAAGCTGGAAATATTGATGCCGATGGACGGCACCAAGCTGATCCTTTTGCCGGTAGACGGAGAGTTTCAATTTTGCTTCTATACCAAAAACGGATTATACCAGTGTTTTGTCAGGATAGCAGACCGATATAAGGAAAATAATATTTACCTCTTGCTTTGCGAGGTGACTTCTCCTATCGGAAAGTACCAGAGGCGTTCCTATTATCGTTATGCCTGCACCATGCCCTTAAAGACCAGGGACCTGATGGAGGAAGAGGCAGAAAGCCTGCAGGATAGGGAACATGGTCCCCGCCTTATGATGGGACTTCCCATGACCAAGGGTAAAATAGCGGATATCAGCGGCGGCGGCGTTCGTTTCATTTCCTCGGTTCAGTATCCGGAAGGCGCCAAGATCCTGATCAATTTTTCCCTGAATTATAACAGAGAGGTCAAAGAATACCAATTGGTAGGCCGGGTGTTGCACAGCTGGGAAAATGCCAACCGGAGCGGAGAATTTGAGCACAGAGTGAAGTTTATTCTGATAAACAGGGTCGATAGAGAAGAGATCATCAAATATATTTTTGAAGAAGAACGGAAGAATCGAAAAAGAATGGCAGACATGGGTAATTGATTATGGCGAAAAAAATTTTGATTGTAGATGACTCTGCACTCATGAGAAGGATTATTTGTGATATAATAGCTTTGGACGACAGGTTATGTGTCGCCGATACAGCAGAAGATGGGCTGGTCGGCATGTCCCTGTTATCGCGAAATACATATGATTTGATTCTGCTGGATCTGACCATGCCCAGGATGGGCGGCATTGAATTTTTAAAAGAGCTGAAAAAGAAAAACATTCAGGTAAATGTGGTCGTATGCAGCACCCTGGTAAATGAAGGAGCGGATATTACCCTTGAAGCCCTTTCCTTAGGAGCTGTGGATTTTGTTAAAAAGCCTGACGGCATTTTTGATGCAAGAGGGGAGAAGTTTCAAAAGAAACTCCTTGGCATTCTGAACACAGTGCTTTTCGAAGCGCAGCAACCGGTGTTAAAGGAAGCGGAACCCAGCAGGATCGTACATGCTCCGGCTGTTATCAAACCGGGGGAAAAGGTGGTTGCGATTGCCAGTTCCACAGGGGGTCCGAAGGCTTTGCTGGAAGTGATTCCCCGTCTGCCAAAGGACCTGAATGCGCCGGTGCTGTTGGTACAGCACATGCCAAAGGGTTTTACAGCTACGATGGCAGGCAGGTTGGATGCCTTAAGTCCCTTAAAGGTACAGGAAGCAGAGGAAGGCATGAAGGTGGAAAAGGGAAATGTGTATATTGCCAAAGGCGGGATACATATGACCGTTGCTTTTTCTGAAGGCTGCCACAGGATCTGTTTTCTGGATGCGCCTCACAGGGAAGGCGTGAAACCTTCTGCAAATTATATGTATGAGTCCCTTGCCAAATGCCGGTATGATCATGTCATAAGCGTGGTGCTGACCGGAATGGGTGCAGACGGGACGGAAGGGATCAAAAACCTGAGTCAGAGAAAGGACAATTATGTGATTGTTCAAAACCAAGAGACCTGCGCCGTATACGGCATGCCCAAAAGTGCCGCAGAAGCAGGACTTGCAAAGGAAGTTGTGCCGCTTACCCAAGTGGCAAATGCAATTATAAAGAACGTGGGGGTAATCAAAGATGGACGTTAGCCAATATCTTG
>JAFLSW010000007.1 GCA_022510725.1 Lachnospiraceae bacterium
TGAATAGAAGGATTCCTATATATATCATATTTTTCTTCTTTTAGCAATACATCGACATCCGTTAAATTCACAGCTTCCATCCTTTCCTTCATATTTTTATTATACATGAATTCCATGATAAAATCTTTAAATAATATTGCTTTTTTTGCACAAAAAAACAAATGAGCCAAGAGCGTCTGCTCTCAGCCCACCTGTTTGTGTAAAAGGGGAATTCTTCCGGAATTGCTAATTAGCAAGTTTAGCTTTCGCCAAACTGACATTAGTATATAACCATTTCCGACAATAATCTACAATTATTTTGCTCAAAAATTGCACTATATTGCTCTCACTTATCAAAATCGGTCTAAAACTGCTGCCGCTTCCATAATATTTTTTACCGCAAATATCCGAATGTCTTTTACTTCCGAGGTCAGTTTTTCATTGGCATAAGGAACGATACAGCCGGTAAAGCCCATCTTTTTGGCTTCCATAATGCGCTGCTTTGCCATAGAGACCCCTCGTACTTCACCGCTTAGTCCCACTTCTCCAAATACCAGCAGATCATCGGGAATAGGTTTGTTTTTGTAGCTGGAAGCTAAAGCCATCACAACCGCTAAGTCCGTAGCCGGTTCCATGATCTTCATGCCTCCCGCAAAATTCACATAGGCATCCTCTCTTCCAAGGGGCATCCTCATCCGTTTTTCGATCACGGCAATGAGCAGATTCATCCTGTTAAAGTCACAGCCCGCCGCCTGCCTTCTGGGAATCTGGAAGTTGGTATCACAAACAAGGGCCTGTACCTCTAAAAGCATAGGTCTGGTGCCTTCCATGCAGCAGGTTACCACAGAGCCGCTTGCTCCTTCCGGCTTGCCGCTTATTAAAAACTCCGATGGATTCTTGACTTCGGCAAGTCCTTTTTCTCCCATTTCAAAAACGCCGATCTCATTGGTGGAACCGAATCGGTTCTTTACGCCCCGCAGAATACGATAGATATCCTGCTTGTCTCCTTCAAAATACAAGACGGAGTCCACCATGTGTTCCAAAACCCTGGGACCTGCTACCGTTCCTTCCTTGGTCACATGACCCACAATGAGGATAGCGATGTTCTCCTGTTTGGCAAGCTGCAATAAAACAGCTGTAGATTCCCTTACCTGGGATACGCTTCCCGGTGCCGCATTGACCTGTTCACTGTACATGGTCTGAATGGAGTCGATCACAGCTACATCCGGCTTTTCCTTTCTCATCACATCTGCAATCAGATCCAGATTCACTTCTGTCAAAAGTGAGAATTCCGAAGCAAAACTGCCGATCCGCGTGGCCCGCATTTTGATCTGGGTCAGGGATTCCTCTCCCGATATGTATAATACTTTCTTCTTGTCCTCTGCAAGATTCCTGCAAACCTGTAGTAGCAGGGTGGATTTCCCGATACCGGGATCTCCTCCTACTAAAGTAAGGGAGCCGGGGACGATTCCGCCACCCAGCACCCTGTCAAATTCTTCTATTTTGGTTGCAAACCGTTCTTCCTTTTCTCCCACAATCTCTTCAAGCCCTACCGGCTTTAAGGACTTGGAGACAGAGGGCTTTGCACTGCCTGATGCTTTGACCACCCGTTCTTCCACAAAGCTGTTCCAGGTGTGGCAGGCAGGGCATTGTCCCATCCATTTGGAAGATTCATAACCGCAGTTCTGACAAAAGAAAGCGCTTACTGTCTTTCCCTTTGCCATATGTTATACCTCGCTTACCGTTACTTTTGCAGCGCCTAATTCTGCAAGTTCCACGCTTAAGCTTAACTTGCCGCCCAGCCCGGTCTTCATCTTGCCGGCGCTTTCGCCGCCTACGAACACTTCATACTCTGTATCATCTTTTAACCCCAAGGTGATCTGCACATCATCTGCACCTTCCACCTGAAATTCCATTCCTTCTCCGGTCTCTTTTAAGTTGTTGACGCTGGTACCCGGAACAGATTCATACAAAAACATGCCGTTCTTTTCCAGCTTGGTCATGCTCTGAAAGGTTTTTACCTTATACAGATCGCCCTGATGAGGAAAATCCTCCAGCTTTGCTTTTGCTGCCAGTGTGTGGTTTCCGAAGCTGACAGAACCGTCTGCTTCAGAACGAAGTAACTGTTCTACTACTGCCATTTTACGTATCCTCCTGTTTTTTGATATACCCGTAACAGTCCCAAATCACTACTTTAAGTATACCTTATTTTTTGTCCTGGGTAAACTATTCCTTTACCGTAAAAGTTACTTTTTTGTCATGCACTCCTGCACTTACTTTATCCCTTGGTTTGATGCTTCCGGAAAGGATCTCTTCCGCCAAAGCATCCTCGATCTCCGTCTGAATCGCTCTCTTTAAGGGTCTTGCTCCCATCTTCCTGTCGCTGAATTTATCCACGATATATTCTTTTAAAGAAGCAGTAACGGAAAGTTCAATATCCATCTGCATCTTACACCGGCTGCACAGCCCTTTGCAAAGAAGGGTAACGATCTTTTTCATATCTTCTTTGCCAAGCTGGTGGAATACCATGATCTCGTCGATCCTGTTGATAAACTCCGGTTTAAATAAGCGTTTTACCTCTTCCATAACGCCGTCTTTCATCTTTTCGTAGTTTTGCTTATCGGAGCTTTGTGTGGCAAAGCCAAGATTTTTGGGCTCTACGATGCGGGAAGCCCCTGCATTGGATGTCATGATGAGAATGGTATTTTTAAAGTTGACCTTTCTTCCTTTGGAGTCTGTAATGTGCCCCTCGTCCAATACCTGTAACAGGATATTGAACACATCGGGATGGGCCTTTTCTATCTCGTCAAACAAAACAACGGAATAGGGATTACGCCTGATCTTTTCACTGAGCTGTCCCCCATCGTCATGGCCCACATAGCCGGGAGGAGAACCGATCATTTTGGCTACGGAATGGGGTTCCATATACTCGGACATATCCACACGGATCAAGGCATTTTCCGAACCAAACATGGCTTCCGCCAAAGCTTTGCTAAGTTCTGTTTTACCTACGCCGGTAGGTCCTAAGAATAAGAAAGAACCGATGGGCTTATTGGGATCTGCCAGGCCCACTCTGCCCCGTCTCATGGCTTTTGCGACTGCTTTCACCGCTTCTTCCTGCCCGATCACACGCTTATGCAGGATAGATTCCAGCTTTAAGAGCCGCTCGCTTTCCTTTTCCGCCAGTTTGCTGACAGGAATCTTGGTCCACATGGAAACCACATCTGCAATTTCGTTTTCTCCTACCACAAGGCTTCGGTCGACCATTTTCTTTTCGTGGCGTTCCTTGATCCTGTTGTATTTTTTCACCAGTTCATCCTGTTGCAATTTGATCTCATGGGCCTGAGTAAAAGCAGCAAATTTGAAGGAGCGTTCGATCTGCAGATCCATAGCTTTGATCTGCTCCTCCAGTTCCCTGCACTTATCCGGCAAATTCATGCCCTTTAACCGCAATGCGGCAGCGGCTTCATCGATCAGGTCGATGGCCTTATCCGGCAGATTGCGGTCGTTGATATAACGCTTTGACAGCTTTACTGCCGCTTCCACCGCTTCATCGGAAATGGTCACCTGATGGTGCTCTTCATATTTGTGCTTGATGCCCTGCAAGATATCAATGGCCTCGCCCACCGTAGGCTCTTCCACATTGACAGGTTGGAAGCGCCGCTCTAATGCAGCATCCTTTGCCAGATATTTCCTGTATTCTTCTATGGTGGTAGCGCCGATCAGTTGGATCTCGCCTCTTGCCAAAGAAGGCTTTAAGATATTGGAAGCATCAATGGCGCCTTCTGCACCGCCTGCGCCGATGATGGTATGGATCTCATCCAAAAACAGGATCACATTGCCGTCTTCGATCACTTCTCCAATGACCTTCTTAATTCTTTCTTCAAATTCGCCTCTGTATTTGCTGCCCGCTACCATAGCGGAAAGATCCAGGGTTACAACCCGCTTCTTTGCAATGGTGGGAGGTACATCGCCTAAGGCAATGCGCAGGGCAAGACCTTCTGCAATGGCAGTCTTTCCTACTCCCGGTTCTCCAATAAGACAAGGATTATTTTTGGTCCGGCGGCTTAAGATCTGTGTTACTCTTAGAATTTCGTTTTCCCTTCCGATGACCGGATCCAGTTTGCCTTCTTTTGCCAATCTGGTCAGATCCCTGCTATATTGATCCAGCGTTTTGGTTGGATTCTTTTTCTTTTTGGGATTGAGATCATCTTTAGCAAGGGAAGCATCTTCTCCCATAGCCACAAGGGTATCTGCATACAGCTTTGACAAACTGATGCCAAGGGTATATAAAAGCCTTGCTGCAATATTGTCCCCTTCCTTGATGATGGCCAGCAGAATATGCTCTGTGCCGGTTTTCTTAGATTTGAAACGAAGGGCCTGTTTATCTCCTTCCTCCAGAATCTGTACCGCCCTGGGGGAATAGCCGTCCCTTTCCAGCAGGGAAACTGCTCCTGAAGGTGCGATCAACTCATGGATCACCTCCATGACCTTTTCCCTGGTCACGCCATGATTTTGTAAAACCTTTGCAGCTACGCCGCTTTCCTGCTTTAATAATCCTAAGAGTATATGCTCCGTGCCGATATAATTCTGACCGGTAGCTTTTGCCGCTTTTTTTGCAAAGTTTAGAGCCGCTTTGGCATTATCTGTATATGCCATTTCTGTTTGTCCTCCATTCCCCTTTCGGGCAATTATTCATCCTCTAAATTAATGAATTCAAATTCAAAATCATCATCTATCCCGGAAGTTTCCGATTCTCTGGAAAGATTGATCATTTTAAGACCAGGGGCCTTTTCGCCAGCCTTTTTCTCCGGCACTTTTATTTCTTCCTGAACCGGTTCTTTTTTTGTGGACTGACTCTTTGCTTTCATTTCAGATTCTTCTGCCGGTTTTGCTGCAGGTTTTTCCGTCTGCTTTGTCTCCTGCTTTGTGACAGGTTTTGATACCTGCTTTGTCTCCTGCTTTGTGACAGGTTTTGCTGCCTGCTTTATCTCCTGCTTTGTGACAGGTTTTGCTGCCTGCTTTGTCTCCTGCTTTGTCTCAGGTTTTTCCTTCGATTCTTTCTTGACCACCGGCTTCTTAGGTCCTTCTTCCTCTTTTTCGTCCTCATCCTCTTCAAAAAGTTCTTCTTTTAATTCCCGATTCTTCATCCACATATTAAAAATGGCAAAAAGAGCAAGGACAAGAAGAAGAATCAATATACATATAACGGCAAACCGCTGATGGGCAATATCCTTATATTTAAAATAAGACTGGTCCAGTTCATAGGAGGTATCACGCTCCACATATCGCTGATAAGTATCCTCTTTGATATCATAAAGATAAAAGTTTTCTTCTCCGTTCTGATTCATAGCATAGATCAGGAAAAATTCCACTTCCGCATCCAGATCTTCTACTCTGACCGGCTCCTCATCCTCAGTCGGCTGCTCCTCCTCATCCTTAGGCTCATCCGTCTGATAGGTGATAGGTCTATCAGTCAGTTCCGTGTATACAAAGCATGCTACTACCGTATCTGTCCAAGGCAGATAACTTCCCGTATAATTATCGGGAATCTTGATCTTTCCCATATTTCTGACCGGCATGATGAACTTGCCATCCATCCCCTTAAATTGAACAAAGTCCATAAAGGTATCTTCATCTTCATAATAAATACGAAATGCAGCACCGCCTCCGTCAGCTGCCGATAAATAAAGCAGTCTGATATTTCCTATAGGAAAATATGCGGAAGAAACAGTTGTTCCTTTATAATTATAATCCTGACGCACAAAATCCTGCGGGATCAATTCATCAGGAAAGGTGGGGTTTACATAAAACGGAGCATAAATGGTTTCTCCTCCCACAGGAATCAAATCTGTACTGATCACAGAGCTTGGTTCTTCTGTTGGAGCATCCCCTGGATCTTCCCCTTCCTGTTCTTCTCCTTCAGTGGGCTGTACCTCCGATTCAGTTTCACCTTCCGTACCCTGCCCTATTGCTTCAACACCTGCATTTCCTGGTGTGGGCACATTTCCTGCCACCGTCCCGGAAGGTCTGCTGTGAGCACTTTCCAAAACCGCTGCTCCTGCGCTGGTAACTACTGTCCGATTGCTTTGTCCTGATGGAGCAGGCGAATCAGAAGGATCAGAAGCCGCTGTAGCGCCGCCTCTTATGATATGAAGAGTATAGGTACATTGGGTACCGTCTTCCGCCTGCACAGTCAGCTTTCCTTCGTTGCTGCCCGGCTGCAGATCTTTAAAACCGCCTGCCTGCACTACTTTGGCCGTGGAGGATGCCGTACTGCAGGTAACGGAGACAGATGTCACATCTTCGTCAATATTGACCGTGTATTCTGTTATCTCAGGAGAAAACTCCGGGGACATATTGCCCGGTGTTACATTAAGGGATTTTAAATTCGCATTAGAAGAAGCCGCCTGACTGCTTTCGTTTGCATTAGAGGCGCCTGCATTTGCTGCAAAAGCAGTCACTGTGCCGTCACTTGATCCAAAAAATATTCCCACGGCAAGCATGATCGCTGTTGCTGTTTTCATTCCCTTTTTCCATGCCATTCTATTCATAACATTTCCTCTCCTGTTTATTGTATGCCTTCCTACCATAATTATCCTATCATCCATGCATATTCATACATCTTTATCATACTATCGGCACAAACCGCCGTCAACCAAAATATAGTACATTTTTTAAATTCTTAATAAATTTTATCACTATATCTTGTAGATGGTCTTTACTATACACGATCAGAAGAAACAACCTTTTGGGATTCTGTATAAAAAAATAACACCTATGAAGCTATTGGGATTTTCAATCCGGCAGTCAATGGCATAAAGCCATAAAAGATCCTTCATAGATGTTACATAAATATATCACGGTATTTCTAATTTTCCAACAAACGGCAACAGGATTTTTCCTGGTACGGATCACCCTTGCTGGTCAATGGCTTTACCGATATCCTTACGCATATATTTATTATCAAACGCGATCCATTCCGTCGCTTCATAGGCCTTTTTTCTGGCCTCAAATAGATCGGAGCCTTTTGCAGTCACGCCTAAGACCCTTCCGCCATCGGTAACAAAGCCCGCGTCTGTCTTTTTGGTACCGGCATGAAACACAAAGTAATCGTCCTTTCCTTCAAATGCTTCCAGTCCTTTAATAGGGAATCCTTTTTCATAAGATACGGGATAGCCGTCGGAAGCCAATACCACACAAACTGCCGCATTGTCTTCAAACTGCAGATCGATCTGATCCAAGGTACCGTCGATGCAGGCTTCCACCACATCTATGATGTCGTTTTTCATCCTGGGCAGAACAACCTGTGCCTCCGGATCTCCGAATCTGGCATTGTACTCCAATACCCTGGGACCATTTGGTGTCAGCATCAGGCCAAAGAAGATAACGCCTTTAAACTCCCTGCCTTCTGCCGCCATGGCATCCACCGTTGCCTGATATATATATTTCTTGCAGAATTCATCCACTTCTTTTGTGTAGAAAGGGCTGGGGGAAAAGGTTCCCATACCGCCTGTATTGAGACCTTCATCACCGTCTTTTGCCCGCTTGTGGTCCTGGGCGGAGGACATGATCTGAATGGTCTTACCGTCTACAAAGGATAAGACGCTGACTTCCCGTCCTGTCATAAATTCTTCAATGACCATCCGGTTGCCGGAGTCACCGAACTTTTTATCCTCCATAATGGACTTAACGCCCTCTTTGGCTTCCTCTAAGGTATTGCAGATCAATACGCCCTTTCCCAGAGCCAGGCCATCCGCTTTCAATACGATAGGGAAAGAAGCAGTCTCCAGATAAGAAAGCGCTGCTTTCGGGTCGTCGAAGTTTTCATATGCCGCTGTGGGAATATTGTACTTTTTCATCAGATCCTTGGAAAAAGCCTTGCTGCCTTCCAAAATGGCGGCGTTCTTTTTGGGTCCGAAGGTGCGGATCCCCGCTTCTTCCAACACATCTACCAGACCGCCTACTAAGGGATCGTCCATACCCACAATGGTCAGATCGATCTTCTTTTCTTTTGCAAAGGCCGCTATCTTATCAAATTCCATTGCCTTAATGGGAACGCATTCTGCGATCTCACCGATGCCGGCATTGCCCGGCGCACAATAGATCTTATCTACTTTGGGACTTTTTTTCACGCTCATGGCAATAGCATGTTCTCTTCCGCCGCTGCCTACTATTAAAACCTTCATCTGTTTTCCTCACTTCCTAATTGTTAAAGACCACCCGGCCGTCTGTTACACTGATCCTGCCGTGAGCAATATCATCGATGGCCTTTGGCAGAAGCTGCCATTCCGCTTCTTCCATGATCCGTTTCTGCAAAGAAGCCGGTGTATCGTCTTCTTTCACCTCTACCGCTTTCTGGGAGATGATGGGACCGGTGTCCGTTCCTTCATCTACAAAATGCACTGTTGCACCGGAAACCTTTACCCCTCTTTGCAATGCTCCTTCATGTACCTTGATGCCATAATATCCCACACCGCAGAAGGATGGGATCAGGGACGGATGAATGTTGATAATTCGGTTTACATAACTTTTGATCATGGCAGGCGGAATGGTTACCAAAAATCCTGCCAGTACGACCAGATCCGGCTTTAGATCATCCACTGTCCGAAGCAGTGCTTCATGAAAAGCCTCTCTATTTTCATAATCCTTTGGTGATATGCATAAGCCGGGAACACCCGCCAGCTTCGCCCGCTCTAAGGCATAGGCATTTGGATTGTTGCTGATCACTCCTACGATTTTTACATCGGTAACGGTTCCTTTTGCTATGGCATCTAAGATAGCCTGCAGATTGGTGCCGCCGCCGGATACGCAGACAACAGTTCTTAGCATAATGTAACTCCCTTTTCTCCTGCTTCTACCCTGCCTACTACATAGGGTGTTTCTCCTGCTGCTTTGATGGCTTCCATGGTTTTTTCCTGATCTTCTTTTGCCACAGCCAAAACCATGCCAAGACCCATGTTGTATGTATTGTACATCATGGTCTCTTCTATGCCGCCTTTCTCCTGCAGCAGCTTAAAGATGGCAGGCACTTCATAGCTGTCTTTTTCTACCAGGGCGCAAACGCCTTCCGGCAGCATTCTGGGAATATTCTCATAAAAGCCGCCGCCGGTTATGTGACTGCAGCCTTTCACGGTAACCCCCGCATCCTTAATGCTCTTTAAGGCTTTCACATAGATCTTGGTAGGGGCGATCAAAGCCTCTCCCAAAGTAGTACCCAATTCATCATAATAGGTAGTAAGGCTCTCCTTTGTCATTTCGAAAACCTTTCTGACAAGAGAAAATCCGTTGCTGTGTACACCGGAGCTTGCCATGCCGATCAGCACATCGCCCGGTGCGATATCCTCACCTGTGATCAGGTCCTTTTTGTCCACAAGGCCTACTGCAAAACCTGCCAGATCATATTCATCCTCCGGCATCAGACCGGGATGCTCCGCCGTCTCCCCGCCAACCAGCGCCGCCCCTGCCTGTTTACAGCCTTCGGCAACGCCTTTTACGATACCGGCAATCTTCTCGGGATAATTTTTCCCGCATGCAATATAGTCTAAAAAGAATAAAGGCTCTCCTCCCGAACATGCAATATCATTGACACACATCGCCACACAATCGATGCCGATGGTATCATGCTTGTCCAAAAGAAACGCCAGTTTCACCTTTGTGCCGCAGCCATCCGTTCCGGATAACAAAACGGGCTCTTCCATATTTTTAATGGACTGTAAGGAAAAAGCTCCGGCAAAGCCGCCTAAGCCCCCCAACACTTCGGGGCGCATGGTCTCCTTTACATGCTGCTTCATCAACTCTACGGAACGGTAACCCGCTTCAATATCAACGCCTGCTTTTTTGTAATCCATGGTTTTCTCCTTGTTTCTATATCAGATTTGTATGTTGTATCTTAAGTATCCACGATCGAACCGGACCAATGATCAGTCTGCATAATGGCGATAGCCTTTTTCCTGAAGCTTTGCATCCTTAGCCTCGACCTGCTCTTTTAATTTCTTGGAATAGGCTTTTAATTTATTAAGGAGTGCGCTGTCTGAGGTAGCTAAGATCTTGGCTGCCAAAAGACCTGCATTAGCGCCTCCGTTAATGGCAACGGTAGCGACGGGAATGCCGGAGGGCATCTGTACGATGGAATACAGGGAATCTCTTCCTCCCAGAGATGTGGTATGCATGGGAATACCGATCACCGGCATGGGGAAAATAGCCGCACACATACCGGGCAGATGAGCTGCCATACCTGCTCCTGCAATAATGACTTTAAAACCTTTTTCTTCTGCCGTTTTGGCATACTCAAAAAACACATCGGGCTCTCTGTGAGCGGAAATGATCTTCATCTCATAATCAATACCCAATTCCTCTAAAATGTCTGCTGCTTTGCTCATGACGGGCATGTCCGAATCGCTGCCCATAACAATACCTACTGATGCCATATTTGCCTCCTTTACAATTTATCAATTATTCTTGGAAAATCTGTTATGTATATTTGTGAGTGAGTTTTTTCGAAACCTGAGAACGCCTTCGGGATTTGGCGATACACCTTTCTGCTCGCTTGTTGCTGTCCTTCAATGTGAAACTCGCGGCTCAAGATCGTGTTTTAGCGAAGAGCCTTATAAGCGGTTTCGTGGAAAATCAATCAGCACAGGCAGGAAGCTTGCAGCCCATTGCAATATTGTTTGAGCGCAGCGAGTTTATTGGAATGGGCTGCTGTATAAGTTTCCGGAATGTACTGATTAGATTTTCCAGAAAGCCTTATCGGCTCAAGATAAAATACGATCTTGGGCCGCTCAGACACACATTAGGACAGCAGCGATCAGAAAAGTGCTTCTGCCAAATCCATCGAAGCCCTTCAAAAGGTTTCGAAAAAACTCACATCACAATATATAAACATTTCTCAAGAAAACAATTCCACATATAGTGTACAAGAAATAGAAAATAAGTGCAACCGTTTTTTCCCGTCTAAAAGGGCTCATTTAAAGCTTCCGTTCCCGCCAAAACAAATCTTCCTTCCCGAATGAGATCGATCTCTTTTCCGTCTTTTGTCACACCGTACAGTCTTCCCAATTCGTCATAGGGAATGGTGATATCCGTATGGCATTGAAAATAGGCCTCTCCCTGCTTTTTTTCGTCTTTTCTGAGGATGGATATCTCATTGTCCCTGGCAACGATCTCTTTTCCGTCCGGATTGTATACAGCCACATCTTCCGCATGGGAATAGCAGGTGTCACCTACGGCAAAGTGAGGACCGGTCTTTTCCGCGATCAAAATAGGCAGCTTGTTTTCAATAGCGTATTTCCTGCCCATAACATAGGCGGTAGTATTGGTGCCTATGGCAAATTCCCCTATGGGAAGAGAATCAAAATGACTGAGCACATTATCTTTGATATAGCTTTTATTCTGCTCCTCTTTCTCGTAATTGGTACAGGTATAGTCCTTTACCATGCCATCCGAAAATTGTATCTCCAGGTTTTCATAGGAAAGCTCCTTTAAATATACCTGTTTAACATGGAGCGTTCCCTCCGTCCCTTTCAAGACCGGGGAGGTAAAGACTTCTCCTACGGGGATATTTACATCTGCCACACAGTTTTCAAACTTAGTTTCCCCGGCAGGGTCTTTTAGTTTACATAACTCTACGCGCAGATCTGTCCGGTTCCCCTTCATTCCCAAAACCTTTACATATTCACAGGCATCCAGCGCATCGATCAAAACCTGCTGGATCCTTTCATATTTTTCATAAGGCAGGGTGTTTAGGGCAATGGTCTCCTCCATGATGGCCTGATAATCCTTACCGATCTCCGGAATGGGAAAGGCAATAATGGTAAAGCTGCGCTCCTCACCTGGAATATAAGAGTTGATGATCTTGCCCGCTTCTATGGAATAGGTTACCGCCAGCTTCTGCTGCTTACTGTTGTATCTGCATGCCTCTTTTTTATCCTCCGGAACAAAGTTCTTTTCTCCGAAGACCTCGATCAAAGCAGGACCTGCATGCTTTGCGGATATTGCTTTGTAGTTTTCATAGGCATTCTGCAAAGTCTCCAGCCTGCGGTTTAACAGCTTTTTATCCAAAAATAGTGCTTCATCCTCTTTGTGATCGTAGTCGAACTGTCTGTTTGGACCGGTGGTGTAAAAGCCGCTTATGCCCAAGCCTCTCCTATGGAATATGCTATGGGCAGTCCGGGTCAGGGTGGGTCGCAGTCCCATGTTTTTAAAATTCTCTATGGCAATCTTAACTACCTGTTCAAATCCCAGTGGATACATTATGTTAACCACTTCTTTTTTAGAAAGATCCTTATTTCCTTTTATAAAACCAATGCGATAGCCTTCCGTATAGGTGTCCGCCATTTTCTGAAGTTCCGCATAGGACATGGCATTCAACAGCTTGGCAGTCTCTATCTGGTTCTCGCCTATATATTCTCCATATCGGTATAAATAGCTGATATCGGACAGATCCGATTCCATGATGAGCCTATAGGCAAAATCAAAGGCGGGATCCACTTTTTCTCCCACTCTTTTTTCCGTTTCCTCTTCCAGATAATCATACAAAAACCAATATGCACAGTCTGAAAGCGCCTCCAGCAGTTCCTTTTCATCAATCTTTTCCTGTTCTTCCTGCATCCCTTTTGTGATGCAGTAGGCTTCCACAAACAGCTCTGTACGAATCAAGATCTCAAACAGATCCCCCTCCGCCACAAAGGCCGGCATGGCAAACAATTCGCTGTACAGGCAGGAAAGCAGCTGTCCCAAAGGCTTTCCCAGCTTGGCTACGGCATAGGAAGGATTGGCAAATGAGTTTACATAACATTCCTCTTGTAACTCCTGATACAGCTTTTCGTTGGTTTCTTTATTCCACACATTCTCATGTGCTAATGCCTTTTCATAGAGATTTCCTATATCCAAAAGAAAAGAAGCCACCTGCCCAAAGTAGCTTCCAAAAGGCTCATTTAACTGAGGATCTTCCTTGATCTCTTCTAATCTGTCAATACACAGTCTCCATCTTTCTTCCATTAAACTCCACTCACTCCCAGATATAATAAAAATCCTGTTACAATGATCACGATCGAATTAAATAGAATCCCTATATTGGGAAATAGATAAAATCGATCTTTTTCCGCCCTGGATATAAGCCCTAATACTTCTCCTGCCAAAGAAAACAGCAACGCAAAAAAAGCCGCGGCTCCCAACTTAGGATCCATAGCGCCACTCTGTTTATAGGACAGATAGATCACAAGGCATACAGACACCAGGGAGATCGTCCCCAGTGCCGCTGACAGTTTTCCTCTGTCTGAATGGCTTTTATTGGTAAACATACGGTTCTTTTTACTCATAACGGCATTCCTAGAACATTAATCCTGATTTTCTCGACAACAATTTCGCACCACTGATGATCAAAAGAACACCTGCGGCAATTCCTGCAGTAATAGTCAAAATCCCCAGCGTAATATTCAACGCGCCGGATTTGGTCATTGTATGATATACTTTTTCTACCATATACGCTCTCCCTTCTTATTTTGCACCGTATTGCTCGTAATATGCGTCAATGGCCGCCTTGATAGCATCGTCAATATAAACCTTGCCTTTATAAGGCTTGTTGTAAAGGTGCTCCACTACCTCATGCATGGTAACGATAGCGGTAGTCTCCATTCCATAGGTCTCGGCGATCTCCGTCAAAGCGCTTTTTTCGCCCTGTCCTCTTTCGCATCTGTCCACGCTGACTACCAGACCGCATACCGTAACATCCCCCTGAGCCTTCAGAATGGGAAGGGTCTCTCCGATCGAAGTGCCCGCCGTGGTCACATCCTCAATGATCAGTACCTTATCTCCATCCTCAATGGGGCTTCCAAGGAGGATTCCTTTATCGCCGTGGTCCTTTACTTCTTTCCTGTTGGAGCAGTATTTGATGTCCGTATCATACAGATCGCTGATGGCCATGGTGGTGGCAACGGTTAAGGGAATGCCCTTATATGCCGGCCCGAAGAGCACATCGAATGATAATCCAAACTTGTCATGGATGGCCTTTGCATAGTATTCGCCCAATCTTTTCAGCTGGCCTCCTGTACGATAAAATCCGGTATTGACAAAGAAGGGGGTCTTTCTTCCGCTTTTGGTCACAAAATCCCCAAACTTTAATACGCCGCAGTCAACCATAAATTCGATAAATTCCTGCTTATACTGTTCCACTTTTGCTTCTCCTTTCTTAGCCCAACGCCTGAGCGATGTCTTCTTTCATATCCAGCACTGCCGCTCTGGCAGCATCTGCAAAGTTCTCCGGTCCGTAAGTATCCTTGTATGCATCGCTCTGATATGCTGCAATAATGCCTCTGGAAGAATTCACGATAGCACCCAGACCGTCTTTGTTAAAGAAGTGTACCAGGTCTTTTCCTTTTCCGCCCTGTGCACCATAGCCGGGAACCAGGATATAGGTCTTTGGCATCATTTCCCTTAGTATCTTGCCCATTTCGGGATAAGTAGCGCCTGCAACGGCCCCTACATAGCTGTAGTCGTCGCCCATCAGCTCTTTTCCCCATTCATCTACCATTTTTCCAACATGCTCATAAATGGTGCTGCCGTTTTCTATCACTTTATCCTGCAGCTCACCGCTGCTGGGATTGGAAGTCTTTACAAGGACAAAGATGCCCTTTTTTTCTTCTTTACATACATCCATAAAAGGCCTTACCCCATCCGAGCCCAGATAGGGATTGACCGTTACAAAATCCTCATCAAAGGGATAAATGGTCTTGGAACCGATGGTCACTTTGCCAAGATGGCCTGTGGCATAGGCGCCGGAGGTAGATCCGATATCTCCTCTTTTCACATCTCCGATCACTACCAGTCCCTTTTCTTTGCAATAAGAAACGGTTCTGGCAAATGCCATAAGCCCCGGTATACCAAACTGCTCATACATGGCGATCTGGGGTTTGACCGCCGGGATCAGATCGCTGACTGCATCCACGATTCCCTTATTAAACTGCCACACCGCTTCTGCCGCCGCTTCTAAGGTCTCGCCCTGTTCCTGTATGGCTTTATCCATAATATGCTTTGGAATGTACTTTAAGGTAGGGTCCAGTCCCACCACAATGGGCGCATTGGTTTGTTTGATCTTGGATACCAGTCGATTGATCATATTGTTCTCCTTTTATCTTGATTTTAAAAATTCCGCTTCTCTTTTTGCCTCTTCGTCATCGGGATAAGCAGCCACATACACCGCGATCAAGGACTTGGCTTTGGCAAAATCCCCAGCATATTCATAGGCAACGATCTGGTTATAACGCAAAGTCTGCGTCATGGTGCTGTCTCCCAAGCCAAGGGCATCTTCAAATGCATGAATGGCTTCGTCCGTATCACCTGCTGCCAATCGGCAGAGTCCCAGTTGATTGAGAATGCGTACATCCTCCGGATTGTTCTTTAAATATTCCGAATAGAGCACACCTGCATAGTTGTTGTCCCCTAATTGCTCATAGGTTCGTCCCAACATGTAAATGATCTGGCTTAAGTTCTTCTTTTCAGACTGTTTTGCAATCTCTAAGTGGGTTCTGGCATTATCATAGTCCTCCAGATAGAAATAGATCACTCCCTGCTGGTAGTCGGTTAATCTGCCGCCTTCAGTCAACATCTGATCCAGGTATTCCCTGCCCTTTGACTCATAACCGTTTTCCTTTAATACCTCATAAATATCCAGCTTTACCGTATGCACATCATCGGAGTGCTCTATTGCTTTTTCAAAGTTGTATATGCCGCCTTCATAATCATCCTGCTCTATGAGGATCCGACCTCTGAAAAAATAGGCCTGCGCATTTTTCTTATCACTTTCGATAATGGCATCAAAAAGCGCCAACGCTTCTTGCGGCTGACCGTTTTTATACAGGGCGGTTGCCATATAGAAATTGATATCCCGCTCCAGATCTCCCGCAAAAATGCCGCCGTTATCCAAGGCTCTTTCAAATGCGGCAATGGCATTGGGGTAATCTGCCATTCCCAGATAGGTAATGCCTGTCCCTCTGTATGCCAGCTCTAAATCCTCACCTGACACAACAGCCTTTTCAAAACATAAAAGTGCTCCCTGATAATCCGATTGGCCGATGGCTTCATAACCGGCCTTTATATTTTCTCCCTCCTTGTGACCACAGCCTGTAGCAAACAAAGAGAGCATGATCAACACACAAAATAGTAAACCCTTATTCTTTATCATATGCAGTCCTCCGACTTATCCATTATAACAAAAAAGTGAGCGCCGGGAAACCATTTCATGAAATTTTAAATAAAAAAGCGCATTCCCTGTAAAGGAGTGCGCTTTGTAGGCTTTTACATCGGATATCCGGGCGGGGGATAATTCCCCTGGGGATTATGCGGATATTGTATATTAGGCGGATATTGTCCATTAGGCGGATACTGTCCGCTCGGCGGATACTGACCGTTGGGCGGATACTGCATGTAAGGCGGATTCATCGGCCCCTGATCTTTCATCTGCATGATCGCCATTCCTATGATAAACAAGGAAATCGTAAAATTAATAACCCAGAAGAAAGGAATATGAAAAGGCAGGAAAGATACGACCGCTTTTAAGATCAACGGACAGGTCCTGCTGTAAACTCCCATAATATACAACTTTCCAAAGGAAAGTCTGTATTTCATGCAAGAAGCTATGATCATTCCAATCAGGGCAACAAACAGCACCCCGAAAAAAAACATGGCAACCGAGAAGAAATAGGCAATGATGTAAACAGCAACAATGATCAGATCCAGCCAGGGAAGAAATCTCAGCACATCATCCTTGTTAAAATTGAAACCCAGCTCAGAAAAGTAGGTGATCTCCCATCTTCCGTTATTTTTTTGAATCATTTTTTCCGAGTCTGCAACGATAACATCAGTACACCTTTGAAGCGATTCTTCCAGATCACTGACATCATCAATGGTATATCCGTCAGTGGTATTGATGTAAAGATAAGTCGTACCTTGTTTCACTTCATAAATGCCGTCTACCCACAGCGTCCCATCCTGCAGCGTAAAGTAGGGCATTTCCTCTTCCAGGCTGTCCGACAACATGGTAAATGAAACAGGATGGACCACAGCGGGAATAACCCATGTGATCAAAAAGTAAAGTGTCACAAGAAGCACGCCAAAACCGAAGATTTTTCCTTTTTTATTTTTTAAGAACTTGCTATAGCTTTCATAGCTGTATATGGACAAAGCCATTTCTTTAAATACATTCATATGATTCTCCTCAATTTAGAAATATTTTTAGGACCGATAATCGCCGTTGATCTTCACATAATCATAAGTGAGATCGCATCCCCATGCCTTGGCATCGGCGTCTCCCTGATGCAGATCGATGTCAACGCAGATCTCGTCGGCAGAAAGGATCTTGGCAGCTTCCTCTTCGGAAAACTCCACGCCAAATCCGTCCTTGCAGACCAAAACTCTGCCATTTACCGAGGCAAATGCCACTTCAACCCTATCCACATCAAAATCTACGGGAGCATAGCCCAGGGCACATAAGATCCTGCCCCAGTTGGCATCTTCCCCAAATACAGCGCATTTGAAAAGGGCGGAACCGATGACGCTCTTTGCTAAAGTAATGGCTGTCTCCTGATCCTTTGCTCCTTTGCAATGGCAGGTAAGCAGCTTGGAAGCCCCTTCCCCGTCCTTTGCCAGCATCCTGGTCAGATTCATCAACACCAAATACAGAGCGCGGCAGAAGATTTTGTAATCCTCATTCTCTTCTGTGATCCTGGGCGCATCCGACAGACCGTTTGCCATAACGCACACCATATCGTTGGTAGAGGTATCTCCGTCAATGCTTAAGCAGTTATAGGTAACCTTTACTACCTCACTTAAGGCTTTTTGCAGTAAGTTCACATCTATGGCAGCGTCAGTGGTAACAAAGTTTAAGGTGGTAGCCATGTTGGGATGGATCATGCCGCTTCCCTTTGCCATGCCTCCCAGCCGTACCGTCTTGCCGCCCAAAGAAAAGCTGACCGCCGTTTCTTTTTTGAAGGTATCCGTAGTCATAATGGCCGTTGCCGCTTCTATATGGTTTTCTGCAGAAAGTCCCTTTGCCAGCTCTTCAACATGGTCTCTGATAGGCTCAATGGGCAGAATCTGTCCGATGACACCGGTGGAAGCCACTACCACTTCATTTGCCTCAATACCCAGCGCCTTTGCCGTCAGGCTGCACATCTGCTTTGCCTTTTCCTCTCCGTCCCGGTTGCAGGTATTGGCATTCTTACTGTTGACGATCACCGCTCTGGCTTTTCCCCCTGTTGCATCCAAATTCTGCTTTGTTACCAGTATGGGCGCACCCTTTACCTTATTTTGGGTATAGACTGCTGCCGTATCACAGACGGTCTCGCTGTAGATCATGCCCAGATCGTTCTTATTAGGATCCGGGTTCAAACCGCAGTTGAGTCCGTTTGCGGTAAATCCTTTGGCAGCGCAGACGCCGCCCTCTATGGATGTATATCCTGCTTCCAGTATGATTTCCATTTTTATTCTCTCCTCAAATACTATGAATATTGTTCGCCTACCTCTACCACGGTAAGCACTTCCCCTGCCACATAAAAACGAATGTTAAATCCTGCATAAAAAACACCCCATATCCTGCTTTCGTCATGGATATAAGCCGTTCTGGGGTCCTGGCTTAAAAGGACTATGGCACTGTCCTGCTTTTCCTTTGGCAGTTTGTGCAAAAGTTCTTCCGGAAAGACCACGGAAAGCTTATGGTCGTATACTTCCCCGCCAAAGCCGGCGAGGGCATCGGGATAGCTGTCCGCATAAGGAAGATAGGGTTTGATATCATAGATGGGTGTGCCATCCAGCATATCCACGCCGGAGACCTTTAATATCGTTCCCAGCTTTTCATCCATAAGAATCTCTTCCAGCTTTACCGCTGATAGAGCAATGGGATTGGGTCGATGAGGTGAACGGGTTGCAAATATTCCCATCCTTTTCCTGCCGCCAAGCCGCGGCGGCTTCACGGTAGCAGACCAGTTTTCCCGTTCCGCCTCAGAAAAGCCCCAGATCAGCCAGATATGGGAAAAGCCATTCAGTCCTCTTACCGCCTCTTTGCTTCGATACGCCGGCCGAAAGACAATAGTCCCCGTTGCGCCTTCTACCAGACCGCTCTGTCTGGGAATCCCAAACTTCTCCGGAAAATCCGTATGGATATCGGCAATGATTTGTAATTCTTTCATGGTTCCTGTTCCAATACATAGCGTATTTCTGCCTGTCTTCTCTCATCCAGCTTTTTCAGTTCTTCCTCTGAAACAGCCGCAGCCTCTTCTTTAGAGATTAACTCTCTTAAGAGCACCTGATGGTGCTTCACCGGTATATAAGCCACCTTGCTGCTGTCAAAGACAGATTTTAACAGATAATAAGGAACCGGCTCACCCAGCCGGTTATTGGGGGAAAGCCGAACAATATCAGCCACCCGGCACACTCCCATGGTCTCACTGTATATCACATCTTTTTTCTCAAACATGTTTGCTTCCATGTGTTATGTAAACCTTCCTTTTGTGATTTACCAATTAATCCGCTGTATTGATTATATGATTTTTCATTATGTAAACCAATTAGCATTACATGTGTTCCAACACACCCTCTATGCCTTCCTCTTCAAAGATCCTCTTATAGTATCCCAGTTCTTCCTGAATCAGATCGTCAATGACCTGCATGCCCAAAAGCTCCACAGGTGCTTTATCATCGGTCATGATGTAGTCTCCTGCTTCATAAGGCGTCAGCTTCCCATAAACCAGTTCCATCATAGCCTGTAAGTCTGTATCCTCTATTTGCTGATTGTTCTTTTCCATCCGTTCTAAAAGCCTGCTGTCATTGGAGGCATACAGTTCCCTGTTGGTAGAGCCTGTTACATCCGCTGTATATACATGATCAAATACGGAAGCGATGGTATCGGCAAGATATTGATTGATGTTGCCTTCTTTTACTCCCCGCATGTTCATATTGACCACCATAACCCCATCATCCTTTAAATGCTCTTTTACCAGAGAAAAAAACTCAACGGAAGACATCTGAAAGGGAATGGTAATATCCTGATACGCATCTACTAAGATCACATCATAAGTCCCTTCAATGGCATTGAGATATGCTCTGCCATCATAGGTAGTTACTTGTATATCGGGATCCAGCTCAAAATACTCTCCCGCAAGGTTTGTAATCTTTTGATCGATTTCTACACCTTCAATCTGTGTCTTTGGCAGATAATGCCGGCATTGAGTGGCGTAGGTACCTGTACCCATGCCCAGAATCAGGATATCTACCGTTTCACCCCGTTCCATGGAACCGCTCATAAGAGGTCCTGCCATGGCATAGTCGTAATACATGCCGGTAAGGCTTTCATCCTTTATCATAATGGACTGGACACCAAACAAAACATTGGTAGAAAGGATCACATCCCTGGGTGTTTCTTTTACCTGTAGGTAATTATATATGGATTCTCCTTCATATACCAGATCCGTTTCCCAAAAAGCAAAGCTATTGGAATTACCAAGCAGAGAACAGATAATAAATACAATAACAGCTACGGTGCTTTTCACCGTTCCTGCCTTTGCGCTGATAAAATAAACCAGGCCAAGCAAAAGCAGGATGCCGGAAAAAATCAAAAAGGTAATGGCCGTTCCAACGGCGGGAATGGTCACAAAAGTGGGCAGAAATGTACCGATAATGCTGCCGATGGTATTAAATGCCCCCAGATTTCCTACGGTCCTGCCGTTATCTTCCAGATTGTCCATGGTATACTTGGCCAAAGACGGCGTTACCGTTCCCAACAGAAAGAGAGGGAACACAAAAATCACCATACAGGCTAAAAAAGCAGCCCAGATCAAAAAGTTGGTGCTTACTGTCACGATCAATGCAGCAGAGATCAGCAGAATGATATATTTTCCCACTACAGGGATCGCTGCGATCCAAATGGCAGCGATCAGTATCCTGCCGTAAAGCTTGTCCGGATCAGGATTTTTATCAGCGCTTCTCCCACCATAAATGTTTCCCAATGCCATGGCGATCATAATGGTACCAATGATGATGGTCCAGACGATCTGGGAAGAGCTGAAATACGGCGCCAGCAGCCTGCTGGCTCCCAGCTCTACCGCCATCACTGCCATACCCGCAAAAAATTCCGTCATATATAAATAATACTTGTTTTTTAATATCGGACGCTTGTCCACCGCACTCAAAACCGGTTCCTCCATTCTCCCTTTTACCATTCAGGATCAAAGCAACGGAATCATACGATCCCTGATCTCATCATAATGAGGATCGATCAATCCAAAGTCTTTATCTTTATAAGTCCACAATGCATGTCCGATGCCATGTTTCTCAAAGACGGAATGGATATCGGAAAGCCACCGCAGGGTATCCTCCAAAGGAGCCTGATCAATGACACCATACTCTCCGCAGTACAAAGCTATATCTCTTTCTTCGGCAACCTGAATCGCCTCTGCAAAAAGATCCTCAAAAAATTGAGGTCCGATTTCTTTTAAGTCTTGTCTGAAAATAGCGCCTACCGCTTCTGTTGCAAATTCCCGGCTTCTTTCTTTATACTCTTCCAGGGGAGCAGGATAGGAAACATCAAAATCCTGGGTCATGCCCTCCACCCAATATGCCTTTTGATGGGTAAAGATCAACGGATCATAACAATGGAAGTTGTATACGATCTTATCATCATAAGGTTTGTCCAAAGAGGGGATGCTGGTAATGCTGTTATACCTGACACCACCAAAAAGAATATAGGTATCCGGTGCCAGCTTTCGGATCTCTGCCACCGTTTTCCTTGCAATATCATTCCAGCTGTCGGTTACAGCAGGATTAACAACTTCATTTAAAAGTTCAAATGCCACTCTGTCAGCATAGCCTCCAAAACGCTTTGCCAGTTCCTGCCACATTTTCACAAACAAATCCTTAAGCTTTTCATCCTTAAAGAAAATATCCGGGTCTTCGCCGCCCCTCTCATCAAAGGCATAACCTGCGGTCTTGTGAAGATCTAAGATCATATTCAGTCCATACTTGCCACACCAGTCGATGCAGCTTTGGATATAGCCGAATCCATCTTCTATGTATCTGCCATCAGTATCCACCAGCACTTCATAATCTACCGGCACCCTGACATGATCCAGCCCCCATCCGGCAATGGTCTCAATATCCTTTTCTACGATGAATGTCTCATAATAATCTTTTGCATAGCGATTGCACTGGGATATCCAGCCACCTAAATTGATACCTTTTTGATATCCTTCAAATTTCTTCATCCTTTTTTCCTTCTCCTTATTATTGGCTCTTTTTTGCGTGAAAAAAGCCAGTCTCTATCTTGGTCAAAAAATGCTTGCAGATATTATACCATAGATAGGAATAGCTTTACAAAGGCTTTTCCAATTTTTTCTCAATCTCCCTCAATCATTCGATACCCAACCCCGGCTTCCGTAAAGATATACTCCGGCTGAGCAGGATTTTTCTCGATTTTACGGCGGATATTGGCCATATTTACCCGCAGAATCTGATTGTCGTTTTTCATATGGGGTCCCCATATCTCTTTCATAATATAGTCATAGGTCAAGACTCGTCCTGCATATCTGCCAAGAAGGGATACGATCTTAAACTCATTCTGGGTCAGTCCGGCATCCTTTCCTTCTACAAATACCCGATGCTTGTCAAAATCAATGACAAAGCTGCCGGACACAAATGTGCCGCTCTCTTTTAAACCGGGAGCAGAAGCTCCCGTTCTGGTATGACGAAGAGCAGTCCTGATCCTGGCCAAAAGCTCAGAAGTGCCGAAAGGTTTTGTAATATAGTCATCCGCTCCCATATCCAAAGCTGTCACCTTGTCCTTTTCATGAGTCCTGGCAGATACAACTACAATAGGCATAGATGACCATTCCCGGACATTTTTTAAGATCTTCATGCCATCCATATCCGGCAGCCCCAGATCCAGAATGACCAGATCGGGACATCTGGAAGTGATCAGACTATATGCTTCCGTTCCTGTATGGGCCATGATCACATCATAATCATTGGCTTCCAACACGGCATGCAGAAAATTTCGAATGCTTTTATCATCTTCAATGACCAAAATCCTGTCCCTAACTTCCATATACTTACTCCTTTCCTGCCGGGAGATAAAAAGAAACCTTTGCACCTCCCGCCTTTTTATTCTCCGCCTTCATATTTCCCCCATGGGCTTTTACAATACTCATGCAGACGGACAACCCAATCCCCATATTTCGTCCGGAATCCGATTCTTCCTCATCATGAGCATGCAGTCCTCCCTCAAACATGACCGGAAGAATCTCGCTTTTGATGCCGATTCCATCATCTTCTATCTCAAAAAGAACTGTTTGCTCCTGCTTTCTGATACCAATATTTATAACACTTGTTGTTTTTCCGTGGAGCGCAGAATTCTCCAGCAAATTCACAATAACCTGCTCAATAAGCACCGCATCCATGGGAACCAGAAACACCTCAGCCGGAATATGGATCTTTACCTTCACATCCGGAAACCGTTTCTTAAACTTCCGCACCGCGCTGTCCGCAATTTCCTCCACCAGTTCCGGATTGGTAGTAAGCTCTGTGGTGTTACCGTTTATCCTGGTTACGGACAATAGATTTTCCACTACACGGATCAGCCACTGACCTTCATCTCGAATATCTTCTGTCAATTCCAGCTTTCTTTCATCGGAAAGCACCTGATGATTATCGATGATAGCCGATGCCGAGCCTACGATACCGGTCAAAGGAGTGCGAATATCGTGGGAAATGGCTCTTAACAGATTTCCCCGCATCTTTTCTTTCTCAATATCCAGCCTGATCTGCTCCTGCCGCTTGATCTGCGTAGTCAGGGCACTGACACAAAGGGCCACAGCCAACATGGTCAAAAAGGTCAGAGGATAGCCGGTAATAGTAAAATCGAATTTGAAATAAGGATATGTGAATACATAATTGACAAAAATCACTGCCAGCAGGGAAGCTGCAATCCCATATAAATAACCGCTGGTCAGCCTGGATATGAAAAGAACCGTCAAAACAAAAATAAGCGGCACATGGGTGTCTGTGGCAACTAATCGCTGCAATAAAAAGCAGATAGCGGATGCGGCAGCAAGAATAATAATAGTTATGAAACAATTCTTTCCCACATCCGCCCATTTACTTTTTCTTTTCATCCTATGCTCCGCTTCCCTTCATTCACATCGGGACTTGAAAGATCAGTGAATGGTTTAATCATATAAGGAATATCCGTATCTGATCTTCCTATAAATTTTCCAGATAATAATAGCTGGAATGCCAAACAGCAGGTACAGTGAACTGAGCCCGCCTACTAATCCCATCAATCCTACCAGTATTATGGTGAACACATTAGACATATATCATACCTCCGCTTTTGCTAAAATCCAATGGATGGTATCATATTCTAATGTCCCTTTCTATGCATTCTATCACATTTTCACTCATCATTAACCGGCTTAGAGGAATTCTTAACGGGGACTTAACATCTCCACACAAAGTCCACCCCAGCCGGTCTGATCGTTGGGCAGAGCCGTAACACCCAAAAGAGGCTTTGCCTGTCTGCACAGCTGTGCCTTCATCTTTTCTCCGTATAAATAGGGGTCTGCCCCCGAAAGTATGGCGCTTTCCATGAGAATGGCCGCCGCTCCCGTTACAAAAGGCGTGGCATAGCTGGTTCCGTCCAGCCGCTGCAGTCCATAGGAATTTTCAACCAGGATTCCTACGCCGGGGGCTGCGATCTCAGGTTTGACCTGCCTGATATTTCCTGCCGACAATCTGGTAACAAAGCCTCTGCCGGAAAAATCCGCATAGGTATTGAATACCGCATCATAGGCTCCCACTGTAATGACCCGCTCCGCTGTGGATGGAATCGTCAGGGTCTGTTCCAAGGCCGGCTGCAAAAACCGGGTGTCCCTTCCCTTGATCTGGGAAGATGGCATATATAAGCTGTAGTTGCCGGATACCAACCTGACAGGCCGCAGGATAAGCTGCCACACCCCCTGATCGATATAGGTTTCTGCAGGTATAAAATCAAAGAAAATTTCTTGATCCACACTGTATGGCTGGGGCGCGCCGGCATAGATCAAAAGATTCGTATTGCCCAGTCTGCTTCGAAGAGTACTGCCTATCTGACGGTAGGTATCCAGCGTATAACTGTCGCCTCCTGGAGCGCGAAGAGTCACCTCATAGGTATCCACATAGTTCAGCCAAAGCTGTAGATTGAATTCCCGCTCATAAGCTCCTATGGTAAATTCAATAATCCTCTCTTCTTCTCTCTCGTCTATGACGCCCGCCGCATGCCCCCCTGCTGCTCCTTCATTGCCGCTGCCAACACAGATGACCGTTCTGCCGATTTCTGACAGATTATCGATAAACCGTTCCAGCAGAGCCGTACCGTCATGAGCACCATAAGTATTGCCAAAGCTTAAATTAACTGCAAGGGGCATTTGTAATGATAACGCCCGTTTTACTACATAATCCAAAGCTCTCATCAAAGAGGTGGTCAAAGGAAAGCTTTCATCCGCTCCCGTATCCAGTTTCACAATGATCAGAGATGCCAGAGGAGCCACCCCGGCCAGATTAATATTGACACTTCCGTCAGTTTGCCTGCCGTTTCCTGCGGCAATGGCCGCCACAGCAGTCCCGTGGCCGGATCTGTCAAAGGTAGGTCCTTCTGCGACCCCGGATGTGCCGGAAGCCAATATTTCATCCAATTCCTCTTTTGTATATTCTCTCTCCTGAACCTGGTCATAATAATACAGCACCCTTGTGGTGCCGTCAGGATTGCGAAAAGCAGGCATTTCATAGGACAAACCGCTGTCAATAATGCCGATACAGATGCCCTGTCCCTGATAACTTCTATCTATGACGCTCCTGTCATAAAGGCAACTGGCATAATTTCCGGCTGCATCATCGGCATAAAGCCGCTTGGGTTTTTCCACAAATTCAATTTCTTCCAATGCCGCCAGCGCTTCAATATAACGCTTAGGCAAGGTCACGATCCCATAACCGGCGGAAAGAACCTCCACCCGAATATCCTCCCCCGCTATCCGGGAAAGATCTCCATGGAACTTTACAATAACCTCCCACCGCTCATTTGCCGCATCCGTTCCCGCCCGCAGCACCGGAGAAGCCAGCCGCTCCGCCTCTGTTGCTTCTAAAGATAAATTCAGCAGATTTTCCGCCTTTTGATTTTCAGGCATGATGATCTCCTGACAGTTCTTTTCCTTTATATTATTAAATATCGGGGAAATATTGCCTGGATTGCTTTTTTTGCATTTTTAAATAACATATGTAATATATCAGATTGATAAAAATGCCAAAGACTGTTGCTGCAGGAGCCGCCCAGCCGATCCGGGTCAGATTCGTTCCCGGCCGGATACTCATAAAATAGGACATGGGCAGTCTGACCACAAAGGTCTGTGCCAAGCCCTGCACCATAACGAATACTGTTTTTCCATGACCATTAAAAAATCCCATAAAGCTAAAGAGGACGCTGGTTACCACCGCTTCCGGTGCAAACCCCTTTAAATAGGCGGCCGCCTGGATAATGACATCTTTGTCATTTGTGAAAACAGAGGCCAACAGATCCCCTTTAAAGAAAGCAAAGAGGCCGATAAAAACTCCTGCGCCCGCCCCGATAGCCATGCCGCAGACCATTGCCTGTCTGGATCGCTTTTCTTCTCCTGCACCTACATTTTGCCCCACAAAGGATGCCATGGATTGCATCAGGCTGGAAGGCACCAACATAACAAAACTTACTATTTTGTTGGCAACACCGTAGCCGGAGGAGGCATCCAAACCCAAGCGGTTGATAAAAGCACAAAGGGCCAAAAATGACAAATTTGTCAGAATCTCCTGGAGGGCAATGGGTGCTCCCAGCCGCAGGAATTTTGTCACTTCCGGATTAAAACAGATATCCCTTCTTTCCATGGTAAAAGGAAGCTGCTGTTTTTTTATGATCAAAAGAGAAAGGATGACGCTGACTGCCTGAGCAAAAACCGTGGCAATGGCCGCTCCTGCCACATTTAGTTTCAAGCCCGCTACCAGCACCAAATCCCCTATGATATTGGCTGCACAGGCAATGGCCACAAAAATCAAGGGCAGCCTGGAATTGCCAAGCCCCCTGAAAATACTGCTGATCACATTATATCCAATGACAAAGACGATGCCGCCGCCACAGATTTTCACATAAAGAGAGGTAAGCTCCACTGCCTCCTCTGGAGCCTGCATCAGCAGGGAAAGAGGCTTTGAAAAGAGCAGGAGAAGTACCATTAAAACAGCGGACAGGGATAAAAAGAAGCATATAACGCCTCCCAATACTTTCCCGATCCGCTCTTCTTTCTTTTCTCCCAAATAGCGGCTGATCAATACCGTGATACCCATGGTCAGTCCCGTAATGGAAAATACAACCAAATTGATGATATTGCTGCCTGTTGACACGGCAGAGATTCCCGCTGTGGTGCCGTACCATCCTACGATCAGCAGGTCTACTGCACCATACATGGCCTGCAAGATCAAAGCTCCAAAAATAGGAACCATAAATTTGATCAATTTAAGTGGAATGCTCCCTGTTGTAAAATCACTGCTTTTGTTCTCTTCCATCTTTTTTCTCCGAATGTTATTCCGTCTTTTCCCGTACCAGTTCCTGAAAACGGTCTCCCCGCTTCTCAAAATTCTGGAATATGCCGTAGCTTGCCGCTGCCGGAGACAAAATGCAGCTGCCGCCTTTTTTGGTGATCTCTTTTGCCAGTTTTACCGCATCTTCTAAATGCTCTACTACATACAGCCTTTCTTTTCCCTGAAAGTTTGGCATGTTTTCCATGATCTCCCGGTAGATCCGTCTGCCGGTTTCTTCCATCAAAATAATGTGAGCCACATCTGAGGTGGAAAGATATTCTTCCAAGTTTACATAACTAATATCCCGATCCATCCCGCCAATCAACACCGTATCCGCATTTTGAATGGTATTTAAAGCCTGAATGGTGGTTTCGTCTATGGTAGAAATGGAGTCATCATAATAGGTAACTCCGTCTATGGTGCCTACGGGCTGGAGCCTATGAGGCAGGGGAGAATAAGAAAGCAACCCTTTCCTGAAATCTTCATCACCTAAGTCAAAATCTTTGCATATGGCATATACAAAGCCAATATCCAAATGATTGTGTTCTCCCAAAAGAGGCGTCTCGTCCGGAATCAGAAAGGTATCAGAACCGTAAGTGATCCTCTTCCCATCAACCAATACATCTCCTTTTCCATCTTTCTGAAAAGAAACTAAAATGCGCTGTCCCTTATGCACGGAAGAATCAGGCGCGACAGAAGGGTGGGCATAGAGAATATCTCCCTCTTTTTGGTTTACATAAATCTTTTCTTTGGACGCTACATACTTTTCCATGGTGCCATAATGGTCTAAATGCTCCTCATAAATATTTAAGAGCACTCCCCATTTGGGAGAAACAGTCATATATTCCAGCTGATGACAGGATAACTCCAGCACCAGAAGGGACTCCTCCCTGATCTGCGGGATAATATCAAAGACCGGAATGCCGATATTGCCGGCTAAAATCGCATCTTTACCGCTTATCTTCAGGATATGATGCAGCAAGGTAGTGGTCGTGCTCTTCCCCTTTGTGCCGGTAATACCGATGATCCTATCTCTGTAAACCCGGAAAAAAAGCTCCATCTGGGATAAAATCGTGGCTTGATAAGCTTCAATGGGCTTTTGTAACACGATACCGGGACTTTTCATGACCAGATCATAGGAATCGATGGCATCTTGATGATCGGCTCCGCAATGAAAGGCGATATGCGCAAGGGATTCTTTTCCGGCTTCCTTTTCAAAAGAAGCCAGATCCTTTAAAGAAAGGGCAGCCTGATCCGCAATGCCAATGCGCTCTGCACCTCCCGCCTTTAGAAAAAGAGCAAGTGTGGATCTTCCTTCTCTGCCAAAGCCAAGTATCAAGACTTTTTTATGATTTATCAGATTTCTTACCGTTTGAATCACGATATGCTCCTCTTTTCTTTAATTCCTGTATAAACAGCTCCTCAAATTCTTCAGGAAGCAGATTTTCATGATCATAATAGTAAAAATACTTCTCGCAGTCAGCCAGATACTTGTCATACATGCCCCATCTTTTATATTTGTAAAAGAGGGCAGGTTTTCTGACTCCTTTAGGATAGTCCCTGATGGCAAGCGTGATGGCACAATTGATCTCATCCCGGCTTCCTACGCATTCAAAAGGCTTTTCCTCATCCAGGCCGATCAGTTTCCTGAAATCATCCTCCATTTTGAGCTTATTTGCCATATTGATGCCAAAAATCTCCTTCAATCTTGGCTGAGACAAGAAGGGCGATAAGATCAGCCATACAAATAAACATTTGGGGCAATTACAGCACCATATATTTCGTTTGCTTCCTGCGTTGCAGCTTCTGAAAAGCTCATGATATTTTTTGACCTTAGAAAAATATGCCGCAATCTGAAATTCGCTCAAAGGCCGGAGTAAACTGAAATAATAAGTACCGCTTGCCAGATACTTCTTCTCATAATTATGAAAATCCGATTCAAACTGAAAGCTCTTGGAATACTGATGGTTTACATAACTATCTTTTACTGTACTTTCATTGGCGCTGGATTCGTTAGATAAGGGAATATAAGTCAGTCCATATAAGTAAGCCGTCAAAGTGGCGGAAAATGCAACAATAGCGGAAAAAGGCGTATGGCCATTTAAATACCCTTCTTCATTTAATTGCAACATCCTTTTATCCAGGGTTCTTCTCACATCAATGATATGCGCAAGATCATAGTCGGAAACCGCTGCAGTATCTAAAGTAGCTGCTCTGGAATTAATGATATAACAATAATTATTATCCTTTCTGCTTCGCAGAATATCCAGCGTTACTGCAGAATCTTTTCCGCCGCCTACGGGTATGAGACAGCCATCACCTGTCAGTTTGCCATTCTTCTTTTTGGGATGCCAGGCCTTGCCCTTTGCAGTGATCTCCATGAATCCTTCTTGATCTTCTTCTATGCCATTGGTGTAATAGAACTCCCCAAGACCATTAAAATAGAGGCGTTTCCACCATGCGATCTGCTCCTCATCCAATCCACAGGGTTCGATGATCACTTCCTTCGGACAAGCTATTTTCCAGTAACTGATCAATTCCACCATCCCCAGTGAAAAGGCCAGATTTAAAAATACATCGTCATCCCTGTCTATCGCTTTTTCTGAATCAGGAAGTGGAATCTCCCAGGACGGAGCAAAAGAAGAAAGTCCCGGTATTTCAAAGTCGTAAGTGATCACAACTTTTTCTTCATCATCTTCCACTTCAAAACCATGATAAATAAATTGTTGATACTGCTTCCGCAGTGCTTCATATGTTTTCATAATTCTACTCTCCGCTTTCGTTTCATTCGTTTACGTTAAGCTAATATAATGTTATAATAATCAATATTGTACTGAAATGGGATCGAAAATCCCAGAACAGGAGGTTTACACAACATGGATTTCAGACATGACCAGGATACCATTATTGTGGGAGAAAACCTAAAAGAGTTGAAAGAACATGGGGACTTTGAATATCCCGTTGGAGTATATGATGTCAATTTAAAAAATATGTATATGGAAATGGTACGCTGGCATTGGCATGATGAAGTAGAATTCATCTATGTCGAAAAAGGCAGCGGAATCTTCTGTATCAGTGAGGAAACCTATGAACTTTCCCAAGGAGAAGGAATGTTTATCAACAAAGGGGTCCTGCATTCCGTTCAGATGACTGCCGGCGGAAAAGAAAACAACTGCTTATACACCTCCATCGTCTTCCATCCTTCACTTTTATTCGGATATGGGCAGACAAAACTATCTTCCGATTACTTAAATCCTATTTTAACAAGCTCCTCCATGGCTGCTCTGCCTTTAAAATCAGATACCATCTATGACATAACCATGCTGGAAATGCTGCGGAGGATCATTCATGTCAATCGGGAACATCAATTCTGTTATGAGCTATATACCAAGGACTATCTGATACGCATCTGGATCCTGATGTTGGAAAGCCGCCAGGAAGAATTTGAAGCAATACCAAAATCAAAGGAACATCGAGTCAATATGGATGAAGTGCGGGCCAAAGAGGCCATCCGTTTTATCGAAGAGCACTACACGGAACCCATTTCTTTAGATGATATCGCTGCTTCCATCCATGTGAGCAAGAGCGAATGCTGTCGCTGCATCAAACGCTGCATGAAAATGACACCCTTTGAATACTTAATGAAGCATCGGATCTATGTTGCTGCCGGCCTTCTGTGCGATCCGGATTGCAACGATTCCATTGCCGAGCTGGCTTCCAAGGTGGGATTTAATAGCAGCAGCTATTTTAATAAACTATTCCGTAAATACCTAAAATGTACACCTACTCAGTATAAAGCTCGTCAGTTGTCCAGATCATAAAAGTTATTCTGGCCCTCAGATATAGGTTACCACACCCTTTTCCTGCATAAATACAGGATGATAGGAAAGCTTTGCCTGACGCAGACCGTCTGCACCGGTATCCTCTTCTCTGTTGATGTAGGTATACTGGGATGCCTCATGAATGACAAATTGCTGGTTGATAATGGGATAGGCTCCCTGCACATCCGCAAAGGCTTTCTCAATATGGACCACATAGGTGTCATGGCTCAAAGGCTCGCCGATACTGAATGCCACGACCCTGCCGCCGGCGCGGATCAGTCCGCCTGTCAGATTCAGTTCCTCCAGCATCTCCAGAGCATTTAATGTAACACAGTATTCCTTTTTCTTGTCCGGATCTTCATCACATCCATTCTGTATCCGCCATTCATTTGCCATTTCCAGGCATTCTTCCTTATTTTCCGCTGTGATGGACTCATACTGATAATCGGGATAATCCGTTAAAAAACGGTTGATATGATTTCTCTTGCCATGGAGTTTTTTCCCTGCAAGAGAGATCAGTTTTTCCGATTCATAGATGTAGTCCGCCACATCCCTGTCATATTCAATCTGAAATTTACCGGGAAACAGTTCTTCCATGAGCTGAAACTGCTCCGGCGTGACCATATGCATGCAAAAAGGCTTGTCCTGCTCCTTAAAATAATCCATCAGCTTTTGGATGGTAAGCTTCACATCCCCTTTTCCGATGGGAAAGCTGACCGAAAGCCTGTCTCCGCCTGAACAAAACAGCAGATTATCATCCGATACACAATATTTCGTACCATAAAAGGGTGACCAGAGCAGATTGTTGGCAAAGGAATGCTCACAGCTTCTGGACTGCTCCTTTTCATAAAATTCCTTAAATAATTCCTGTTCCTCTTTTGTAATCTTCTTCCATTGAAATTCTTCCATTGTTACACACTCTTTCTAATTTACTTGCAGCCGGGCTCCTGACTGTCCTCCAATACATCAAAGGCATCACCTCTTGCCCAGGGGCTTCCCACATCGCATCTGCCGTGATGGGATACCCTGGCACTCTTTCCTGCCGTCATTTCCTCAGAAACCGACACATTGAGCCTGCTGACCTCAGACTGACCGAAATTTTCCAGGATCGCCAGCATATTTTCAATATCTTCTTCGGAAACATCCCCCTTTTTCTTTTTCTCTTCCGCCATCAGATCCAGGATAAACAGGGGCTCATCAGCCCTATTGTTCTGTTCGCTCATCTTCCATCACTCCCAGCTATTATAACCTCAATACCCTTTGTTTTTTATATAACCCATACGGCTCATTTTAACACAAATCCGTACATTTTCCACTAAAAGTTTTGATTTTCATAAAAATTTTAAAATTTGTGCTGAATAAACAGTATAAAACAGTTGACAACTGTTACATACTGTTATACACTGTTTGTAGATAGGAGGATCCACTATGAAGATCATGATCAACAATTCGTCCATGCAGCCCATCTATGAACAGGTGGTGGAACAGGTAAAAGGCCTGATCTTAGCAGGCGAGTTAAAAGAAGAAGAAATGCTTCCTTCCGTCCGCACCCTTTCCAAGGACCTAAAGATCAGCGCCTTAACGGTAAAGAAATCTTATGACTGTCTGGAGGAAGAAGGCTACATCATTACCGTACACGGCAAAGGAAGCTTTGTAGCACCCACAAACAAAGAATTGTTCCTGGAGGAAAACCGCAAACAGGTGGAAGCCGACCTGGAATTGGCCATCCGGAAAGGCAGAAACTCGGGGTTGTCCAAACAGGAACTGACGGAATTATTTACATTGATATTGGAGGAAAGCCAATGACAGTAGAAATGGAACAGGTTATCAAACGATATGATCAGTTTTGTCTGAATATCTCCCTCAAGGCTGTACCGGGACAGATCACCGGCCTGGTAGGACAAAACGGAGCGGGGAAAAGCACTGCCTTTAAGTCCATACTGGGCTTAACAAATATAGATGAGGGCAGTATTTCTGTTTTTGATAAGCCCCATACCTCTCTTACCCCAAAGGATAAGCAGGATATTAGCGTGGTATTATCAGACAGCGGCTTTTCCGGCTATCTGACAACAAACAGCATTGTTTCTATTATGGCGGCCATGTATCCCGATTTTGACAAAAAAGGGTTTCTGGACCGCTGTGAGAGATTTTCCCTGCCCCTCAAGAAAAAGATCAAGGACTTTTCCACGGGTATGCGGGCAAAGCTAAAGCTTTCCCTGGCCTTAAGCCACCCATCTAAGCTTATGATCTTAGATGAACCCACAGCCGGTCTGGATGTGATCGCAAGGGATGAGCTGCTTACTTTGCTCCGGGAGTATATGGAGGAAGATGAAGAACGCTCTATTCTGATCAGCTCTCACATTTCTTCGGATCTTGAGGGTTTGTGTGATGATATTTACTTTATCCACGATGGACAGATCGTGCTCCACGAAGACACTGATGTGCTTCTGGACAGCTATGCCTCTTTAAAAGTGGACGAAAAACAGTTTGAAAAGCTGGATAAGCAATACATCATCAGTGCGGTTCGGGAAAGCTTCGGATATCTGCTCTTAACGGACCAGAAACAGTTTTATTTGGAGAATTATCCGGATATCGTAGTGCAAAAGGGCAGCATTGATGACATTATCCTGTTAAAAGTGAAAGGAGAACCGGTATGAAAGGATTATTGATCAAGGATTTTAAACTGGTATTTCAGAGCAGCTTCCGCTTTCTGATCCTGTTTGTTGTTGCAATGCTTTTTCTGGCAACCAATAAAGATACCAACTGGCTCGTACCTTATATCGTCAGCTATACTACCATGATCG
The DNA here is from genome assembly GCA_022510725.1 of Lachnospiraceae bacterium. Taxonomy (GTDB): domain Bacteria; phylum Bacillota; class Clostridia; order Lachnospirales; family Lachnospiraceae; genus UBA2882. The sequence continues at coordinate 34,226 of JAFLSW010000007.1, forward strand.
CCTTTATATTTGGCCTTACTTCCTTTTCTTATGACGATTTTGAAAACGGTACACAGTTCCTGTTGACCCTGCCCATTACCCGCAAGACCTATGTGAAGGAAAAGTATGTGTTTTGCATGGGGCTTTGCTTGATAGGAGGGCTCTTTTCCCTGCTTCTGCTTACCTGTGCTTTTACAATAAGGGGAATGGAGCTGCCTGCCATGGGATTTTTGCTGCAAAATACCTTGGGCAACTTTTTAGGCTCAATGGTTTTATTATCATTGGCAATCCCCTTTCAGATCAAGTTTGGTACTACAGGAAAAAATATCGTCTATATGGTCATGTGTGTTATCGTCATTGTGCTGGTAACGCTTGCACAAGATTTAAAAAGCGTTTTTGCCAATGCGGATATCCTTTTGGAGAACATTTCCAATATGGACGAAAGGCTGCTTTGGGCCATTCTATGCCTGATCGCTATAATGCTGTTGACCATATCCTATGGGATTTCGGTAAGGATCTTAAAAAAGAAGGAGCTGTAAAGCTCCTTCTTTTTTTGTAATATTATCCCTTGGAATTTCCTTTCTTTTGTGGTACAATATCTATGTATTTTTGTATAAAGCTATACCATAGCTTGTGTAAAAGGAGTTCTTACATGCGAGATTTTGTCATTACAACAGAAAGCAACAGCGATCTTCCCATTTCTTATATCAGGGAAAATAATATCGGAGTCATTCCCCACTATTATCAAGTTGAAGACAGAGTATACGGAGATGGCGTGGAATTGTCCTACAAGGAATTCTATGATCAGATGCGAAAAAAGAAATCGGTCAGTACCATGCCCAGCAATCCTATTGTCATTGAGCGGATTTTTCGGGAATATGCCGAAGAAGGCAAAGATGTTTTACATATCAGCTTCTCTTCCGCATTGAGTCCGGGATTCGAAAATGTACAGACTACTGCCGAAAAGGTAATGAAAGAGCATCCGGAAATGAACATTTTGGTCATTGATACTCTCTCCGCTTCTTTGGCAGAAGCTTTGGTGATCATGAAAGCAGTTGAGTTAAAAAAGGAAGGCTGCAGCATGGAAGATACGGCAAAAATCTTGGGAGAATTTATCCCTCACTGCTGTGTACTCTTTACCGTAGATGACTTAAATCATTTATACAGGGGCGGAAGGCTTTCCAAGACCACTGCTGTTGTAGGTACTCTGGCAAATATCAAACCCATCCTTTATATCGATGATGACGGCAAGCTGGTCTCTTTATCCAAATCCATCGGCCGTGTGAAATCCTTGCAGATGCTGGCTGATCTCATGGGTGAGCATTTAGGAGAATATAAAGATGAACAGATCACCATCGGCATCATCCACGGAGACTGCGAAGCAGATGCCTTATATTTGCAGAATTATATCAAAGAGAAATATGGCTATGAAGACTTCATGATCCAGCCTATCGGTCCCAGCATCGGAGCGCACTCCGGTCCCGGAACCGTAGCTCTGGCTTTCCTTGGAGAAAAACGCTAATTTCTACTGTCTTTTGTTGACAGCGCTGTTGCCATTAGGCTTACGGCCCCAAAAAGAACACCTGTTATAGGCCATATGATCCATGTTCTATCCCATGCATTGGTATAAAAACTGATCCCCAAATAAATTGCCGCAACAATGCACCAATAGATCCCGGCAAGGGGTTCTATTTTATTCCGCACTGTTTTCTTTTCTTTTGTATAATCCCCCTCCTGCAAAAGCTTATCGAAGCTTCCCCTGACAATTCCTGCCGATACGAACAAAAATGATGCCAGTGCCACCATACCCATAAAAAAGCCTGTGGCACATGTATTGATCCATTCATCATCTAAGCCCTCTAAAAGCACCATGGGGGTGATTCCCAATAAAACAAAGGCTATACCTCCCCCAACGCTGAACTGAAACTGTTTCTCAAAAGCCGCCTTTTTCTCTTTTACAAGTTCAGCTATTCCTGCTTCCGGCAGGATAGGTTCTTTTTCCAGATATTCAAATTTTGAAAGTTTGATGCCGTTTAAGACGATTCCGGTGGCGCCTATGGCTACAAATATCATAAAAACAGCTTCAGCCACGCCTTCCCCTACAGTTCCTTTTAGGGCAGGGAAAGGTCTGTACTGAATCCAGCCTTGCAGCAATATCAGACAGGCTGCTCCAACAATGATCAGGCTGATAAAGCCCGCCAGTCTTTTTCCGCATTTTTCGCTCTCTTCCAAAAAAGAACGGGCCTCTTCTAAAGAGACAGGCTTTGCCTTCCTTTGCTTACTCACATCCGGCATTTCCGATCCTTCTGTCTGCACCATGGTTCCTTCCCATATTTCCCCTTCATTTTCTTTTAACAAGAAATCTGTGGTCACATCAAAGATCTCGCTGATCTTAATGATCTTATCCAATTCCGGAAGAGAAGCGCCGCTTTCCCATTTGGAAACGGATTGCCTGGAAATATCCATTCTGTCTGCCAGTTCTTCCTGGGACCAGCCCTTCTGCTTTCTTAATAACATAATTTTTTCAGGTAATGTCATATTTTTGATTCCTTTCTTTTGCTTTTTGTAATTTTGAAACGATATCGTCAAGAAAATCATAGCAAAACTGCCGGTTGACAACCAGCAAGTGCGCTAGGAAATTCGTCAACCGGCAGTTGCAATTTGACAAAATATCAGATCTAGTCCAAAGGTTCGTCGCCAAAGTCCCCTCTCATGATCCTCCGTTCCATCTCAATAGTTCCTTCATATTCCACTTCAAATACGGTGGTAACCTTTTCCCCTTCGATCAGATAACCGTACAGATGATTGGTGTATAACCCCTCGCAACTCAGCATACAGACGATCTGCTTGTCCGTTTCTTCCACATACTCCACCCAGAATAAAACCGGCACACCTTCCATAGCCAGCTCATAATATGTATCCGGTTCCACCACTTCTTTGGAGTTGTCCGCTAACAGGATATGACATATCAGTTCTACAGGCGAATAAATATCTCCGGGATAGGTAACCATTTTCCCATAACATTCTTCTTTTCCGTCGTTATTGAGATCTGCTGTATAGGCCGCTCCCCAACTAGCTCCATATTTACTGGCATCCCGGAGCTCCTCCGGTACTTCTCCCAATTCTGTTTCGGCGCTTCCTATAGGCAGCTCCCAGCTATAACCGTCCCAGCTATAATTGTTTTCTTCCAGAAAACCGTCTTTTCCTTCTTCCTGCCACTGCCTTGCCAGATCCTCATAGCCTTTTTCCGCAAAAATAACACTCGATATATAATCTGTAACCTTTTCTTGTAATACAGCGCGTTCAGCTATTTTTCCATCCTCAAAACAAGTCACGATCAGGCCGTTTATTACCCTGGCACTATAATCAGAATCTGTTTCCAGCAGATAATATTTCCCATCCCATTCTATAAAATCAAACTCCATAGACAAGGTAACGGACCGGCTGGTCTCTACATAGGTACCATCTTCCTGCCCTAAAAAAAACAAATGCTTTTCCGTACCGCGAATGAGAATGTTTTCATCCTTACTCCAGATCATGGCATAGATATCTTCTATTCCGTCATTATCGCCATCCACTGCGAACGCAACACGCCCCTTACGGCCATACCAGTCATCTTTATACTCTGCGATGTCCGGGCCGTCCAGATAGGTCCTCACTTCCTCTTTGTCCAATATTGTTGTGTCACAAACCAGTTCTTTCAGCAGCTCTGCACAGTTTTCCTTTGATAAAGCATCTTCCAGATAAGCTAACAGGTCCTCCGGAATGAACTCCGGTTCCTCTGCCTCTATCAACTTATTCTCTTCTTCTACCGGTTCTTCTGCCGCTGTCGCTTCTTCCTCTACTGGTTCTTCCTCCTGTATTTCCTCTGCTATGGGCTCTTCTTCTACGATCTCTTCGGTCTGAGAGAGGATATTCCCTGCTTCTTCTTTGCCACAGGCAGAGAAAGCCAGCAGAATACTGCCGGCTAATATGCTTATCAAAAACTTTCCTTTTATCATATTTAACTTGTTCTTCACTTGTTTTCCCCTGTCATAAACAAACAACCGGTTACATGCTACACTTCATTCATCTTGGCCAGCTTTGCCGCCTGATCCGCCGCGATCAAGGCATCCAGGATCTCCTGTATATCGCCGTCTACGATCTTATCCAGCTTATACAGGGTTAAGTTGATGCGATGGTCCGTCACACGGCCCTGGGGGAAGTTATAGGTCCTGATCTTCTCGGAACGGTCTCCCGTGCCGATCTGACTGCGGCGGGCCTCTGCTTCCGCATCATGGGCTTTCTGGCACTCGATATCATAAAGCTTTGCTCTTAAAAGGGCAAAAGCTTTGGTCTTATTTTGCAACTGTGACTTTTCCGTCTGAGAATATACCACGATTCCCGTAGGGAAATGGGTCAATCTGACTGCGGAATCCGTGGTGTTGACGCACTGTCCGCCGTTTCCGGAGGCACGCATGACATCGATGCGGATATCCTTTTCATCGATCTGGACATCCACCTCCTCCGCTTCAGGCATAACTGCTACGGTAATGGTGGAGGTGTGAATCCTGCCCCCTGACTCGGTCTCCGGCACACGCTGCACTCTATGGACACCACTTTCATATTTTAACACAGAATAAGCGCCCTGTCCCGACACCATAAAAGTAACATTTTTCATGCCGCCGATGCCGATCTCCTCACATTCCATAGTCTCTACCTTCCAGCGTCTTCCCTCTGCATAGTGGACATACATACGATAGATCTCTGCGGCAAATAAAGCAGCTTCGTCACCGCCTGCCCCTGCACGGATCTCTACGATGACATTCTTATTGTCATTAGGGTCCTTAGGCAACAACAGGATCTTTAACTTCTGCTCCAGCTCCTCAATGGCCTTTTTAGCATCGGAAAGCTCCTCTTTCAGCATTTCCCGCATATCTTCGTCAGATTCCTCCTCCAGCATGGCAAGGGAATCTTCCATGTCCTGATTTCTCTTTTTATACTCCTTGTAGGCTTCCACAATGGGGGTTAAGTCGCTCTGCTCCTTCATCAGCTCCCGAAACCGTTTGGTATCGTTTGCCACATCGGGCTCATTCAAAAGCCCCATCAATTCTTCATATCTGCCTATCAGATCTTCTAATTTATCAAACATGACATTCCTCCAAGAAGGTGCCAAAGACCACCCGGTCCAGCCCTCCATAATCTTTTCTGATTTCTATATCCACAAAGCCTGCTTCCTTTAAAAGACCGGCTACCGCTTCCCCCTGATCGTATCCGATCTCCAAAAACAGCATGCCGCCTCTTATTAAGAAGCTTCCTGCTTCCTTTGCGATCCTTCTGTAAAAATCCAGTCCGTCTCTGCCTCCGTCTAAGGCAAGATGTGGTTCAAAAGATGCCACTTCCGGCTCCAGAGTATCAATAACACTCGTTTTTATATAAGGGGGATTGCTGACGATCAGATCAAATTTCTCATGGGGCAGGTTAGAAAACAAGTCACTTTCCACAAATCGAAGCTGTTCATAGACCTTACCTTCTTTTTCTTTTAAAATAGCTTCCCCATTTTTTGCCGCAACTTCCAGTGCTTCCTTAGAAATATCCGTTCCTACGCCGATACAATCGTTGGAATATTGTAAGAGACTAATGAGAATACATCCGGAACCGGTGCATAGATCCAAGATCTTCATTCCGTCATGGACATGAGGCATGACCTCTTCCACCAGATTTTCTGTATCCTGCCTGGGTATCAACACATGCTGGTTTACATAAAGTTCCAATCCCATGAATTCTTGATATCCGACAATATGCTGCAACGGTACTCGCTTTTCCCGTTCCGCCAAATAGTTTACATAACTATCAATCTCTTCCTCTGTAACGGGATGTTCCGGATGTGCCAGCAAGGTATTCCTATCAGTATGACACACATACTCCAACAGCAGTCTGGCATCCAGTTCGGCTTCCTTTATACCGGCTTCTTTCAGCCTTGTTACCCCGAGTTCATAAATTTCTCTATACTTCATTCTTCATCCCGGGAAGTCTCTTCCTCTTCTTCCTCATTTTCCACAGCCAATTCTTCCTCTTCGATTTCCTGCTGTATCACTTCCGATGCTTCTCTTACAGATGCCGCACGATCCACATCATAGGAAAAGGTATCTTTAAAGTATTGTTTCCAGTCAAATACCGCTTCTACGGAAGCAATGGCCACTTCAATCATATCATCATCCGGCTCTTTGGTAGTCAGTTTCTGTAACAGCATACCCGGTGCCGAAAGGATCTGCACCAACACATTGTCGCTTCTTCCCGCAAGACGGATGACCTCATAAGCAATTCCTGCAATGACCGGGATCAGAAGAATCCTTAAGCCAACCCTGAGCAAAGCACTGTCCACCCGGATGAAAAAAAACAAAACTGCGCTGATAAATACTACAAATAAGAGAAAACTGGTGCCACAGCGTTTATGCTGTCTGGAAGACTTGCGCACATTTTCCACATTCAGCTCCCGGCCCCTCTCAATACAGTTAATGCACTTATGCTCCGCTCCATGATACATATATACTCTGCGGATGTCTTGCATAAAGGAAATGGCCACCACATAGATCAAAAAGATCAGAATACGGAGTACTGCCTCTAAAAGTGCCACCAGGGATTCATTTCTTACATATACCTTTAACAGTTCCGCCAGATAATATGGCAGCACCATAAAAATGGCAATGGCTACTAACAGGGAAAAAATAACGGTCAACGCACTGAATACCGCTTCGCTTTTTCCATCGGAGACCTTATTGACCGCCTTGTCCACTGCTGTCTCCTCCTTCTCTTCGTCCTCATAAAAGGACGCAGAGTAATTCAAACAGCCGATTCCTAAGACTAAAGAATCATAGAAATTGAATATACCGCGGACAAAAGGGAGCCCAAACAGCTTTTTCTTTTCAGAGCTTGCCTTATATTCATCCACTTTGACCTGGATCTCTCCATCAGGCTTTCTGACTGCAACTGCATATTTATCTTTATTTTTCATCATAACGCCTTCTAAAACCGCCTGTCCGCCGATTCCACAATAGCGTTTACCAGTTTTCTCCGCCATCATTTACCTCCTTGATAGGGGTGGAAACAAAATAAGGTTGAGATGTGAAATCTCAACCTTGTTCTTCATATCTTTACTGAACGCCGTATTTCTTATTGAATTTATCAATACGTCCTCTAGCCTGTGCTGCTTTCTGCTGGCCTGTGTAGAATGAATGACATTTGGAACAGATTTCAACATGAATGTCTTCTTTTGTTGAACCGGTTACGAATGTGTTGCCACAGTTGCAGGTAACAGTCGCCTGATGATATTCAGGATGGATTCCTTCTTTCATAATTTCACCTCTCTATATCAATCTCTTCAATCATTTTTTACAAACAGCTTTATAAGTGTAGCATAGTTTTTCCATAGAAGCAAGTTTTTTTTAGAAAAACTTGATTTTCTGCACCATATCCGTAAATTCCCTGTTTGACTTGGTGCGGACAAACATATCCAGGATCTTCTCTACCGCTTCTTCCGGTTTCAGACCGTTTAGTGCCTTGCGCATCACATTGATCGCCTGCAGTTCATCATCGCTAAGCAGCAAGTCTTCTCTTCTGGTACCGGATTTGGGAATATCGATGGCAGGGAACACTCTCTTCTCGGAAAGCTTTCTATCTAATACCATTTCCATATTGCCGGTTCCCTTAAATTCTTCGTATATAACATCATCCATCTTGCTGCCGGTCTCTACAAGGGCTGTAGCCAGAATGGTCAGGCTGCCGCCTTCCCGCATATTCCGGGCCGCACCAAAAAACCGCTTAGGCATATGGAGGGCTGCCGGGTCGATACCACCTGATAAAGTACGGCCACTGGGAGGTACAGTCAGGTTGTAGGCCCTGGTAAGACGGGTAATGCTGTCTAAAAGGATCATCACATCTTTCTTGTGCTCTACCAGACGCTTTGCACGCTCAATGACCATCTCGGAAACTCGTTTGTGATGTTCCGGGAGTTCATCAAAGGTGGAATAGATGACCTCTACATTGGGACCTTCAATGGCTTCTCTGATATCCGTTACTTCCTCCGGCCTTTCGTCGATCAGCAGAATGATCAGATGCATATCCGGATTATTTTTCTTAACGGATTTGGCTACTTCTTTTAATAAGGTAGTCTTTCCTGCCTTAGGCGGGGAAACGATCATACCTCTCTGTCCCTTACCTACCGGACTCATCAGATCCATGATACGCATGGCAACGCTTGTCCCCGGTGTCTCTAAGCTCAGCCTTTCATCCGGGAAGATAGGCGTCATATCCTCAAAATTATAACGCTTTGCTGCCTCGGAGGGATGGTAATCGTTGATTCGCTTTACATATAATAAAGCGGAAAACTTTTCGTTCTGAGTCTTAACCCGGGTATTTCCTTCTACAATGTCGCCTGTTTTGAGATTAAACTTGCGGATCTGGCTGGGAGCCACATATACATCATTTTCTCCCGGCAGATAATTGGCACAGCGGATAAACCCAAAGCCATCCGGCATAACTTCCAGTATTCCTTTTGCTGTCTCGCCGCTATCCAGGGAATCGCTGAACTTCTCCGGACTGATCTTGCTTTTCTCGTCTTCCTCCAGCATAGCCTCTACTACTTCTGATTTTTTCATCGTGGACACACCCTTGATGCCCCGTGCCTTGGCAATTTCTTTTAAATCTACCAATGCCAGTGATTCATACTTTTCTCTCATTTTATGTTCTCCTTAAAATATAAATAAATCCTACCCTATCGGTTTGTCCTGTTTTTTTTGTTATTCTATATATATCCTTTGGGAATTCACCTTCAGAAAATCCAGTGTCGACTTGTTGGATTAAGTATACAACAAGTTTTTTTCTTCGTAAAGTTTTTTCTCACATTTTTTTTAATTTTTTTCCAGATAGTACAACCTAAGGGAAAACTGCTTCAGATTGCTTGTAAAAGAATTGTGTGATACACTCATGGTATCTGGTTTCTGGAGGATTACCCATGAAGAATCGCACAATTCTTTTTGTTTCTATCTTGGCTTTACTCTCCTTTTCTGCCACTGGTCTTGCAGGATGTCGTTCTAAAAAAACAGAGGCAGAAAGCCAACCGGCTTTGCCTGTGTTTTATGTTTATATGGAGAAGGTACAGGAAAAGCAGAGATTTAAACCTTTGCTTTATTGTGCCGGAAAACTGCAAAAAAAGGATCTGCCGAAGAGCGCTGCCATAATTCCATATGACCATCCGAATCCTTATCCCGAAGCCATACAGCAAGTGGAACAGGACACATCTATGCCTGATATCTTTAAAGACTTTTTGATCAACAATGCGTCCGCTGCCATTGCACCTGATGCCGATTTTACCTGGCTGCCTTATCGTACGCCTCTCGCATCTCTTGAATCCGGCACTGCTGTTACTCTGACAGACATGTGCCAATGTTTTGCTTCTGCCACCGAGGAAAGAACATACTATTTCCGGGGTGTAAAATACGGCTTACTGGATTGTGGCAAGGACGGAAAGCCGGAACTTGCGATACGATTTATAACATACGACGGATCGGTAAATGAAACTACGGCTATTTTGTCTATCCGGGACAACAAACCGGTCATTACATGCATCATCGCAGCATATGGCCGTTCTCAAGATATTTTATACACCGACGGCTGCTATTTTGGTGATCATGAGTATAATCGTCTTGTGGGACATTATTATATGATCGATAAAAACGGATGCCTCCACCATATTTATGATTGGGAAGGATTTGCATTTATGTACAATCTTTATTCGGACAATTATGACATAAACGAAGAAAGATACCGCATTTTTCCCATTGTCATACATAACGATAAGGAATTTACCGAAGAAGAAATTCAGGAAAGAGAAGAAACTATTGAACATATATTGGAACGGGATAAACATGTCCGGCTCTACACGACCCGGGAAGTAGATGATGCCATCCGATCCTATATCGTTTCACTGGGATTGCCGGATTACGATTCCTATCACCATACCAATGGGAGCATCATTGATTCCCACAAAGCCATCTTAAATAATTTTGATGGCATATATATTCCGGACCACAACGAAAAGGATGAAGTGCAATGGCTTGACTTGATCATAATAAAGTAAATTTATGTATATGGAATGATTGTATCGGGAAAAATTCTATGCTACACTGAAAATGATAGCGTGGGGAGGGTCTGCAAATGAAAAAATCTGTAAATCTTTTTATTTTCATCTCCATTTTTCTGCTTTTTTGTGGCTGTACAGCTTCTAAAGAAACACCATCCGGCAAATCGGAAATGGCTGTTTTCGATGAGGAACCATCCCTGTCCTCTGATATGATCGTGGAGGATCATACCTTTCCCGAAATCACGCTCAAAAGGGATATCCCCGTCCTCCATCCCTATGACAGCATTCACTGTAGAGAACTTGTGGAAGAAATCACAGCTGAAAACAGCGTCTATCTATGCTTTGCAGACGGTTGGGGCGAGATATTTTCTCCCACGGAACCCGGCATTTATGAGCTGGAAATTGTAGCGGAGGACATGTATTATTATCATGAAACAAAGGCAAAAGTTACCCTTACTGTGGAACCACTTGAAACAGTACCCGATCCTGAGACGGCAATGGCCATTCAAAATGATGATGCTCTATCCCTGGCTTTTCAGGATTATCTGCTTGGCACCGGAACTGCCGTAATAGGAAAAACTGTAGATTTTGAAAGCTTATATCATACTTTTCCCACATTTCCCGCTGTCGGTGACTCTGTTTCCTTAAACGATATCTCACAAATGATCAATAACGAAGAAAGAAGCAACCCCTACCACCTGACCAATATCCGATATGCTCTGTTAGACTGCGGTATGGATGGAAAACCGGAGCTTGCCCTGCAATATGTCTTTGAATTAAACCCACATTCATTTACGAGAATGCTTACCATGATTCTACAAGAGCAAAATGACAAACTTGTCATAACCTATGTTTTGGATAATGACAGCAATGAAAGGTATGCTTTTACCACTTTATACCAGGATGGTCTTTATATTCGCGGTGCCCAGGATTCTGATAGAGCAATCACAGCATATCACTATCGTTTCGGCTTTTTTGATCGCTCTGGCAATTTGGTAGATGTTTATGACCGCAATATGTCACTTGGTGATAGCGGTCTCCCCTATGTGGATCCCGATCTGAAGGCAATACTGACTTATTTTTCATATGATGATGCTTCCCAGATAACCGACGATGATCGAAAAACCATAGAAGATCTGATAGGCAATCTGAAGGTGGATGAATACATCATCGGAACAGACACTTATTTAAGCTGCTATCCAAAAAGCAATCCGGATTCTCCCAACCGACAGTCCTTATCCTACTATCTTTCCCTTTGTGAGAAAGCGGGTACCCGCTTCTATTCCAACGAGGAGATTGATAGATCGATCGCAGGACATGCCTCCGCTCTTGGCTTTTCTGACCGAAAACCTGTTAATGACCGTACCCCGGAAGATGAGGTTGCATGGCAGCTTTTATTAGGAAGCGGTTATCACCAAAAGTAGCTCCTATAATTTGTTTGGAAGGAGAACTTCTATGAAATGCCAAAGATTTTTTATTTCGCTATTTTCCCTTCTGCTTTTGTGGGCTCTGCTCCTTACAGGCTGCGGAATGAACGAGACCGAAATAGGTGAAGATTCCATCGAGTCGGTATTTTGGAATCCCATACAGGGCGTTTCCAACAGTTCAAAAAAATTCAAAATAGCAAACCGGATACAGATACGCCGCCCCACCATCATGGTTAAACCCAATATTCCGGTTTTTGAACCCTATACTACCATCAGCGCAAATGATCTTGTTGTGATAAACAATGCTTCCTATACGGATGTATCGTTTATCAATGGCGGTGAGACCCTTGATACCTATCCCGGAAAGTATCGGACAACTGTGGAAGCCAGGGATAATTATGGCAACACCAAATCCGTCGATGTAGAATTTACCGTTAGGGAACCGGAGGGCTATCTGGACCCGAAACCGGAAGCCGCAGCGCGGATCATGCAGGATACTTCCATGCCCGATGCCTATAAGGATTTCCTTTTAAACGGAGCTTCCGCCAGGATCACATCCGATGTGGACTTTGAAGATATGTTCTACTGCCACATGGACGAACCGCCGGGAACCGGCGATACCGTCACCCTGGAAGATATGTACCATGTTGTTTTTGACTATAACGAGCCCCTCTATCGGTTTTATGGTGTAACATACGGCCTTATGAACTGCGGTAAAAAGGGAACTCCTGTTTTGGCGGTGCGCTATACCATATGGTCCTTTGGAACCTGGACGGAAGATATTACCATTACCTTGGCCATCCACGATGATGAACTGGTCATGACCGGGATCACCGAAACCTATGGCCGGAGTCTGGATGCTTATTATCAGGATGGGTGCTATTTTGACAGTATCTTTAGCAATGCCAGCAGCGCATGCTTTGACTATTATGTGATCGATGGATCCGGTCTTTTCCATTCCATTTATTCCTTTGATGGTGATTTCCGCAGCGATATAGTGATATTAAACTATACTGTTGGTGAAGAGGAATATCATGCCTTCCACATCTTCGATGAGGACGAAAAATCCGAGGCAGAGCTGGCGGATATCTATGACTGGAAGGCTACATATAGAGATGATATTGACTATCATGACATAGAAGAGATCAGCGATATAAGCACCTCTTATATAAAAGGCCTTGGCCTGCCGGATTATTACTCCTATCATACTACCGGAGAATGTATGATCCATGCCCACACGGCCACCATCTTTAACGATATGTTGGGCGATTATATTCCTTCCCATACTTCGGATGATGAGATACAGTGGCAGGATCTGATCGTATTGGAAGAAAATTATTATGGGAGAGATACAGCTACTGCTGCCACTGCTTCATCATCCGACATATCGGACATCGCTTTTGAGATCCTGCCCGAAGCTGCAGAGCAGATCAAGCAGGATGCTTTCATGCCCGGGGAATATAAGGATTTTCTTTTAAATGACACAACTGTCACCATTGGCTCCCATGTGGATTTTGAGATCATACAATACCCCACATGCCAGGTGTCTGATCCTCCGAAAACGGGAGATGCCCTTACTTTGGAGGATATCTGTTATCTGCTCTCAGATACAGAAGATGCTTCTTTTCAAGGAGTAAAGTACGGTCTTCTGGACTGTGGCATGGATGGGAAACCGGAGCTTGCCCTCCACTTCGACATAGCCGGTGACGAAAGGCTTACCGCCATTTTATCCATGGAAAGCGGCAGATTGGTCATGACCCATCTTTCAGACTCATTTGGCAGGGATTATGAGTATTTCTATACAGACGGCTGCTATTTTTCCCATGTATTTGGCAATGCAAGCGGGATATTCTATGATTTTTATATTTTTGATAAATACGGCATGCCCCATTTTGTTTATTCCTATAAATCTTCTTATTCCATAAGTCATGTGGGACATGACACCTATACCATAGATGGGCAGGAATATGAACTTCTCCCTGTTGTATATGATGATGAAGAATTTCCTATGAGCGAAATGGCAAGAAGTTGTGGCTGGCTTTTTTTCAATGAGAAGGTAAAAGAAAAGCTCTGGGGAGAAGATCACCGATACCATGATAACGAGAAAGTAAATGACATCGTGAAGGATTATATCGTTTCCCTGAAGCTGCCGGGTTATGATTATGACTCTTACCACGATTCTTATCAAAACCTCATTAAGGCTCATAAAGCCATAGAGGGGCTGGGCTCCTATAATAATACACTGGAGCACACCCGCGGCGGTGATATCCAATGGATCGATCTGATACATTGTGACTAAAGTACGAGGTGAACTTTATGAAGAAATACAAATTTCTTTTTCTATACACAGTAATTCTATTTCTATTTTTTCTTCCCCTTGAAGGCTGTACTTCAAGTGAGAGCAATTCTATGGAAACAGAAACGCCCCACATCAAACTCAAAAGAAGGTTATATTTTCTGGAAGCCGGCGAAGAGCTTTCTTGGGACCCAAATGATTACCTTTACATCCGGGAAGGCACAGATCTATCCAAGATCCTGCTTCATTTTGACCAGGTGGATCCTTTGGTATGCGAAAAATACCAGGTCAGTGCTTCCTATGAGGAGGAAAGAGTAGAATTCTCCATCCGTGTCTGGGATAGAACGCCGCCTGAGATCATCCTCAAAGAGGACATCCCTGTTTATTACCCTTATCAGATCATTAAATGCAGCGATCTGGCGGAAGCATCCGATGTTTCCGATGCCACAATAGAGATTGATTTTGACGAGACCTATCCTTATCCGCCAAGGGAACCCGGCGAATACGAATTGACCCTTGTTGCAACCGATTCCTATAAAAATGAGACCCGGATGAAGGTTACGATTCCTATTGAACCGCTTGTCTTGTCCCTTGATCCTGCTGTGGCAGAAAAAATCCGGACGGATGATGCCTTACCTCAAAGTTTCAAAGACTTTTTCTTTGGAAGTGACAATGCTGTCATAGGAGAGAATCTTGATTTCAATGACATGTGGGCATTTGGCTTTGATGACCCACTGCTGCCCGGCCAGACTTTTTCCTTACAGGACATGTGCGACATGATCGATAACGGCGGTTCCACTTATCATATGATCGGTGTAAAGTATGGAGTGTTGGACTGCGGTATGGACGGAAAGCCCGACCTTGCCCTGCTGTTTACCTTTCAGGAGGGACCAAGGGATATTGTTGACATGACTACCGTTCTCCATGAAGAAGACGGCATCCTCACTATGAATTTTGCCGGCCAGGCCTGGCACCGTTCCTGGACCGAACTGTATCAGGACGGTTTTTATGAAGACGGAGGTGCAGGCGGTGCAGGCACCCATCACTATCGCTATGGCGTCTTGAATGCTTCCGGCAGTTTGATCAAAATTTATGACTGCACTGCCGATATCGGCTTCGGCGGCTTTGAGAACATTAAAGGCATGTCACAGGCGAGGTTGGATTACTTTGGCTATGAGAAATGGGATGAACATACATCGAAAGACTGGGACAAATTAATGGATATTACAGGAAATATGGAAGTGGACACTTTTACCATTCAGGGACAAACCTACTTAAGCTGCTATTTTGATCCGGAAGCTGACCCAAAAGAGCTGGAGGAACTGAAATACCTGCTCTCTCTTTGCGAAAAGAATGGCGGCGTTCTCTATTCCAACGAGGAAATAGAGCGGATCATCACAAAACGCATGGATACACTGGGCGTTTCTGCCTGGAACAGGGAGCGTACCGAGGAGGATCTGGTGGTCTGGAACCCCCTGTTATCCAGTCCTTTAAGTGAAATCTATATACACCGCGACGACCTGCGCATGCACTATTACAGCGATAATTAGGAGGAAAACTGCCATGAAACACCAAAAGACTCTGATGCAACTATTTACCCTGCTGCTTTCAGGTGCTTTGCTTCTTACGGGCTGTGGCCCAGAAACCAACATAGGAGATACACACCTCACAAATACAGAATCCAATCGCATTTCCCTGACCACAGAAGCCTGTCGGAAGCTTACTGCTGCTTCTGTGGAATATATTACTGTTGATGAAAGCATAGGTGATCTTGAAACAGAATCGGATCCTGATTCCTTGGATCCTGAAGAAATAGCAGAACAGATACAAAATGATGATACCCTGTCTCAGGCTTTTAAGGATTTTCTGTTAGGAAAACAGTCCGCCACGATCGGTAAAGATGCGGATCTTGAACAATTCTCTTTTGGGTCTCCCTTATCTCCCGGTCAGTCCGCTTCCATGGAGGATATTTGCAACATGATAGAAAGCGGCAGCAAAGGGGCTGAGCACACTCTTACCGGTATAACATACGGCCTCTTAGACTGCGGTAATGACGGGCAAAAAGAGCTTGCCATCCAATACTATTATGTTTGGTCCCATATCTTAACCACAATGACTCTGGTTTTATACGAAGAAAACGGCAGTCTCACAATAAATTTTGCAGGTTGGGAAAGTTATCGGAGCTGGTCCGGCCTTTATACAGACGGCTGCTATCGATCCGGCGGCTCAGGCGCTGCCTGGTATCAGTATGAGTCTTATGGCATATTGGACAGTACGGGCAGATTAAGAACAATCTATAAACTCCAAACCTTTTGGGCTGATCACAGACCTAATATCGATCCCGATAAACAAGCAGAACTTGATTATTTCGGGTATAGCAGCATTGATCAGATCACCCAGGCAGATGATGAGGCTATTGATGACCTGTTGGAAGATCTGAGACTGGAAATATATACTATCGGATCGGAAACCTATCTGAATTGCCATCCTGAAAGTGATTCCAATGCGAGTGACAAGCTGTCACTTCCCTACTATCTTTCTCTCTGCGAGGAAAATGGAGTAAAATTTTATACAGATGCCGAAATCGATGCGTTGATAGAAAAGAACCAGGCTTCCTTAGGATTTGCAGATCGAAAGGATGGTCACGAACACCAGCTTCTTGAGTGGAAGCCTTTATTTGGTGACGGAAGCTATCTAAACTGATCCCGGAATGAATTGTTGAGCAGTCAGTTTTATGACATGCAGAAAAGGAGAAACAGACATGAAGAAAAATAAAAAAGCATGGATCGCCATATTAGCCATACAACTCTTCATCCTGCCTCTTATAGGGTGTTCTTTTGCCAAGGGAAACCCGGATGGCGCAGCTGAAAGCGTTTCCGAGGATATGATTCCTAAAGAAAGGGATATCGCTCCCATCAGCGATCCTTTGGTTGTGGAGGCAAGAGAAACTCTGCCTCTGTACTCATACAAATACCTTGACATCAAAGACGGTGTCGATTCCACAAAGATAGAACTGCACTTTGATGAGGTAGATCCTACGCGCTGTGGCGAATATCCGGCAAGTGCATCATACGAAGGGCAGACAATAGAATTCACCATCCGGATCGTGGATACTACCCCGCCTCAGATCATTGAAAAAGAAGAAATTCCCGTCTTTTCCACCAAGGACACCATTTCCTGTGAGGATCTGGTGGAAGTGCAGGATATGTCGGAGGTGAGTTTATCTTTTATCGACAATCCCACTCCTTATATCCCTGAAAAGTGCGGACGCTATACTTTGTCCATTGAGGCAACGGATGCTCATGGAAATAAGAGCCAAAAACAGCTTGATGTTTATGTCAGGCTCGCCCAAACCGATCCCACTGCCGAAACAATGGAACAGATCAAAAATGACAACCGCCTGTCTCTGGCTCTGAAAGGCTATCTGCTGGGACAGGAAACCGCCGTGATCGGTGCCGATGTGAATTTTGATAGGTTTGCATCCCCCATAGCCTCCGGGCAATCCGCTACCATACAGGATATGTACAACATGATAGAAAGTGGTGATAATCTTGTGATCGGAAAAGACCATCATACACTTCTTACAGAGGTAAGATACGGTCTTCTGGACTGTGGCATGGATGGAAAGTTTGAACTTATCATACAATATGATCTTTTTTATAATGGTTTCTCATGGAACATGTCCACTGTAATATGTGAAGATCAGGGTACGCTCACCCTTTCTTTTGTTGGAGATGATACTTACCGATATTACTCCTATATGTGTACAGACGGCTGCTATTTTACCGACAACTCCAGTAGTAATGTTGATCATTTCAGTACCTACGATATACTGGATGCTACCGGCAGCGCAAAAAATATCTATGAATTGTATACTACTTTTTGGTTCGGACGGCATTCTATCATTGATCCTGACAAATTGGCAATGCGCGATTATTTCGGTTATGACTCGGTAGATGAGATTACTGAAGCGGATGAAAAAATAATCGATGATCTGCTTGATCCTATAGGATTAGATATATATACAATGGGAACAGAAACCTATTTAAACTGCCATACCAAAAGTGACCCCAATGCTGATGACAAGCTGTCACTTCCCTATTATCTTTCTCTTTGTGAGAAAAACGGCACTGTTTTTTATTCTGATGAGGAAGTAAATGCATTGATCAATCAGCGCATGTCCGACCTCGGATTTAGAAAATGGACAGGCGACCATCCTCATGAATATATTGAATGGAAACATTTAATAGGCAGTGAATTCGCATATTGAGGGAGGAAATAAAAATGAAAAAAAGAATTTTACTTATCTTTTTATCAGCCCTGCTTTTATCAGGCTGCGGCTCTAATGACAGAGCAAAGTAAACGCCGCTTTTACCGTTGCCTTTTTGTAAACTGCCGTTTTGGATCCCCAAGTGATAGAACAGATCCAGAATGATGATGCTTTATCTCCGGCTATGAAAGACTATCTGTTGGGAAACAGGACTGCCCTGATCGGAAGCGATGTGGAATTTAAAGATATCAAAGAACCGCCTTTGCCGGGAGAATCGGTTTCTTTGCATGAGGAAGATGGCATGCTTTCCTTAAATTTTACAACGGACTGGATAAGCTATAAAACTTATTCGTTTTTATATAAAAACGGTTGTTATTTCTATGGCGGTCCAAACAGTCCTCAATATCGGTATCAGGCTTACGGCATACTGTGAGAAAAACGGAATCAGATTATATACAGAGGATGAGATGGAACGGATTCTTGAAGAATATCATGCTTCTTTGGGCTTTGCTGAAGAATATCAAGCCTTTTTGAACTATTCCGACTCCACTTGGGGATTTGATGATGATTTGGTAGAATGGCATTCTTTGGCCACAATTAATTAAACATTACACTTTATTTCTTTTAATCCTGCTTCTCATCAGTTGAAAATTTACAATAAGTAAAGTATGATATAGTAAGTAAAAACAAAGTAAAAAGTGAGGATGAGATTATGTCTACGATCAACGAGAAAGCTTTAGAGCTGCACAAGGAATGGAACGGAAAGTTAGAAACAGTGTCCAAGACCCCGGTAAAATCCAGGGAAGACCTGTCCTTAGCATATACCCCCGGGGTAGCGGAGCCCTGTAAGGTCATTGCCGAAAACCCGGAGGCTGCTTATCAATACACCATCAAAGCCAACACCATTGCCGTTGTATCCGACGGCAGCGCCGTTTTGGGACTGGGCAACATCGGCCCCCTTGCTGCCATGCCCGTTATGGAAGGCAAGGCGGTGCTTTTTAAAGAATTCGGCGGTGTCAATGCGGTGCCCATCTGCTTGGATACTCAGGATACAGAGGAGATCATTAAGGCAGTCACCTATTTAGCTCCCGCTTTTGGCGGCATCAACTTAGAGGACATCAGCGCACCCCGCTGCTTTGAGATTGAGGAAAGACTGAAACAGACCTTAAACATCCCGGTATTCCATGATGACCAGCACGGAACCGCCATCGTGGTCTTAGCCGGCACCATCAATGCCTTAAAGATCGTGAAAAAAGAAAAAGAAGACTGCAAGGTTGTCATAAACGGCGCAGGCAGCGCAGGCGTTGCCATTGCCAAGCTCTTAATGACCGATGGCTTTACCAATGTAATCCTCTGCAACAGGAAAGGCATTGTCAGCAAAGACAGAGATGACCTGAATTGGATGCAGCAGGAAATGGCTAATACCACCAACCCCAACAATGAGACAGGCTCTCTGGCAGATGCCCTAAAGGGCGCGGACATATTCATCGGTGTCTCCGCTCCCAATACCGTCACTGCCGAAATGGTTTCTTCCATGAATCGGGATGCCATTATATTTGCCATGTCCAATCCCGTTCCGGAGATCATGCCCGATGTGGCAAAGGCTGCGGGAGCAAGGATCGTAGGCACAGGCCGCAGCGATTTCCCCAACCAGATCAACAATGTGGTAGCTTTCCCCGGCATCTTTAAGGGTGCTTTGGAGGGCAGGGCTCCCCAGATCACCGAAGATATGAAGCTGGCTGCTGCATATGCCATTGCCGGACTGGTTCCCGAGGATCAGTTAAATGAAGACAATATCATGCCGGAGGCTTTTAACCCTCAAGTGGCTGAGGTTGTGGCAAACGCTGTAAAGTCCCACATCCGGTAGAAAAACATGATACAGGATTGGGGCGGAAAGCCCTACTACTCTTTGGATCATTATTGCAAGAAGACTTATGGGAAAAAGCTTTATAAGATTGCCTTAGACGGGGGCTTTACCTGTCCAAACAGGGACGGTACTCTGGATAAAAGAGGCTGTATCTTTTGCAGCGAAGGAGGCAGCGGCGAATTTGCCGTTCCCCTAAAGGGCACAAAGACCCGGGAAGAAATGGATGATGCCATCAGCCGGGGTCTTTCCCTTTTTCGCAGTACAAAGAGGGGAGATGCCTATATTGGCTATTTTCAGTCCTATACCGGCACCTACGGTCCTCCCGAAAGGCTATATGCACTCTACTCCTGTGCTCTTTCCCATGATAAAATAGCCGGCATTTCCATTGCCACCAGACCGGACTGTCTTGGGGATGCCGTGCTGGAGGTTTTGGACAGGCTCAAAAAAGAATATCCCCATAAATTTATCTGGATCGAGCTGGGACTGCAGACTGTTCACGAAGATACCGCCCTTTATATCCGACGGGGATATGGGCTTTCTGTATTTGAAGATGCAGCAAAACGCCTGCAGGAAAGGGACATTCCTCTTATTGTTCATGTGATCTTAGGACTGCCGAAGGAAACGGCGGATCGCAGCTTGGAAACGATATATTATGTAAACCAGTTTTCACCTTTTGGTATGAAACTGCAGCTTCTGCACATTTTAAAAGGAACGGATCTTGCAGCGGAATACGAAAAAGGCCTGATTTCTGTCTATTCCAAAGAAGAATACTTATCCCTACTTTCCCGGTGCATAGCCGCCTTGAATCCTGAAACAGTCATTCACCGCATTACGGGAGATGGTCCCAAAAGGCTTTTGGTCGCACCGGAGTGGAGCGCCAATAAGCGGGATGTATTAAACAGCTTTCACCGTCTTTGTAAAGAGACCGGCTGTTATCAGGGAAAAGATTTTGAAAAATATAAATGATTTGAGGCATCAAGATGACACAAGAACCTATCGCTTTATATAAACTGATCGTACTATATATGTTAAACAGGGTGGATTTTCCCCTGACCAGAGCTCAGGTTGAGACCTTTATCCTGGATAAGGAATACACCACCTATCTGACCTTGCAACAGGCCATCGGAGAGCTTTGCGAGGATCATATGATCGACGCAAAGACCCTTGGGAACCGCACCCATCTTACCTTGACGGAGGAAGGCCGGTCCGATCTGCATTTCTTTGAACAAAACATCTCTTCCGCCATTAAGGCGGAGATCGACGCCTACTTAAAAGAAAACTCCATGGCTTTACGCAATGAAGTTTCCGTAACGGGACAATATGACCGCACTTCCAAAGGCAGCTATCAGGCTGTACTCACCGCCAAAGAACGGGGTGAGATCTTGGTGGAATTAAAGCTTACCGTTCCCGATGAAGACAGCGCTGCTTCTTTCTGCCATCACTGGCAGCAAAAAAGCCAGGAGATTTATGCCATGCTGATGAAGGAGCTTTTCTGAGCGCCTCTTTGTCATATCCACCAACTGTAACTATCAAGATACTTTCCATATCTTATTTCATAATGCAAGCATCTCATCCAGACATCTGCCATCCGCATCAGGTAAAGTAACACCTATTATTTTTGCAAGGGTGGGACCCTCATCGTACAAATGCATGGAGGGTATTTCCACGCCTTCCCGTATACCATAGCCAAGGGCAAGAAAAAAGGTATCATACCCGGATTTGTCCGGATGATAGCCGTGAGTTGCCCGCATTTTCTTGCCTTTTGCCTGAGAAACCGGCTCTGTCAAGGTATGAAAGTCATCCAAAAAGTAAACTGACTCCCGCCCTTCAATTAAAAAGACACATTTGTCATCTGCTCCCATTTTTCTTGCATTTTTGCAAGTATAAATTTTTTCTATACCAAAAGTTAAATCATCCTTATATTTCTTTAACAAATTTCTCAGTCGAACATATTCTTCTTTGTTCGGCTTTTTTCGCGGGTTTCGATAAATATAGACAGACCCGTCACAATTTTTTGCAATATAAGTATAGTCCGTGATCACCCCATTTTTCACCTTTAAAAAGCCATTTTTCTGCAGGAAATAATTCAAATACACAATTCTCTCCGTTTGAAGCTGATAATGGTCCCCAAGTATAACAACTGTTGTTTTATCCATGTCTCCTGTCCGTTCCAATTGGTCCAAAAGCTCTCCCAAACGCCTGTCATGTCTTTGTAAGGCTTCTTTCACATGGGGATGATCCACCCCATAGTCATGACGCATGGTATCCACATCAGTATAATGGATCATCATCATCTGCGGATGATACTTTTCCATGGTATAGAGGGCGCATTGATGGAGAAAATCGTCCAGGGCAGGTTGTTTTACCCCATCCCTGATGTGCCCAAATCGTTTCAGCAGATCAAGCTCATAAAAAAGGCTGCCGTTTGCAGCAGAGACCATGATCTGATTTTGCCAGGGTCTGTTGGCTAAGACCTCCGGCAGATTGTAGGTTATTTTGCTCTTGGCGGTTACCGGCCACAACAAAGAAGCGGTCTTCCATCCCAGCTTATGGGCTTCGTCATAAAGGGTGGTGCCTTTTATAAATCGTCTCTGCCACATCCAGTCCGGCTTTTTGCGCTTTGGCTGCAACAGGGTATTGTTGATGATGCCGTGATTGACAGGCTTTTTCCCCGTTACAATGGAGGTATGGGCCGGATAAGTAAGGGAAGGATATACGCTTTTTACATGGGCGCACTTGGCTCCCTGTTGCCAAAGCCTGCCGAAATTGGGTAGGGTACGCAAATAGGGCAGATCTTTTTCTCCTACCGCATCTAATGAGATCATGATCAGTCTTCTGTGGATTTCAGCCATCGCATATGCTCCTTGATCTTTTTTTCATAGCCATTGTCACTGGGCTTATAAAATTCCCTGCCGTTTAACTCATAGGGCAGATATTGTTGGTTTACATAATGTTTGTCATAGTTATGGGCGTACAAATAGCCGATGCCCCGATCCAGCTTTGCCGCTCCTTTATAATGGGCATCCTGCAAATGCGGCGGGATAGGCAGACTTCCACTTGATTCTACCTCACTTCTAGCTTCTCCTACTGCCATGCAGGCCGCATTGCTTTTGGGTGCGCTGGCTATATAGCAGACCGCTTCCGATAAAATGATCTCCGCCTCCGGCATGCCTATCCGGTCTACTGCCTGGGCAGCGCTGACAGCCACAGTCAGGGCATTGGGATCTGCCAGTCCTACATCCTCCGCCGCACAGATCATGATCCTGCGGGTAATGAAATTCAGATCCTCACCCGCATGCAGCATCCTTGCCAGATAGTAGACTGCCGCATCCGGATCGGAACCTCTCATGCTCTTAATAAAGGCCGATACGGTATCATAGTGGTTGTCCCCTGTTTTATCGTATCTGACCACCCTCTTCTGGATACATTCCTTTGCTACCTCTAAGGTAATGTGAATCTTTTCATCTTCACTCCGCTCTGTGGTCATGATCCCCAGTTCTATGGCATTTAAGGCGCATCTGGCGTCCCCGCCGGATAATTCCGCCAAAAACTCCACCGCCTCATCGTCGATCACCGCGCCGTAAGCCCCCATTCCCTTCTTTTCATCATAGACTGCCCGCTGTATCAGTTCTTTGATATCTTCCTTCTCCAAAGGCTTTAATTCAAATACCACCGAACGGGAAAGAAGAGCGTTATTTACTTCAAAATAAGGATTTTCCGTAGTGGCACCAATGAGGACCAGGGTACCGTCCTCTACAAAGGGCAAAAGATAATCCTGCTGCCCTTTATTAAAACGATGAATCTCGTCTACAAACAAAATGGTCTTTTTACCGTACATGCCGGTGTCCGCTTTTGCCTTTTCCACCACCGCTTCCATGTCTTTTTTCCCTGCAACAGTGGCATTGATCTGGGTAAATAAGGCGCTGGTGGTATTGGCAATGACCTTGGCAAGGGTGGTCTTTCCCGTACCCGGCGGGCCGTAAAAGATCACGCTCCCCAGCTTGTCCGCCATAATGGCCCGATACAGCATCTTATCTTTTCCGATGATATGGCGCTGTCCCACTACCTCGTCCAGGGCAGCAGGGCGCATCCTGGCTGCCAAAGGGGATTCCTGCTCCATCTTATTTTCTCTCATATAATCAAACAGATTCATATCCATAGTATCTTTCCTCTTTAATTCAACAGCAATTCTTCCACCGTCACAAATTCATAGCCCTGCTTTTGCAGTTCATCGATAATGGTAAGGGCCGCACGGACGCTGGTCTGATATTGATCGTGCATTAAGATAATACCATTTTCTCTGGCATTCGTCACTACCCTCCGGACTACCTTAGAAGCATCCTTCGTGCTCCAGTCCAGGGGATCGATATTCCACAAAACACAGATCATGCCCGTCTGCTGCTCCAAAGACTTGCTGTATTCTCCAAAGGGAGGCCTGATAAACTGCGGGGATTGGCCGGTAGTCTGTTCAAGCAGCTCATTGACAGTATAAACCTCTTTTTCTATCAAGGCCTCGTCTGCCCGTGCAAGACTGACATGGTGATAGGTGTGGTTGCCGATCAGGTGTCCGTCCTCCGCCATTTCTTTGACCAGCTCCGGATACTGTTCCACAGCACTGCCCATGAGAAAAAATGTGGCCTTTACCTTCCGTTCCCTCAGCCCTTCTAAAAGTAAGGGGGTATAAATGGGATGAGGACCGTCATCAAAGGTAAGGGCGATCTTTTTGGTTTCTTTCACTTCGGTCTCTTCCTCTCCGGATTGCTCCTTTTCGTTATTTGGCCGGGCATACAAAGCTTCCCCCAAACTTTCACGAATTTCTGTCTGCTTGTTTAAACAGACACCAAAAAGCAGCAAACCCATCACCCCACAAAAGATTAGGATTGCTGCTGTCCTCTTTCTCATACCTAACTCCAACGGTATCTTCTTTTATTATACTATATGTAAGGGATTTTAAAGTATTACGGATACATACCCTTGGTTTCTACAAAAATGCAATTGTATCTGTCAATTGCTGCCAAGGTTAATGTAGTTTACATAACTTTCCATAAAATCCGGTTCCTGGGCCAGATTGATGGACTGCAACTGTGCCGGCAGCACTCTGTTTTCTCCCCTTAATATCATTCTTCCATAAACTGCAGCTCCTAAAAGTGCCGTATTTCCACAAGCAACAGCCTTTTTTGCAAGATCAGCCGGAAGCAGGCCGATTTCTGCACTGTCTTCCGGATTCAGATAATATCCAAAGCCTCCTGCCAAATAGACCTGATCCACATCCTTTTCCCCGATTCCCGCCTTTTTGAAAAGCATATCGATACCGCAGCGCACTGCCGCTTTGGCAAGCTGAAGCTGCCTGATCTGTTCCTGGGAAAAGGTCAATGTCCCTTCCTGTAAGGCAATGGAAATGCCGGTCTCAAAATAGGCATCATCCAGCGTGCCTGTTTCATCCACAATGCCCTCCCGATACAGTTTTGCCAAAAGCGCCACCATATCGCTTCCGAAAAATCCGGTCCCCGCCGCTCCGTCAAAGGCCGGACCTGCCGCCGCAGCAGTGGCAAATCCCTGTTTATCCCGATACAATACCATTTCCGCATTGGTACCCAAGTCTAAAAACAGCTTCCAGCCGGTTCCCGATGAAAAGGCAGGTTCCTTCTCCTCCAAATAATCCAGTGCATATATTCCCGATGCAATATCTCCGCCTACAAAGGCAGAAAATCCGGGCATAATATAGGTCTTGATGCTGCCGATCTCCCATTCTGTCTCCTCCAAAAGCTCCGGCACAAAAGGTGCCTTAGCAAGCTTTTCCACATTGAGTCCCAGTAAAAGATGTACCATTGTGGTGTTTGCAGCAATAATGAGCAGATCTGCCTTCTCCCCCTTTTGATTGAGACAAGCAATGCCTTCTGACAGCTGTCTGCCTATCAATTTCTTTAACTCCGCTTGTCTGCCGGATAGGGAAGCCTCCATTCTGGTCATCACATCCGCCCCCAGCTTTCTTTGGGCATTTACAGCTTTGTAAACATCTACGACACTTCCGTCACTTTTCTTTCTTTTCTCTAAGACCACGGTAGTTGTGCCTATATCCGCCACAAAAAAACAAGATTGACCCAATCGATCGCATCCTTTGTCAGTAATTTGATCATCTTGCGCCCATGCGATGTCAAATTTCCCCGAAATGACATCGGTTTTCCCTTCTTTTATCAGTATTACACAATCTTCTGACATTTGTGTCATGCACGCCAGCCGCACACCCTGCCGCAATTCTTCTGCCGAAAGAAGTTTTCTTTCCTGGGGCTTAGGAAGGGGTGCGCCTTTCTCAAAATAGACCCGGCAGCCTCCGCAGATGCCTTTGCCGCCGCAAGGCGCGCTAAGAGGAATCCCTGCTTTTTCACATAGCAAAAGTAAGCTCTCTCCCTTATGGAAAGAAAGCTTACTTTCTATGATCTCTTCATTTATGGACTTGTCTTTATACCTGATGGTGATCTGCCCCTGGGTCATGTCTGTATCCTTTATGCAAATGATATAAATTATACAAATTGATTGGTCTCTTCGTTATAAACATAACCGATTCCGGACAGTTTATCAAGTAATGTCTGCTTTTTTACATCCTCGTTTTCACACAGATCATCTAAGGACTTGTAATAATCCCTTAATTTTAAGTTTACATAACTCAGCATCATCACCGGATCATTGGGCAACATTGCTCTTACCTCGCTTTTCTTTAATCAAACAATCCTCCGAAAAAGTCCTCTGCACTGTAACTGTTCTTATTTTCCTGTTTTCTTTCCGACTGAGGCGAAACCGCTTTTGCCGCAGCGTTTTCAGATAAAGTGACAAAAACTTTCTGTTCCCGGTATTTTCCCTCTTCATCAGTCCTCATAATGGTCACTTCCACTGTTTCTCCCACTTTATAATACCGCAGAGTGCTTTTTAATTCATTATAATTGGATATGGAGATTCCGTCAAAGGCAATGATCACATCCCGTTCCCTCAGTCCTGCTGCTCTGGCGCCGCTGTCTTCTTCTGTTCCCAGTATATAAACGCCTACGGGAATATTGTACATAGCGGAAAGATCCTCGGAAACATTCTGACAGGTAATGCCCAATATACCCTGTTCTTTCTCATCTACCAGATCTCTGGTCTGTCTCTGCATCAGCTCTTCCAAAATGGGCTGCGCGGTGGAAATAGGAATGGCATAGCCCATGCCCTCCACCTTGGTACTGGCAAATTTGGAAGAATTGATGCCGATCACTTCTCCGTTCATATTTAGAAGGGCACCGCCGGAATTGCCTGGATTAATGGCAGCATCGGTCTGGATCAGACTTGCTGTCACACCGTCAATGGTCACTTCTCTGTCTTTAGCGCTGACAATGCCTGTGGTAACGCTCTGTCCATAGCCCAAGGAATTGCCGATGGCAATGACCTGATCTCCTACTTCCAGACTATCAGAGTCCCCCAACTTGGCAATAGCAATGGAGGATTTGATCTCCGGGGTCAGATCGCTCATTTTTACCGCTATAATAGCCAGATCATTGGAAACATCCGTACCCTTGATCTTGGCTTCTACCACCATATTTTCATCATCCTGAAAGCAGACGGACAATTCATTGGATCCGGCAACCACATGATTGTTGGTAGCGATCAGCAATTCTTCTTCATTTTGACCGATAATGATGCCGGAGCCAACGCCGGTGGCTTCATACTCATAAGTACCAAACATGCTGACAACTTCTTCCACACCTACATTAGTAATGGAAACAATGAATGGCATAGAGTTTTCTACAATAGTCGGAATTCCTGTTCCTGCTTGTTTCTGGGACATATTTTGGGCAGAGGCTACACTTTGACTTTGTGTGATAACCATTTCTGCCTCCGGCATATCGGTTTCTGCATGAAACTCTATGCCCTCCCTATCTGTCGCCTCCTGAAGCTTGATTAAGGCATCATCCACACCCGTAGCTTTTATAACTCCTACAAACACCAAAGCTGCCGCCAGTCCAAAGGCTGCACCTCCTGCCAGTATCTGCACGGTTTTTTTCAAAAATCTCAACATTTCAGTCACTCCCTTATCCAGATCAGCTTTATTCTTTACAACTGTTACACTGAAAGAATATTCCTAATTTGTTATGGATTTATGTTTCCTTTGTGAAAAAAATGTGTTTTTTGATCAAAGGGATCCAGGCCTTCTTTTCCTCATCCTGTTCACAATGATTCAGATAGCGGTCTATGACTCCGTAATCCTCCCACATGTGCATGGGATATACTTCTTTAACCGGAACAGATGATAAAAACGCATCCATTCCATAGCAATAAGCATCCTGCAGTCTGGGATCTAAGGGCACAAATGCCACATCCAAAACAGCGCCCTCTTCCTGCAGCCAGCTTTGCAGCGATCCCATCTCTTCTTGATATACTTTTTCCTGGGTAGCATTAAAGCTTTCTACTTCACCTTCCCAATGCCACCAGTTCAAGTCTCCGGCATGATAGATCCGCTTGTTTTCCACCGTTACATAAAAAGCGACACCTTCGTCAGTCGACTTTAAAGTGCGTATTTTCAGGCTTTCGCCGCCCTGCAAGGGAAGCTCCAGTTCCCTATGGGAAGGGAGCCGATGGATTCGTTCTTTGACAACCGGATCCACTCCTTTTCTTTCCAGATAATTGTCGCTTAGGCGGATGTCGCTTCCGAACACATAATAAACACCGCCCGGATGACTCTTTAAGTCAAAGATCCGAAAATCAAAATGGTCGGGATGTTTGTGGCTGGCAAAAACGATCAATGGTTTATGAGCAGGAAAAGCCGGCAGCTCTCCCTTAAAATAATCAAAAAGAAGAATTGCCGACTCCGTTTCTACCAGATAGCCGCTGTGATACAAATAGGTTACCTTCATTTTCCTCATTTCCTTTTTGCGACAAGCTTGTCATTTTCTACATCAATGGTAATTTCATCGTCTATAACCACCGAATCGGATAAGATCAGCTTTGCCGCTGCCGTTTCTACATATTTTTGCATATATCGCTTCAAAGGTCTTGCTCCATACACCGGATCATAACCCTCTGCGGCAATGTAATCTTTTGCAGCTTCCGTACAGGATAAGGAAAGATCCTTATCTTGCAGACGCCTGTTCAGATCCTGCAATATCAAGTCTATCATAGCACGAATGTTGTCTTTTGTCAGCGGTTTAAAGAGAATGGTCTCATCCAAACGGTTCAAAAACTCCGGTCTGAAATGACCTCGAAGCTCCCCAAGTACCGCTTCCTGCGCCGACTCTGCTATCTCTCCCGCTTCCGTAATGCCTTCCAACAGGTAGGATGCACCGATATTGGAGGTCATGATCAGGATCGTATTTTTAAAATCCACGGTTCTGCCAAGGGAATCCGTAATCCGCCCATCATCCAATACCTGCAACAGCACATTGAATACATCGGGATGGGCTTTTTCCACCTCGTCAAAGAGCACAACAGAGTATGGTTTGCGTCTGACTGCTTCAGTCAACTGTCCGCCTTCCTCATATCCCACATAGCCGGGAGGGGCTCCAATCAGTCTGGATACGGAATATTTTTCCATATACTCGCTCATGTCGATGCGGACCATATTGCTTTCGTCATCAAACAAGGCCTGGGCCAAAGTCTTGGCAAGCTCCGTCTTTCCTACACCGGTAGGCCCCAGGAAAAGGAATGACCCAATGGGTTTGCCGGGGTCCTTGATGCCTGCTTTGGAACGCATAATAGCTTCTGACACCTTTGTCACTGCCTCATCCTGGCCGATCACCCGCTTATGCAGCTCTTCTCCCAGGTGAAGGGTTTTGTTTCTCTCGCTTTCCGTCAGCTTGGCAACGGGAATTCCCGTCCATCTGGAAATGATCTTGGCGATCTCATCTTCATCCACGCTTTCCCGTATCAGGCTTCTGCCGCCTTCCTTGCTCTTCTGCTCTTCCATCTCCAGCTGCTTTTTCATATTGGGCAGTTTTCCATAGCTTAATTCCGCTGCTTTTTCCAGATTGCCTTCTCTGGTAGCGATCTGAATCTCATTGTTGACGCTTTCTATTTCTTCCCGAAGCTTCTGCAGCCTTTCTACGCTGCCTTTTTCGTTCTCCCAGGTGGCCTTCTGAGTTGTAAATCGGTCTTTCTGCTCCGCCAGCTCCTTTTGCAGTTCAGCAAGCCTTTCCTGGGATATCCGGTCATCTTCTTTTTTCAATGCCGCCTCTTCGATTTCCATCTGCATAATGCGGCGGTTTAATTCATCCAGCTCTGTGGGCATGGAATCCAGTTCCGTCTTGATCAAGGCACAGGCTTCATCCACCAGATCGATAGCCTTATCCGGCAGGAAACGGTCCGTAATATATCGATTGGAAAGCATGGCTGCGCTGACTAAGGCATTGTCCAGGATCTTCACGCCATGAAAGACCTCATAACGCTCTTTTAATCCTCTTAAAATGGAAATGGTGTCCTCTACGGTAGGCTCATCTACCATGACCGGCTGAAAACGCCGCTCCAATGCCTGATCTTTTTCAATATACTGCCTGTATTCATCCAAAGTGGTGGCACCGATACAATGCAGCTCTCCCCTTGCCAACATCGGCTTTAGCATATTGCCTGCATCCAAAGCACCGTCGGTCTTTCCCGCTCCCACAATGGTATGCAGCTCGTCGATAAAGAGGATGATCTGACCGTCGCTGTTTTTCACATCCTCCAAAACTGCCTTCAACCGCTCCTCAAATTCACCACGATACTTGGCTCCTGCTACCAAAGCTCCCATATCCAGGGCAAAGATCTTTTTGTCCTTTAGGCTTTGAGGCACATCCCCTCTGACAATACGCTGGGCAAGGCCTTCCACTACAGCCGTTTTGCCCACTCCCGGCTCTCCTATCAGTACCGGATTGTTCTTGGTCTTGCGGGAAAGAATGCGGATCACATTGCGGATCTCACTGTCTCTGCCGATGACCGGGTCCAGCTTTTGCCTTTTGGCCTTTTCTACCAGCTCTTCTCCGTATTTTGCCAGGGTATCATAGGTGGCCTCCGGATTGTCGCTGGTAACCCGCTGGTTTCCCCTGACGGTAGAAAGGACCTGCAAAAACCGCTCTACGGTAATTCCGTACTCCTCCATCATCTCTTTGATGGCCGCATTGGGATGTTTCAACATGGATAAAAACAAATGCTCTACAGAGACATACTCGTCTCCCATGGCCTTTGCCTCATCCTCTGCCTTGATCAAAGCCTGGTTTAAGGCCTGCCCCATAAAAACCTGGCCCCCCTGAACCTTGACCCGGCGTTTTATCAATTCTTTGGCATAATTCATAAAATGCTCTGTCTGAATCTCCATCTTTTCGATCAACTTTAAGATCAGACTGTCTTCTACGGAAAGAAGGGATACCAACAAGTGCTCCTGTTCAATCTCTTGATTTCCATATTCATAAGCCAGCTTTTCACAGCCGTTGATGGCTTCCACAGACTTCTGTGTGAATTTTGAAATATTCATGATATAGCACCCCTTTCTGATATTCTGTGCTTTTATTATGTCCATGATTTCAGTGTCCTTACACCCTCATCATGATTACATACCTGTTATAGCACAAAAAATTAGCACTCGCAAGACGAGAGTGCTAATAATTTTATAAAATATTTGTAAAATCTATCTTATCTTCAAGATTTTCCAAGAAAGCCCTTAGAAGATTTACTGCTGCCCAGTATGTCCAATATGCCGCCGAGGGGATAGGTTCCCATAGCTCCGAAGTATTTGCTCTGACCGAAAAGAGCGTTCTTTTCCATGCGCTTTTCTAACATGGTCTCCTGAAGGCGCTTCATTTCATAGCGCTGTTCGATTTCTTTAAAGTTCTTGGCGCGCCGTACCCAAAAGCTGTCCTTTGCTTTTTCGTTAAAAAGGCTTGCTCCTTTGCCGTTTTTATAGCCCATATACCAGCTTTCTCCACGATACTCTTCCGGTGAAGCCCCAAAATGCAGCACGCAGTAATTTCCGCCGCATACAGCACTCCATGGATTATATGCCATAAACTCTTTTTCCAGATGACCTAAGACCCATTTTTCATATTCCGGATCATTCTTCATGGCTTCAAAGCCCGCCTCCGATATCTGAACGGAAATGGAATCCTGCATCCGGGAAGGATTCATGGGGATCTGAAATATCTTGTCATGAATGTAGCGCTTGTATTCCTCCATGGTCATTTCCTTTGCAGATACGCTTTTCTCTTCCAGTATCTGCTCTATATTTTCAAGAAAGCTTCTTTGGGTTGTCTTGCCTGTTACAGCAGTGCTTTTAAAATAGCTTTGGAACATTCTGGTCATGTAATTGGTGGTGATCATGTCGTTCATTGCCTGCTTTCCTCCTTATTTCATATGCCTTTATATGTCATATCGGAAAAGGATCGGCCTTCCATCACCCCTATGTAACCAAAGGATCGGATCATGTAACCAAATGTCAGTCCCGGTCTCCATTTATGCTCCGGCATTCCTCTCTCTGGATCGTTTTGCCTCTTCATCCCGCTGTTTACAGATCTCAGTCCAACTGGGAATCTTAGATAAGATTTCCGTAAAGGCTTTTAATTCCTCCGGAATCTGTATCTTTTGAGGACATACCTTGGCACATTTACCGCAGGCGATACAGGCTGCCGGCTGTTTTTCCTCTGCCAGGGCTTCAATGCGCATCCCCGCAGTGGAACTGGGCAGGATGCGGGCCTCATTATAAATGGAAAGCAGCATGGGAATATCCAGTCCTTTGGGACAACCGTCGCAGCAATACCGACAGGCAGTACAGGGCACAGAATTCTTCATGCCTTCCGCCAGTTCAAAGAGAAGGTTCTGTTCCTGCTCGCTAAGAGACTTTTCCTTTTCAAAGGTAGCCACATTCTGTTTCATCTGTTCTATAGAAGACATGCCGCTTAGGATCATGGTCACATTGGGCAGACCTTGCAAAAAGCGAAGGGCCCATGCGGCAGGGCTCTCATCACGAAGCCCTTTTAACTTTTCTGCCTGTTCTTCCTTTAAGTTGGCAAGGGTGCCGCCCCGAAGAGGCTCCATGACCCAGACGGGTATGTTTCTCTCCGTTAAAATCTCATATTTTTTCTGTGCATCCTGTAAGGACCAATCCAGGTAATTTAGCTGAATCTGGCAAAACTCCATATGTTCTCCGTAAAGGTCCAAAAATTCCTTTAAGTTGTCTACACCGCCGTGGCTGGAAAAGCCCAGATGGCGGATCTTACCCTGACGCTTCTGCTCTATGAAATAATCAACAATGCCCCACTGGGGATCCTTATAGACCTTAATGGAGTTTTCATATACATTGTGGAGCAGATAAAAGTCAAAATAATCTACCTGACATTTCTCAAGCTGCTCTTCAAAAACGGCCTGCGGGTCATAAGTGCTGGCAATCTGATGTCCCGGATACTTGGTTGCCAGATAGAAAGAATCCCTGTCATATTCCTTTAAGAGCCGTCCTGTGACCCTCTCCGACTCTCCGCCATGATAAGGATAAGCCGTATCAAAATAATTCACGCCGTTCTCCATGGCATATCGGATCATCTCTCTAACCTGCTCTTCATCCACTTCGGAAGCGCTTCCGCCGGGCTTTAAGGGCAGACGCATGGTGCCGAATCCCAAAAGAGAAAGGCTTTTGTCCTGAAATTTTCTGTAGATCATGATTTCCCCTCCAAACTTACATTTTTATTTTCACTTCGTTTATTATACAAAATTCCCGTCCTCTCTTCAACATTTTACAGAAACATGTTTTATCCCTGTAAACACCAAAATCTGTTGAAAAAAACACTCTTTTGTGATATATTTGGTTTGAAATTTATGGTTAGCATACGGAAACCGAAGGTAATGAATTATATGAGAAAAAAAGCGCTAAAAAATATATTGATTCTGCTTTTATTGTTCGCCCTGCTCCTGCCGGGCGGCTGTGGAAAGGAACCTGTGGAAGAAACTGCCGATACGGAATATTTTGAGTTTGAAGCAGTGACGGAAATACAGCCCGGCAGACCCAATGTCTATGTGGTCTTAAAAGTACTGACCAGCCAATACTGGCAGGATATTGTGCGGGGCATTACGGATGCAGGAAACGACTGCGGCGCAAATGTCTATGTAGGCGCCACCATAGGTGAAGGAGACTGGGAGATCCAGCAGTCCCTGATGGAAGAAGCCGTGTACAGAGGTGCGGATGCCATTATTCTGGCTCCCGGAAGTTCTTCCAGGCTGACTCCCTATGCAAAAGAAGTCCGAAAGAAAGGGATCCCCGTGATCTTGGTAGACACCATACTAAATGATACGGACAGCTTTGATACCTGCTATATGACGGACAATCTCCAGGCAGGGGAACTGGCAGCGGAAGAAATGATACTGCTTTTAAAGGAATCCGGCTTGTCGGAAAACGAGTCTGCCAGTATTGCCATCCAGATCACTTCTGTTTCTTCCCAGACCGTGATCGACCGTCTGGCAGGATTTAACCAATATTGGTCAGCCAATGCACCCAAAAGCTGGGTGGTTTTGGATGATGTGGGATTAAATAACGGTGACAGCGAACTGGCAAAACAAAACTGTATTGATGTTTTGGAAACTTATCCCGACATCAAAGGGGTATTTGGCTGCAACAACAGTTCTACCGTGGGCTTTGCCAATGGTCTTATGGAAACGGGCAGAACCGATGTGGTCCTTATCGGCTTTGACTATGCCGATGAGACAGCGAAGCTTGTTGCTTCACCGCAATGGTGTGCTGCAACGGTGGTACAAAGCCAGTACAACATGGGATATGACGGTCTGATGACTGCGATCCAGATCATAAAGGGCGAGGCTGCTGCTTATAAATTTATCGATACCGGAACTTTGGTGATCGATGAGAACAGCTACTTAACATACGAACAATCATTGGCAGGAGAATGAGCATGAAAGCTCCCATAGAAAGCAATCCCAAACTGCATACAAACCATCTCCGTCTGATCATCGGGTATATTGCCTTCTGTCTGGTGGTGCTGCTTACCGTAACCTTCTTTATCAGCAGCTATGTCAGCAGGAGCAATACCAATCAGATCAATAACATCTTAAGCCTGATGTCAGAGAAGGTAAACACTTCCTTTGAAATGATGACGGACTATATCATACAGGCAGCAGATATGATATCTGCCCGGGATGAGATCTCCTTTGAAGAGGAATACGAAGAGCTGCAGCACACTCTGACCAATATGCCCTATTTCAGCATTGGTCTCATCGATATGGACGGTACGGTATATGGTATCCCCGGAGAACAGATGGATATGGAAAAGCACGGCTTTTGTGAGGCGGCCAACGGTTCTGAGGATGTTTATATTTCAGAACCTTACCGTTCCAGTGTAACGGGCAGCAATATGATCACTTTATTTGCGCCCATTTACCAAAAGGAAAAACGGGTAGGCAGCGTTTTTGTTACTTATTATCTGGAGACTATCCAGAACTTAGCTTATACCAATATCCTTTCTGATGAGACTGCAGTATTCCTTATGAACCCTTATTCCGGGAACTTTGTAAACTGCTCCGATGACGGAACCAATCCTCCCGGTACCTGGAGCAACATCAGGCTGACCAAAAGCGATATCAAATGCTTTGGGGGATACGATTATGATATATGGATCGAAGACATGAAGCGAAATGCATCTGACAATATTGTTAACTTTGAGCAAAACGGCATATCCTATACCCAGGCATATGTCCACATTAACGGCATGGATAATTGGAGTCTGGTGATCCGGATCCCCATTGGAGAATTGTCCAGCACCATGCAGCAGTATATGATCAGTACTGCTACCGGCGCCGCCCTTTTGATCCTGGCAACCATGTTTTTAGCGGCAAACCTCTATCGCAAGGAACACGATAAAACCTTGAACCTCCAGATGCTGTCTAATGTGGATCCTCTTACAAAGGTCATGAACCGCCGCGGTTTCAACAATGTGTTAAAGAAGCTGTTTTCCGGTAAGACTAAGCCGGAAAAATGTACCTTTATGTTCATCGACATTGACCTGTTCAAACATGTCAACGACAATCACGGTCACGATGCAGGAGACTTTATCCTGACCAGCGCAGCCTCCATCTTAAGAGAAGCCTTTGATGAGGTAGGCATGGTAGCCCGTGTCGGCGGGGATGAGTTCAATGTATTGGTAACCGCACCGATCTCCAACGAGGAGATTGAAACCATCTTACGATCTGTACAGACAAAGTTTGGTGAGATCATCCTTCCTAACGGAACAGCTCTCCCCATTACCTACAGCGCAGGTCTTTCCCAGTATCCTAAAGATGCCGAGGATCTGACAGAATTGATCAACTGTGCCGATAAGGCTTTATATCATGTGAAAGAAAACGGAAGAAATAACTTCTTCTGGTATTAGGAAAAACAAGAAACTAAAAAGAACTGTCATATCAGACAGTTCTTTTTTTCTCTTCTGTTCTTAGGAATCCAAGGCCCAAAGCCGATAGGATTGCAAGGGCCATATAGAACCAAAGACAGGAGGCATCTCCTGTGGACGGTTCTTTTACTTCCTCATTTTCTATTGCACTGTGGTCCTCATTAATCTTTTCACCCTCAAGAATGGTTCCGTTATTTTGCAAAGTTCCCACTTCTTTGATGGTTCCATGATTGATAATGGTCCCGTTATTTTCGAGAGTCACATCACCTGCAATAGTAAGGCAGGCATCCTGTTCTATGGTCAGCGTCATATTGCTTTCCAACACCAGATCCTCTTTCAGCGTGATATTTCCCCTGACGATGCCGGTATCTCCTAAAATAACAATGCTGTTACTCCTTTCATCTCCTCCGCTGTGTATGCCTTCCGCATTTCCCCCTCCCACAGCTTTTACTTCGCCGCCTAAGACCATAACGGTAATTCCATTGACATCGCTTCCGCCTTCCATGATCACACCGCCGATGCCGGCTGCAAAATCTCCGCCTGTGGCGGTAATGTCGCCGCCCTTTATGGTAACCTGTCCAGTACTATAGGCAGTATGTCCGATACCTGCTGCACCCATCCCGCCTGTAGCCGTTACGGTACCGCCGTTTATGACAATATCGCATCGATGTCCGCCAATGCCGGGCCCGCTATTTCCGCCTACTGCCGTTATATTACCCCCGTTTATGGTGATATTTCTTGCCGCACCGGCTGATGAACCGCCGATACCGGCTCCGGTAAAGCCTCCTTCCGCGTGGATATTGCCGCCGTTTATGGTAATATTCTTGGTGCCTTCATTCCGCCTTGCGCCAATACCGCATGCCCATCCTACGGCCGTCAGGGTTCCTGTATTGCCTTCAATGGTCAGGGTTCCCGTGTTTTCTTCTCCGCTTTTTTCCAGTCCGGCATGACCTCTGCCGCTCTTTAAAATATTTTCCGTACCATCTGCAATTCTGATGGTAACTTTACCGGAACTATTTTCGACAATGACAAGAGCTGCCTGAGAAAGATCCAGATCTTCCTCTTCACTCACATCAATATTCACTCCTGCCAGGGTAATATCCGCATCTATTCCATCTGCAATCTCGATACAGTTTTTTGTGGATATGGCAGGATCTGTATTTTGAATGGTAATGGGAATACTGGTCAAAATCCGCAATACTCCCTTTACAAAATCGTAATCAACCCCCTTTGATCCGCCTGTTATGGTGAAGTCTCCGCAAATGTGACTGTGCCCCTGAAAAGTGTTATCTTTTTTTATTGTTAGGTTCACTTCGCTGCCAATTTCCGAATTTCTACTGTCTTCTGCGTCATATCCGCTTCCTATTGCTTCTCCATGGCCTATGACGATTTTCACATCGCCGCCGAGGATCCTGATATTTTCTCCGGTTTTACCGTAACCGCCTCCAATACCGGCTCCCCACATTGATTCTGCAGTTATAGTACCATCATTTATAGTAATATTGCTGCCACTACCGCTTTGTCCGCCGCCGATTCCCGCTCCGGATCCCTCTTCCTCTGTCTTAGCGGATACAACGCCGCCATTGATGGTGATATCAGTACCGTTTCCACCGTAACCGCCGCCGATTCCCGCACTGAAATTTTCTCCTATTGCCGTAACAGTCCCACCATTGATGGTGATCTTGCTGCCGTCACTATTATATCCGCCGCCGATACCGGCTCCGTTTTCTCCTCCTGTTGCTGTAATGATCCCATCGTTTATCACGATATTGCTGCCGATACCATAAAAACCGCCACCGATGCCTGCTCCCTGTACTCCTCCTGTAGCAGTGATCGTACCGCCTTCTATGACGATATTGCCTGTTGCTTTGGATTTTCCGCCGCCGATCCCGGCTCCGAATTGACCGCCCTCGGCTATTAAGGTTCCTGTCCCACTCTTGATGGTCAAAGTGCCTGTTTCATCCTCTTTACCGTTTTTCTCTATTGCTGCATGGTCTCCGCCGGCCTTTAATCTATTTTCCGTGCCATTAGCAAGTTTCAAGGTAACATTTCCCCTGCTTTGGTCAGCGATCTTAATTGGCGCTTCCCCTTCTTCACTCACATCAATATTAACACCTGCCAAAGTGATGTTTGCATCCACACCTTCCGCGATCTCAATACGGTTTGTAACAACGGCACCCGGATCTATATTTTGGATCATCATCTGCGCATCCGTCAGGATCGTCAGCACTCCATCCTCAAACCTATAATCTTCGCCCTTTTTTCCGCCCATAACAACAAGCCCTTCTGTCGGCGTTTTGGCTGCCACGACCACAGGGTCCATACCAAACTGTACTGCCAGGACCAGACAAAGACATCCTACTGCAAACCCAATTTTTTTTCTTCTTTTGTTCTTTGCTTTTATGACACTCTGCATTCCTTTATTCATTTTGCCACCTATCAAAGTTTCGTTAAAATACTTTTTTCTTTTCACCGGCTTTCATGCCCCATATACCTGCGCCTGCCAGCATGGCCAGAACAAAATACATGAACAGATAGCTTTCCTCACCGGTGGCAGGCTCTGCTTCCTGACCAATCTCTTCTTCTGTGTCAGTTTCTCCGGACACAGCATCCTCCTCAACCGGAACATCTTCTTTTACGGAACCGTTTTCAATGGGATTTCCTTTAAAAGATCCGCTTCCGTCTATGGTTCCATTGTTATAGATGATTCCGTCATTATTGATGTAACCGATATAGTTGATGGTTCCATTATTTTGAATGGTTCCGTCATTGGACAGTGTTATGGCCTTTTCGATAGTCAAAGATGCCCCATCTTCTATTGTCAATACCACATCGGAGTCAATCCTCACATTATTTTGCAGACTGACTTCGCCTGTAACAGTCCCCTTATTTCTGATCACGATCATGCTGCTGGCTTCTCCGCCTTCTACGCCGCTTCCGATGCTTTCGCCTTCTTCTGCGGATGCATTAACATTGCCGTTTAAGATGATAATGCTTTCACCTGCGCCTTTGAGGCCACCGCCGATGCCCGTGCCATACAGACCGCCGGCAGCTGTTAATAAACTATCTCTGATAAAGATATTTTGGGCATTGCCCAAATTACCGCCGCCGACGCCCGCGCCGCCGTTTCTCGCAACAGCGACCACTTCCGCATCGATTATGACAATATTGATGCCATCGCCTTCGTTACCGCCGCCGATGCCCGCGCTGAAATTCTCTCCTACCGCTACAACTTTACCGCCTTTTATGGTAATATCCGTAGCGTTGCCTTCCGTTCCGCCGCCAATGCCTGCTCCGAAGCTTCTTCCCATGGCTTCTATGTTGGAATCTTCTATGGTGATCCTTTCCGCATCTCCGCCGATCTTATCGTCTACACCGTCCAGTTCACCGCCGAGACCGCCGCCGATCCCGGCTCCGTCATCTCCGCCCGTTGCCGTTATCTTACTGTTTTTGATGGTAATATCCATGGCATTCCCATTTTTACCGCCGCCGATCCCGGCTCCATAGGTTCCGCCCTCTGCCATTACCGTGGCGTTTTCTATCAGGATTTCCATACCGGAGGCACCATTGCCGCCGCCGATGCCGGCTCCATAGCTCCCTCCTGTTGCCGTTACGGTACAGTTCTTGATATTGATCTTGCTCGCTATACCGAATTCTCCGCCGCCGATTCCGGCTGCCAATGCGCCACCTTCTGCTACAATGATACCGCCTTCTATATTGATGTTGATACAGCTTCCATAATCTCTGGCACCGATGCCCGCTCCATGGCGTCCTCCTGTCACATTTAAAACTCCGGTTTTTCCCGTGATAGTCAGGGTACCTGTAGTATTTATGCCATTCTTTTCTATGCCGGCATGTTTCCAGCCGCCTGTTAAGGTATTTTCCGTGCCGTCTGCAAGCCTGATGGTAACCTTGCCGGTACTGTTTTCTTCAATATAGATGGCCGCCGCATCCCCGGAACCGGAATTGACGGAAGGGATCTCAATGTTAACTCCTGCCAGGGTAATATCCGCATCTACTCCGTAAGAGATCACAATGTGATCTGTGGTAGCTACGGAAGGATCTGTATTTTTTATGGTAATGGGCGTATCGGAAAAGATCCGCAATACCCCCTTGCCATAATTATAGTCGTCTCCCTTAACACCGCCTGTTACGGTAAAATCTCCGCATACCGTATCCGCTGCATATACATCGACGGATCCCGGCTGTCCCAAAGCCATAAGTCCTGCCAAAACACTTACTGCAAATAACAATCTTTTTTTCATCTTGATCCCTTTTCCTTTCTTTCCGGTAATGCCATCATATAAATGCCCATTCCTGCCATGACTGCAAGGATGGTATATAGCCAAAGCATCGATTTGTCCCCGGTTTCCGGTTCCGTCACATCCTGTTCTATATCCTGCCGCTCCATGACATCCTGTTCTATATCCTGTTTTGCATCATCCTGTTCTACAGGCTCTGCGGATACACTCTCATGAATGACATCATTTCCTTCCAGTTTTCCACGATTGGCTATTTCTCCCTGGTCCTCCAGTGTCCCTCTATTGCTGATCGTTCCCAGAATACTGATCGTTCCCTGATTATAAATGATGCCGTTATTGGTAAGCACAGTTTTGTCTTCTACGATCAAAATAGCACCTTTTTCAATCGTCAATGTTATATTATTATCGATCGTCAGATCCATTTGAGGTCTTATTCTTCCTTTTACAGTGGCAACATCCCCTTCTACGATAAGACTGCCGCCACGGGAAGGATTTGCTCCCGCACCGTTACCGATATCGTTTGTGGCCTCTTCTCTTGCTGATGCTGCTATGCTGCCGCCCAGGATAACAATGTTTCCGCCGACGCCTCCCATTCCGCCGCCGATCCCGGCTGCATAATTGCCTCCCACGGCTGTGATGCTGCCTTCTTCTATGGTAAGATCATATCCGTCCATCTTTCGACCGCCGCCGATCCCGGCTGCATATATTCCTCCCATGGCTGTTATATCGCCACCACTTATCATGATCCTATTTCCGGCTCCATAGCAGCCGCCGCCGATCCCCGCTCCGCTTTCGTCCGATGCGAGACAACTGTCTCCGTATTTCCCTATGAATCCCGTTGCAGTCACGGTACCGCCATGGATGATGATCCCTCGTCCTGCTCCGCCATAGCCGCCGCCGATTCCCGCTCCGCCTGCCGTTCCCCTCGCTTTGATATCACCATCATGGATAATGATATTTACTCCGGTTTTATCGTAGCCGCCGCCAATGCCGGCTGCCCGCACGCCTCCGATGGCTGTTACATCGCCGCCGTTTATGCTAATGACACGACCCAAACCATGTGTTCCACCACCAATGCCGGCTCCTTTTCCCCCGCCTGTTGCCGTGATCGTGCCGCCATTGATGGTAATATAAAATCCATCTCCCTCTGATCCGCCGCCGATCCCGGCTCCTTCGTCTCCGCCGACAGCTTTTATGATACCGCCGTCAATGGCAATACTGCGTCCGGCTTCCAGTTTTGCACCACCGATGCCGGCCCCATAGAGACCTCCTTCTACCTGTAGGATTCCCGTATTGCCCGAGATCGTCAATGTTCCGGCTGCATCTTCACCATTTTTCTCCAGACCTGCACGGTTTCTTCCGCTTTTTAACATATTTTCTGTACCGTCTGCAAGTCTGATGGTAACATCACCTGTCCTGTTATCCGCGATCTGAAATGCAGCCCGGCCATTGGAATCATCCAGCAGGGAACTCACATCAATATTGACTCCTGCCAAGGTAATATCGGCTTCGCCTTCTCCATCCGTAACCGCAATGCGGTTTGTGGTAGCGGCAGCAGGGTCTGCATTCCGAATGACGATAGGTGTTTCTGTCCGAACCTGCAGCACGCCGTCCTCAAAGGTGTAATCCACACCCAGGGTACCGCCTGTTATCAAAAAATCGCCGCACTCTTCCTCCGTTGCGGCAAAGACATCCACCGTAGTGATCTGTCCCGTCACAGATAAAATCGACAACATGCATGACAGAACAAATATCCTGCCATGCATATTTTTTAATATTTTTACGCTTCTTCTATCTGCTTTTTTCTCAGCCCGCATTCTGTTTCCTCTATCATGAATCCTATTTATATTTTCCTTTTTTCTTTTCTGATAATTCTATCATACAAATTCCTGTTCCGGCAATTAGGGCAAGAAATAGATACAACCGGAGGTAGGATTCCTCACCTGTATTCGGTTCTGCAACATCACTGCTGCTCCCATTACCATGATCAACAGGAAAATCTTCATCAAGGGTTCCACTGCCTGTTAGATTTCCTTGATCATCTATGATTCCCTGATCATGAATCCCTCCTTCATTGCTGACGGCTCCTAAAATAATGATTTTCCCCTGATTATAAATGTTTCCTTTATTGGTAAATGTCACATCTTCTTCAATGATTAAAACGGCCTTTTCTTCCACTGTCAATGTCACATTGCTGTCAATCGTCAAATCCCTTTGCAGGCTCACGGCGCCTTTTACCGTACCGACATTTTGTCTTATGACCAAAGTACTGCTATCCGCAAGAGTGGCAGACCTGCGCCCATTTCCAATGTCATCTGAATTTTTACTGCCTGCTGATGCGGCTACCGTGCCGCCCACGATAATAATATTCGCACCTCTGCCTGCATTTCCGCCGCCAATACCGGCTGCACCCTTTCCTCCGTCAGCCGTTACATTGCCGCCATCTATCAAGATATTCATGCCCGCCTTTCCTGAGCCGCCGCCGATGCCCGCTGCTAAATTTCCGCCTTTGGCTGTTACATTGCCACCACTTATCACAATGTTGTCTCCTCCTCCATAATGCCCGCCGCCAATACCGGCTCCACCATCAACCTGGGGCGCACCCCCACTTCCATATATTCCCAATGTAGTTACCGTACCGCCATAAATGGTAATATTCCGTCCGCTCCCGGCCCGGCCACCGCCGATACCGGCTCCGCCTTCTACTCCTGATGCTTCCACTGTACCGCCATTTATGGTAATGCCTTTTCCGGTCTTATAGGCTCCGCCGCCAATACCGGCTGCTCGTTGTCCGCCTGTAGCAGTGATCTTGCCGTCATGGATGGTAATATCATGTCCCTCTCCATCTTCTCCTCCACCGATGCCGGCTCCACGGCCTCCTCCTACAGCTGTTACAGTGCCGCCATAAATGGTAATATTCCGTCCGCTCCCGGCCCGGCCACCGCCGATGCCCGCTCCGCCGTCTCCTCCTGTTGCCGTGATATCTCCGGCATTGATGGTAATATCCCGTCCTGCATCTTTTTCTCCGCCGCCGATGCCGGCACTTTTAAATCCGCCGATGGCTCTGATCACGCCGCCATCAATGACAATATGATGTCCA
This sequence comes from Lachnospiraceae bacterium, assembly GCA_022510725.1. Taxonomy (GTDB): domain Bacteria; phylum Bacillota; class Clostridia; order Lachnospirales; family Lachnospiraceae; genus UBA2882. The sequence continues at coordinate 77,923 of JAFLSW010000007.1, forward strand.
CATTCCAGTTTTGCGCCGCCGATTCCGGCACCATATGGTCCTCCTTCAGCCTGTAAGATTCCTGTCCTGCCTGAAATTGTCAGGATTCCGGTTGCACTTTCGCCATTTTTTTCCAGACCTGCATGATTTCTACCACTTTTTAAGATATTTTCTGTACCGTCTGCCAGTTTGATGGTAACATTGCCTGCGCTGTTATCCCCAATCTTAAATGCAGCTCGGCCATCCGAATCACCCTCAGGTACAGAGCTTACATCCACATTTATCCCTGCCAAAGTGATATTGGCATCTACATCCTTTTCAACTTCAATACGATCTTCTGTAGGCACAGAGGGATCCATATTTTGAATGGTTATGGGAGTATCGGTATGAATCTGTAATATGCCATCCCCAAAGCTGTAATCTATGTCTTTTGTGCCGCCTGTTACTATAAAATCCCCGCATTCTTCCTCTGCCGCAGCAAGGACTTCCATGGGTTTTCGCAGCCAAACAGCCCCAAAAAGCATAAAAATACACGCCAAGATCAAGATCCTGCCATGCTTCTTTCCCAAACTCCTATTTTTTTGTACACTTCTCTCTCCCATAATGAACAGACTCCCTCTTAAGTAAGACAAAACCGACGAAATGAATTTCGTATAGATTAACAATAGGTTACTGCTCATTATTATAGCACATTCACCCGGTAGTATGGCAATGCTAATATGCAAAATTTTTAAAAAAAAATTTACACAAAAAAAGCGCATTCTCCATCCAAATCCGGATAGAAAATGCGCTTATTTTATGATCACTGTACTGCTTTAAATGCCTCCTCCAGATCTTCGATGATATCATCGATATTTTCTGTTCCGATGGAAAGGCGGATGGTGTTGGGTTTGATGCCCTGATCCTCTAATTCCTCACCGTTTAACTGGGAGTGGGTGGTGGATGCGGGATGGATCACTAAGGATTTTACATCCGCAACATTGGCAAGGAGGGAGAACAGCTCTAAATTGTCAATGAAGTCTTTTGCTTTCTTATCGTCTCCCTTGATCTCAAAGGTAAAGATGGAACCGCCGCCATTCGGGAAGTATTTTGCATACAACTCTTTTTGAGCAGGATCATCGGATACTGCAGGATGATTTACCTTCTCTACCTGGGGATGTTTGTTTAAGTATTCCACTACCTTTAAGGCATTTTCCACATGCCGTTCTACTCTTAAGGACAAGGTTTCCAAGCCCTGGAGGAAGAAGAATGCGTGGAAGGGAGAAAGGGTTGCTCCCGTATCCCTTAAGAGGATAGCGCGGATCTTGGTAACAAAAGCTGCCGGTCCCACTGCCTTGGTGAAGCTTACGCCGTGGTAGCTGGGATTGGGCTCTGTCAGAGAAGGAAACTTGCCGCTTGCTTCCCAGTCAAATTTGCCGCTGTCTACGATAACACCGCCGATGGTAGTACCGTGTCCGCCGATAAACTTGGTAGCGGAATGTACGACGATATCTGCGCCGTATTCAATGGGGCGTACTAAGTAAGGAGTTGCAAAAGTATTGTCGATCACCAACGGGATCTTGTGGGCATGGGCGATGGATGCAATCTTTTCAATATCCACCACATCCGAATTGGGATTGCCCAAAGTCTCGATGAAAACTGCCTTAGTGTTGTCTTTGATAGCACTCTCCAGCTCATCATAGTTAAAGGGATCTACAAAAGTGGTATCAATGCCGTATTGAGGCAGAGTATGTGCCAACAGGTTGTAGGTACCGCCGTAGATGTTTTTGGCAGATACGATATGGTCTCCCTGCTGTGCCAGGTTTTCAAAAGTATAAGTAATGGCTGCCGCACCGGAGGCCACTGCCAAAGCTGCAACGCCGCCTTCCAGTGCTGCGATCCTTTGTTCAAATATATCTTCTGTAGGGTTGGTCAGTCTGCCGTAGATATTTCCGGCATCGCTTAAATTAAATCTTGCAGCAGCATGATCGCTGTTTTTAAATACATAAGAGGAGGTTTGATAGATCGGTACTGCTCTGGCATCCGTAACCGGATCCGGTTTTTCCTGTCCTACATGAAGCTGTAAGGTTTCAAATTTTAAATTTCTCTGATCATAGGTTTTCTTGCTCATCATATCCTTCTTTCTCCGGCATTTTACCGGCTTATGTTCTCTTTTCTTTCTATGGCTATCCTAGCATTTTCCTATTTTTCTGTCTAATACAGAAAACAAGCACCTGGTTATAGGTTTATTCTATAACAAGATGCTTGTCAATTTTTCTATGATGTTATTCTGTCATAGAGAAAGAAGATTTAATATTAATATTCCTCTTCCACCGCTTCTTCTTTTTCTTCAATATCGTTTACAGGCTTTTCCAGGCCTTCAATAACAATACCCTGCTTTTCGGCATAATCCCATAAAGCTGCATGAATAGCCTCTTCTGCCAAAAGGGAGCAGTGTACCTTGACAGGAGGAAGTCCGTCCAAAGCCTCCATAACCGCCTTGTTGGTCACCTGTAAGGCCTCCTGTATGGTCTTTCCCTTTACCAGCTCTGTGGCCATGCTGCTGGTAGCCACTGCCGCACCGCAGCCAAAAGTTTTGAATTTTGCTTCCTGTATGATGCCCTCATCATCGATATCCAGATAGATACGCATGATATCGCCGCACTTGGCATTTCCCACAGTACCCACGCCGCTGGGGTCTTCCAACTCTCCTACATTTCTGGGATTATTGAAATGGTCCATTACTTTTTCGCTATACATTATGCTTCTCCTCCTTTTCTGACAAAGTCCTCATATAAAGGGGACATGCTCCGCAGCCGTTCTATAATGGCTTTTAATGCATCCACTGTCTGATTTACTTCGTCCAATGTATTATCATCGGACAAGGTCAGTCTTAAAGAACCGTGTGCGATCTCATGGGGCAGGCCAATGGCCAAAAGCACATGGGAAGGATCCAAGGAACCGGATGTACATGCGGAACCACTGGAACCGCAGATCCCTTCTCTGTCCAATAAGATCAGCATGGATTCTCCTTCAATAAAACGGAAGCAGAAATTAGCATTGTTGGGCAAGCGTTTATCCCTGTCTCCGTTTAAACGAACATAGGGAATTTCCTGTAATACTCTCTCGATCAGGTGATCTCGCAGTCTGCGCTCATATTCAGACCGCTCTTCCATTTTTTCAAATGCCAGCTTTGCCGCTTCGCCAAAGCCTACGATACCCGGCACATTCAAAGTACCGGCCCTTCTCTGCCTTTCCTGAGCACCGCCATGAATAAAGGAACGGATCTTAATACCCTTTCTGATATATAAAAGACCTACACCCTTGGGCCCGTTTAACTTGTGGGCACTGGCACTTAACATATCAATATTCATCTCATCCACATCGATGGGAATATGACCGAAAGCCTGAACCGCATCGGTATGGAATAAAACGCCTTTTTCTCTGGTAATTACCCCGATCTCTTTAATGGGTTCTACCGTTCCGATCTCATTGTTTGCCATCATAACGGAAACCAGGATCGTATCGGGACGGATCGCGCTTTCCACATCCTTAGGATCTACCAGGCCATTCTCATTCACCTTCAGATAAGTCACCTCGTAGCCCTCTTTTTCCAACCACTGACAAGTATGAAGGATGGCATGATGCTCTATGGCTGTGGTTATGATATGCTTTCCCTTTTCTTTGTATGCTTCCGCTGTGGCCTTTAAGGCCCAGTTATCGGATTCACTTCCGCCGCCGGTAAAATAGATATCCTGGGGCTTTGCACCGATCCCGGAAGCCACTATCTCTCTGGCCTGATCCACGCCGGCCTTTGCCTGCTCCGCAAAGCTGTAAATGGAGGCAGGATTGCCGTAATATTCTGTCAGATATGGTTTCATGGCATCCCATACCCGCTCGTCCACGCGAGTAGTAGCCGCATTATCCATATAGATGATATTGCTCATTGTCTGTCCTTCTTTCCTCTATTTCAATCTTTCCTCTTGCATTTTAGCAATTTCTAGCATTTCCTAGTAGTTTACTATGAAATGCTATATCTATTATAAATCTTTTTCCATACTTGTCAAGCATTA
>JAFLSW010000008.1 GCA_022510725.1 Lachnospiraceae bacterium
TGTTAGGAGAACGGGTATGAATATTAAGATGCAGGTCTGTGGCATCATCCTTTTATTGGTTATCTTATATTTTTATAGCCGTAGGAATAAAATCCGTTTAAATACCCAGACGGCTTTTATTCGTATGTCTGTGACTACAATGGCAGCATTGTTTCTGGATATTTTGTCTCTTGTGGGACTTGCACATCATGAGACTTGGTCTGTATTTTTAGTGAACCTGATTTGTAAGAGCTATCTTGCAAGTCTGGTTTTGTGTGGCTTTTCCGGTTTGGTCTATACCTGTGCAGATGTTTATAAAGTGAAGAAACGCTATCATTTCCAAAACCGTGTCATGGCTGCGATCGCTCTTGTAGGAATTATCCTGGTTTATATCTTGCCCATATCAAAATTTGTAGAAGATCCGGAACAAATGTATACATATGGCCCCAGTGTCATTTGTACTTATCTATTCTGTTTCGGTTTTTTATTTGGCAATACCTTTCTTTTGATCATGCACAAATCAGAGATGAATATCCGAAGATGGGAAGCTGTCAGGACTTGGATGGTCATTTGGATCGGTGCTGCATTGATCCAATTCTTTAATAATAAGCTTCTTCTCATAGGTTATGCAGGTGCTATTGGCGTTATGATCATCTATCTGAAGCTGGAAAATCCGGAATTGAATCTGGATCATAAATCCGGTTTATTTAACCGTGCTGCTCTTATCCTATATACCAATCAGCTTTATGGAAGGGGAGAAGAATTTGCCATCCTTGGTGTGGTCATTCCACAGTTTGTCAGCATCCATTCTGTTGCCAGCTTTGACAGACTGGCAAGGCAGGAGATCAATCGGTATTTTATGGATATTCCGGGAAGTTATGCCTTTAAAGGGGAAGAAGATGAGATTATTTTGGTATTCCAGAGCAAGGAAAGAGCAGAGTATTACAGGGGCATTTTAAAGAGTCGTTTTGAATTTGGCTGGGGAGAAAACGGAGAAGTCTTTCTCAATCCCAGTTTTATCTACATGCCCCATACCGATGTTGTAAATACCAGTGAAGACATTCTCCATCTGATCGGTCATGCAAGGCAGAATGAAGGAAAGTACATTGTAGAAGATACCTTTGTATTGAATAAAGATGTTGTATTTGATATGTATGAGGAAAAGCGTGTTGAAAATCTGCTCCAGACTGCCATGGACAAAGATTGGGTAGAAGTCTTCTATCAGCCGATCTTTTCCACCAAGCAGCAGGGATTTGTGGCAGCAGAAGCGCTGGTCCGTATCCGTGATGAGAGCGGAAAGGTCATCCCGCCGGGAATGTTTATCGGCGTAGCAGAGAAAAACGGCATGATCTTAAAGCTGGGAGAAATCATCTTTGAAAAAGTTTGTCGTTTTATTAGGGATGAGAAACCGGAGCGGTACGGTATCCATTATATTGAGATCAATCTTTCTGTCATACAATGCGGTTATGAGCACTTGGCTGATAATTATATTCGTGTCATGAAAAAATACCAGATCGATCCGGATATGATCAACTTAGAGATTACAGAGTCCGCTTCGCTGGATGAAAAAGAGACTTTGTTGGATAACATGAAAGAACTCATTAATTATGGCGTGAAGTTTTCTTTGGATGATTTCGGAACAGGACAGTCCAACTTAAATTATATTGTGGATATGCCCGTGGATATTGTGAAATTTGACAGAAGCATGATCCTTTCCTATTTTGAAAATGGTAAGGCGAAATATGTTATGGATGCGGCAATGCACATGATCCATGGTATGGAGCTGCAGATCGTGTCCGAAGGTATTGAAACAGAAGAACAGTATGATGTCATGAAAGATTTGGGCATCAGCTATATTCAGGGATATTATTTCTCCAAACCGCTGCCTGAAAAGGAATTTTTGGAATTCCTATCACAGCAGTCAGAGCAGGAGCAATTATCCGAAGCATAGAAAGGACAGAGAAAAATGTTGTTTGTACATTATCCGAAATGCACTACTTGTCAGAAGGCAAAGAAGTGGCTGGATGAGAAGGGCGTAAGCTATAGGGAGCGCCATATCAAAGAAGACAATCCCTCTGTGAAAGAGATAAAAGAGTGGCATGCAAAAAGCGGCATGCCACTTAAAAAATTTTTTAATACCAGCGGACTTCTCTATAAGGAATTACAGTTAAAGGACAAGCTGGAAAAGATGAGCGAGGAAGAACAGTATAAGCTCCTTGCCTCCGACGGCATGCTGGTAAAGAGGCCAATCCTGGTAGGAGAAGATTTTGTGCTTACCGGATTTCGGGAGAAAGAATGGGAGAGAAGACTTTAAGAAAGGACATTGGAGGAGATCAGAAAAATGAATTTAGTAACGAAGGAACGCTTTCGATTATTATTTAGTAGAGCTTGTGGACTTGTCCGTAAATACGGTATGCTTGTTATATACAAAATTCAGCATAAGCCCTACTTATTTCAAGTAGAATATCATGTAGTAGATCATTGTAATTTAAATTGTAAGGCTTGCACACATTTCAGCAATATTTCTCCGGAGACATATAGAGATATCGCCGACTTTGAAAAAGACATCGCTTGTCTGTCTTCAAAAGTACGCATTCATGAGTTTAGGCTCATGGGCGGAGAACCTTTGCTCCATCCGGATATCATTAAATTTCTTGAAATTGCAAGAAAATACTTAGTTCATTCCAAGATCACGCTGGTTTCTAATTGTATTTTACTGAAAAAGATGCCGCCGGAATTTTGGAAGGCTATGAGAGAAAATAATATTATTCTCGGGCCTACATTCTATCCGCCTATGAAGAAGGAATTTGAGAATATTATCAGATTGATACATGAGAATAAAGTAGAGATCAGATATATCCACATGGCCGATACTTTTTGGGCGAGGTTGAATCGGAAAGGCACCAGTAATGCCGCTGAAGCATATAAAAGCTGTAGTGATAAGATATGTCATCATTTAAGAGACGGACGGTTACATCTATGTCCGACTGCCTGCTATGTGGATTATTTTAATGCTCGTTTCAATGCAGATATTCCAAGAGATACAGGGATAGATATTGAAAAAGCTTCCGGCGATGAAATAGTAAAGTATGTGTCAACACCAAAAGAAGCCTGTAAGTATTGTACCAGCAAGATCAAGGTGCTTGATTGGGAACAAAGTAAATGTATTGAAAGCGAATGGGATGGGGAAATATAAAACTTACCTGACCCGAGACGGCTTTTTACATACAGCCAATTCCAACAAACTCGTTTCACTTGAACAAAGTTGGAATTGGCTGTTGTTTTTGTTATTTCATGTTGACAACTTACCTTACATATCTTAAACTGTATATATCGTATATACACAGAAAGCACGAGGTGCACCATGGTCATTATTCTGAACAATTCATCGGATGAGCCTATTTATCGGCAGATCGTATCTCAGATCAAAGCCCACATTATGAGTGGGGAATTAGCCGAAGGAGAAGCCCTTCCATCCATTCGTGTGCTGGCGCAAAAACTGCGGATCAGTACCATTACCACAAAGCGTGCCTATGAAGAGTTGGAGCGGGATGGCTTTATTGAAACCGTGGGAGGAAAAGGCTGCTTTGTCAAAGCTCAGAATAAGGAGTTCCTGCGGGAAGAAATCTTAAGGCAGACGGAAGTGCAGATGAACAAAGTATGTGAGCAGGCAAGAATGGGCGGCATTTCTCTGGAAGAGCTGAAAGAAATGCTTGCAATCTGTTATGGGGAGGATAACTAAATGGAACAATATGAAAATGCAATTGAAATATCCGGTCTTCGCAAATGTTATGATGGTTTTACTTTAGATGATATCAGCTTTGATGTTCCCAAAGGCAGCATCATGGGATTTATCGGACAAAACGGCGCAGGCAAAAGCACCACCATGAAGGCCATCCTTAATATTATCAAGACCGACGGAGGCTCCATAAAGCTTTTAGGCATGGATCATAGTAAGGATGAAGCACAGATCAAGGAATGCATTGCGGCAGTCTTTGATGAGTGTCCTTTTCATGACAGTTTTAAAGCCAAACAGATCAATATCCTGTTTCGGGGCTTATATCAAAATTGGGATGAAAAACAGTTTTTTGATTACTTAGACCGCTTTCATCTTCCCAGGAAGAAAAAGATCGGAGAGTTTTCCAAGGGAATGAAAATGAAAATGCAGATTGCGGCGGCTTTGTCCCATAAAGCCAGGCTTTTGATCATGGATGAACCCACCACGGGTCTGGACCCGGTTGTAAGGAACGAGATCCTGGATGTTTTCAGGGAGTATTTAAATGATGAAAACAACAGCATCCTGCTTTCCTCTCACATTACCAGCGACCTTGATAAAATTGCAGACTGTGTTACCTTTATCGACAATGGTAAGTTGTTGCTAACTGGATATAAGGATGAGATATTAGAAAGCCATGGTCTCATGAAATGTTCAAAGGAAGATTATAACGAGATCGATCCGGGAGACATCATCAGCGCAAGGATCAATGAATACAGCGTGGATATCATGGTAAGTGACAGAGAAAAGATGAGCAAAAAATATTCGGGTATCTTGATCGAAAAAACCAATCTGGAGGAGATCATGCTTTTCTATGTGAACCGGAGTAAAAAGGAGTGGTCCTGATGAAAAAGTCGGCAGTAAAGAGTCTTATCTATAAAGAATTTTATATGGCAAAGAAACCTATGCTGATTCAGACCATTACCCTGCTCTTTTTTGCAGTCCTGGGGATACTGATAGAAATCAGCTTTCAGATGGGAAATTTGGCGCTTTTGCCGGATGCGGTATTAAAAGAGATAAAAGGAACGGCAGATGTAAGCGTTATTATTTATCCTGTTTTTGCGGCATGCTGTTTTACCTATACCATGTCCGACGGATCTCTAAAGGATGAGGATGTGGCATGGAAAAGGTTTTCTTATACCCTGCCTGCAGGTGCCATAAATTTTGCATTGGCAAAATTTATTTCTTTTCTGATCCTTATGGTTTTTGAAAGTATATTTTCCTTTGCCTATGTAGCTTTGGCATGCCATTTTATCGGGGTTGCATTTTCAAAGGTGTATGTATCCTATATTCTGATCCTCATCGCCTTTACTACCTTTATGGCAGTGATCAATCATACCGGTATCCTGCTTTTTCATACAAGAGATAAAGCCGGGCTTTTTATGACCGGGATACTTTTTGCCTTGATCTTTCTGGCAGTCTTTCTCAATAGGAATATATTAAAGATCGAATTTACCGGAGAGGGTATAGAAAAAGCGGCTGTCTGGTTGTCGCCTTGGCTGCTTGGGGCAATAGTAGTAATTTGGGTTCTTGGATTCTTGATCAGTGTCATGCTGCTAAAAAGGAGGGAAAAATAATGAAGGGTTTATTGTATAAGGATTTTTTTCTTCTTAGAAGCAGTCTTATCTTTATGGGAGTATTTCAACTGCTTGTATCGGGAGGAGCCATTTTAACAGCAGTATTGGGCCTGGAATGGGAGCTTACCGTTATACTTCTGACAGCTTGTTATTATCTTCCGTTTTTGATTCTTACTATCTTGACCCAGCAACTGTTTTTATATGATGAGAAGCGCTCCTGGCGCAGCTTTGCAGGTTCTACGCCTGCAAGCATCAAAGGACAGATCTTGGAAAAATACTATATGATTCTGCTGTTAAATATCCTTCTGCTTTTTTGCTGCTTCTTAACGGATGTGGTGGTGGTAGCCATAGCAAAGGATATGATGATCTCCATGTCCATTATCGCCATGCTGATCTTTTGTGTCCAGATGTTTTTTCAGGCAATAGAGATTCCTTTTGTCATCAGATTTGGTACGGCAGTAGGCGGAAGCGTGAAAGGCGCCTTGTTGGCCTGCCTACTGTTTATTGTGATCTGTTATGGATTGTTCGGGAATATTTCCTTCCTTTTTGAACAGGATGTACTTACAGCTTTTATGGAATGGATAAGAAAGGGTAATGTCATGTGGATCCTGGCAGCGTTTCCCTATGTGGCAGTGGCAGCTTATTATCTGTCCTATCGGATTTCTGTTAAGATATATAAGGGGGTTGATTATAGTGAATAAAAAGCTGACCATAAAGCGTGTTATCATATTCTGTATCATATCCTTTCTCCCCTTTTGGATCGTTGTGCCAGTTTTAAACTCTTGTTATGGCGGAATGGTCTATACGGTAGAGGAGGCGGCTGCCGCAGTTTATGTGCTGGGTGTTCTTGGCATGTTTATACCTGCCATTGCCAATCTTCTTACCAGGCTGATCACGAAGGAAGGCTTTGGAAATTCTTATCTTGGACTGAATTTAAAAGGCAATGGAAAATATTATGTGGCAGCCATTTTGGTAAAGCCCATGGAAGCTGCATTGGCCATGCTTCTGATATGTAAAGTCTTTATAAAGGATGTTGCTTTTGGAGAACTATTTGTAAGGGAAGATTTCAGTCCCATGTTAGCCTTGACTTTTATGCAGATTGCCGCAGCTGTTATTCTCTTTTTCCCTGCCTTTGGAGAGGAGTGGGGCTGGAGAGGATATCTGGGTCCTAAATTAAAAGAATTATTAGGCATGCCGGCTTCCATTATTGTAGGCGGCGTGATCTGGGGATTGTGGCATGCACCCCTTACCATAGCCGGTCACAATTTCGGAACAGATTATACTTTTTATCCATGGCTCGGAATTGGATCGATGTGTGTCATGTGTATTCTTTTCAATGCATTTTTAACATGGCTTACCGAACGCACAAACTCCATTTATCCCGCATCCTTCTGTCATATGGTCAATAACAGCCTCCAGGTCGAGTTTTTTATTGCGATGTTTGTAAGTGAGAGGGGACAAGAGGCTCTTAACGGCAATCCGGATTATCATGTCATATCCGTATTTTTACTCTATCTTTCGGTACTGGCAATAACGGGAATAGTTGCTTTTGTGGCATTGATAAAAAAGAAAAGAGAAGTACAGTGACAGGATAAATTCATCGTGCTATAATGTCTAGTTGAAGAAAGCGGTATGGGACTAAGACAGAAAAAGGAGCAGATGAAAATGGAACAGACCCAGATTAAAAAAGTCAATGGATTATATTTAGTGCTATACATACTTTTACCAATTGTGATCTCGGCAGTATGCATGTTGATCAGCGTACTGTTTTTCCCGAAAGGAACTGGTGCGGTGATCTTGATCATGGGGCCTATAATGATATCTTTTATTTGGTGGGTAGTAGGGGGTAAGACCATTTTCTCCAACACTTTTAAGAAGTTTGAAACTGAATTGGATCAGCAGGGCTTTGTCCGCAATCATACCTTTCGCAGCAATGGCTGTAATGTGATCGTGGATGTGGTAAACGGTGGAATCGCAGTATTGTTTTTCTGGAATCCTTTTGATAAATATGTGTTGCCGGCATCCCGCATAACCCGGATCTGGGTAGAGGATGGGAAAACCGGTTCTGGCATTTTGGAAGGCAGCAGCCGGGTCAGCTTTTTGATGGAAATTGACGGCAGGATCAAGATCAGAGTCAATACCTTTACTTCCAACAAGCTTTGGAGAATGGACAGCGATTATATCTTAACCGGTATTTCCAAAGCGGATATGATGGCGCAGGCGCTGCAGACAGCAAAGAATAAGAGCATGGGTATTTAAGATGGGACTTTTCAAAAAGATACAGGGATTTTTTCATGATGATTGGTGCAGCAAATGCCAGAGCGAAATGCATGAAAATCTGCGTCAGTTATATGCCCTTCCTGTTATGGTAGACCAGTATGAGCATCAGGAAGAAGTGGAATATTTTACCGGAAGAATGCAAAAGGTAGGCAGCAAGGCGGAAATACCAAGCGGTATGTATGCCTGCGATGTGGTAGCTTATCAATGTCCGGCATGTGGATACAAGGTGGTCAAGCTGACCGTATTTTTACCTGTCAGAGACCAGGAAAAGTTTGAAGATGTTTACTTTTTTGAAAAAGGTGAGCTGGATCGTTTTCTTTGGGGAAATTGAAACAATACAAATAAATATTGATGTGTTAAGGCGGCTTGTTATAAAACAGGCCGCCTTTTTATGTGAAAATGCAGGAAAAACGGCAGGAAAATTTTTATGCGAATTATTTTATACAAGGTACTTGACAATACCAAGTAGTAGGTATAATATAAATGCGAAGGGAGGGAACCCATTGAATGCACAGTTTAAAAAAGGCGTGCTGGAGCTGATCGTATTAGAAACAGTAAAGCACAAGGATATGTATGGTTATGAGCTGGTAGAAGAGGTCTCTAAGGTCATAGATGTCAATGAAGGCACCATATACCCATTGCTTCGAAGGCTGACCAACGAACAGTATTTCGAGACTTATCTGGTGGAATCCAGCGAAGGTCCTCCCAGGAAGTATTATCACCTGACGGCAAAGGGTGTGTTATACAGCAACACTTTGTATCAGGACTGGGATGATTTTCAAGCAAAAGTAAATGCATTTTTCAGAGGAGTGGAACATGAATAAAGCAGAGTTTATCAAAGAATTAAAAGACAGCATCCGGATCCTGGATGATTCGGAACAGCAATATTTTGTTGAGGAATATACCCAGCACATCGACATGAAGATGAGTCAGGGGATGAGCGAGGAAGAGGCTGTAGGAGAGATGGGATCTATCAAAGAATTAAGTCGTGAGATCTTAGAATCCTATCATGTTAAGGTAGATGGAGAAAAAACGGATGCAGAGTCTCCCAAGCCGCCATTTTTATCAGAAGTAAAAACGCAGTCGGATAAACTGTATGGTAATGTTGCAAAGGCCCTCCGCAAAGCGGGGCAGAGCATAAAAGCTTTTTTTGTCAAAGTGGATGAAAAGCAAAAAGAAAAAAAGCTGGAAAAAGCAGAAGCCAAAAAAGAAAGAAAGCCTTTCAAAGAACGGTTTCTTCCTGCCAATATGGGAGAAGATCAAAGCAAATTCGGAATCGGAAAGGCGATAAAGATTTTATTGCATGCCATAGCATATTGTATCAAAACATTCTTTTACGCTTGTGTATATGTGATGATATTTTTGTGGAATATATGCTGCTTTTGCGTAGGTTTGTTCTTTGCAGTCTGCCTCGCATTCCTGATCTTTATGATTGGACTTCTTTTTGTTATGCTGACACAGGGCTATCCGGTGATCGGTATGCTGGTGGGAGCGTTAGGCGCAGCCCTTTGCGCAGGAGCCGTTATCGTGACATGCTTCATTGCAGTCAGATCCACCCACAGAGTGAAAGTACAAGAAGGAGGAGAGGCAAATGCTTAAGAAATATTATTGGATCATTGCAGGCTGCTTTTTGGGAGGAATCCTGTTATGCGGCTTAGGTGTAGGAATCTGTTTTGCGGAGTTCTCCGGATTTTCCTATGCAGGAGACCGGGAATTAGGGCAGGTGGTGGATAAGACTTTATCTTATCGGCTTGATGAAGAAGCAGAAAGGTATTATGTAGATGTCCGTTCTTTTGGTGGGTACTATGGGTACTATGGTTATGAAGATGTAGCCTTGGTAACAGATCCCTCTCTTGCTGCAAATGAGATACAGGTGGAAGTATCTTATAATAATGATCTGGATGAACTTTGGCTGTATGGTCGGGCTTATCCCGAGGAGATTGTGATCAAGGAAGAGGAAGCAGAGCTGACAGAAGACACGGAAACAGATCAGGAGGAAACACCTGAGGAGGAAGAAATGACCGGAGAAATGGCTGGAGAGGTATCTGCGGCAGAGATATCCGATGAAGTGCCGAAACAAAAAGAAGAAGTAAGAGAAGTTATGGTACAGGATATTGGCATTCACTGGGACTATGACGATCTTAAGATCATGATGAAATATAAGGATGTTATTTTGGAAGATCTGAAACAGGGACAGATCGGTTCTTATGGACGCAACCCCTATTTTAAAATTACCGGTGTCAGATGCAACCCCAATATAGAAGATAAAATACAGCTCGTATATTAGATTGTAATTTGTTGGGCGAATTGCTATAATGGTCCTAACTGACGAAAAAAGGATTAGGACAGGAGGCCCATATGAAAGCATACAATCATTTATATGAGACACCCCAAAATTTCAATAATTTTGTAGAAGGAATCGGCTTACAGAAAGAGAAACAGCTCTTGGTAAGAGTTCACAGCAGCATTCATTCCATGGAAGAGATGCAGGATGTCGCAAAGGATATCAAAGCTGTGCTGCCAAATGCGCTGATCATAGGATGCAGCAGTTCCATGGTCGTATGTGAAGGAGATATTCTTTCCGATTCCTGTCTGGTATCCATTACGGAGTTTGATGATTGCAAGCTGAGAATGGGCATGTTTTCCTGTGTAACAGAAGAGGGAAAAGAAAAAGACGGCGATGTACTCTGCCGTCAGGTTTCAGAAGAATTGATCAAGAAAGAAGAAGGCCTGATGCTGGTATTCTTCCCCCTTTCTTATTACAAGACTGCCAAATTTGTATCCTGTATGAATCGGGAAAATAAAGGTGTCAAAATGGTTGGCGGCGTAGCTTACATAGCGGAAAGTGTTCATCACCAGGCGGAAAACCTTGCCTATGTTTTGTCCGATACCACCGCATCTGCTAACAGCATGGCAGCGGTCATGATGATATCACCTAAGTTAAGCGTATACGAAAATGTAGTAAACGGCGTAGATGCCATAGGACGAAGCTATGAAGTGACCAAAGTGCATGAACACTTTGTGGATGAAATAGAAGGTGTGGATGCTGCCACATGGTATGAAGATATGCTGGGGAAAGAAGAATTGGCAAAGGATCCTTCCCTGGCAGGTATTTTTCCCTTGGTATACGAAGGCACGAAGCTTTCCCATAATGTGGTTTTTGAGCCTTATGAGGTTCTTCCGGAGCCCTATCTATCGGAGAAAAGAAATCGGATCAATCTCTTTAGTGAGATCACCGAGGGAATGAAATTTTCCCTGGGATATTTCGATCCCCAAAAGATCATAGATCAGATGAATGCTCTATATGCCCAGCTCCACGAAGAGCCCATAGAAGTGGTGTTTATCTATGACTGTCTTGCCAGAATGTGGATGCTGCATGACTGCGCTTCCTGGGAGGTTTCCCAGTTTAAGGCCACTAATATGAGCGGTGCCATGATGGCAGGAGAGATTGGTTATTTGGATGGAAAAAATGTATATGCCAATTCTACCTTTGTGGTTGCAGGTCTTTCTGAAGATAAGCAGGCCCGCATCCTGTTAAAGGAAAAGGTACTGCAAAATATTGCAGGACTTCAGTATAACAATGTACAGATGATCAATTATCTGCTGACCATCGGCAACAAGCAGTTAAACAGACAGATTAACGAGCAATATGGACAGATGCAGAAAGCCATGTTTTATAATGCCAACCTGGATCTGGAAAACCAGACCAAATATCTGGTAGATCGTGAAAACGAAGGGCTTAATAAGGCGGCGGTATTTTCTCTAAAGAATGAAAGAGTCATCCGGTTATTTCTGGGTCAGGGTGCGCTGCAGGAAGAATTAAAGAAGATCTATGCCAAGCTGAACGAGGATCTGAATGAAAAAGGACTTCGTTTCTATAGCTATGGCGAATGTGCTCTTTTGATCGCAGCCGGCAGCAACATAACAGATGAAGCTTTTGTTTCCGATATGAAAGAAGCGTTGGAACAGTTGAATTCAGTCATCTGTAAGGAATTTGTTTTCTCCTATGAATGTGCCATCGTGATGCATGAAGAGGAAGCTCTTTCCAAGCTGGATGAAGCCTTAGAGTATGCGGAGAAAAATAAGATTCCCTTTGTACTTTACAGCGAAGTAAAAAGTGACGGTGTAGACATCAAAGAAGAAATGCGCATGCTGCAGATCATCAAGGAAGCCCTGGTACAGGATCGGGTGATTCCTTATTTCCAGGGTATCTACGATAACCGCCAAAAGAGCATCGGCCTCCATGAAGCCTTGATCCGTATTGAAGATGCAGAGGGCAATATGTATTATCCGGATCAGTTCCTGCCTGTTGCCAAAGAATATGGTCTGTATGAGGCTTTATCCGTTGTCATGGTGAAAAAGGTCATGCAGATGTTTTTGAATCAGGGCAGAAAGGTCAGCATCAATCTAAATGTGCGGGACATTTATGACAGGGAAATGATCAGAATGATCTTCCGTTTCTTAGAGCAGGAAAAGCATCCGGAAAACTTTGTCTTTGAGCTGGTAGAAAGTGAAGAAATACAGGATTACACTTATATTCAGCAATTTGCCGACAGTATCCACGAATACGGAGCAAGGATCGCCATTGACGATTTCGGAAGTGGTTTCTGTAACATGATGCATGTGATCCGGATCGATGCGGATATCATTAAAATAGACGGAGAGATCATCAAAGAGATCTGCCATGACGAAAATTGTCGTGAATTCCTGGAAATGATCAATAACTGGTGTGCCCATAAGAAAAAAGAAGTCATAGCGGAATATGTGGAGAATGAAGCTATCCAGCAGATCATGGAAGAGATTGGCATTACCCATTCTCAGGGTTATTATTATGCACGGCCCATGAGCTGGGAAAATTGTGAAAAAGCCTTGGCAGTCAAAGAATAATTTTTTCTATCCTTCTTCATACTAAGAAAAAAGAGGAAAGAAGGATAACATATGAGTGATACGGTTCAGTTGTTAAAGGAAGTGGATAACGGCTGCATTATGGCAATCAACAGCATGAAGCGCATATCCGATTATGGCATGAGCGACGGTCTTGCCGGCGTGATCGACCATTATCGGGAAGAGCATCTGAAGCTGCAAAAAAAGGCAGCGGATCTGTTGCGGGAAAGAGGCAGCGGGGAAAAGGAGCCCGGCATGATGGCATCTGCCATGGCAGAGTTTACTACCAAAATGAAAATGGTCATGAGAGAGGATAACACCCAGATAGCTAAGATCATGATGGACGGCTGTAACATGGGGATCCAGTCTATTGGAGAACAGATCAGCAAGTACAGCGGCGCCTCCAAAGAAAGCGTGGGGCTGGCAAAAGATCTGATCAAGACCGAAGAAGATTTCATGCGGGATCTGAAACAGTTTTTATAAAAAATATTTGAAGAAAAATGATAAAAGATGAGGGTAGAAAGCCATTGCTTTCCACCCTTTTCTAGTTTAAAATAGATACATAGACAAGCTATTATAGAAGGAGGAACAAAAAGTATGGCAAACAGATTTGTATTGAATGAAACATCCTATCATGGCGCAGGTGCCATTCAGGAGATCGCAGGGGAGGCAAAAGGAAGAAATTTCCAGAAAGCTTTTGTGTGTTCCGATCCCGACCTGATCAAATTTGGGGTTACGGATAAGGTATTGAAGGTATTGGACGGTGCAGGGCTTGCTTATGAGGTGTATTCCGATATTAAACCCAATCCTACTATTGAGAATGTACAAAACGGTGTAGAAGCATTTAAAAAATCCGGTGCGGATTACATCGTTGCCATTGGCGGCGGTTCCAGCATGGATACAGCAAAAGCCATCGGCATTATCATTAAAAACCCTGACTTTGCAGATGTACGCAGCTTAGAGGGAGTGGCTCCCACCAAAAATAAATGTGTACCCATCTTTGCCGTTCCCACCACTGCCGGAACAGCAGCAGAGGTTACCATCAACTATGTTATTACCGATGTGGAGAAAAACCGCAAAATGGTATGCGTAGATCCTAAGGATATTCCCGTTGTAGCATTTGTGGATTCTGAGATGATGGCTTCCATGCCTAAGGGACTGACCGCAGCAACCGGTATGGATGCCCTGACCCATGCCATTGAAGGATACATCACCGCAGGAGCATGGGAATTATCCGATATGTTCCACTTAAAAGCCATTGAGATCATTGCCCGTTCCTTAAGAGGTGCAGTTGCAAACGAGCCCGAAGGCAGAGAAGGTATGGCCTTAGGTCAGTATGTTGCCGGCATGGGCTTCTCCAATGTAGGCTTAGGTATCGTTCACTCCATGGCTCATCCTTTGGGTGCGTTATATGATACCCCTCACGGTGTGGCAAATGCCATTATCCTTCCTACCGTTATGGAATATAACGCAGAAGCAACCGGAGAAAAATACAGAGAGATCGCAAGAGCAATGGGCGTGGAAGGCGTTGATTCCATGAGTCAGGATGAGTACCGCAAGGCGGCTGTAGATGCTGTGAAAAAGCTTTCACAGGATGTGGGCATTCCTGCTGACTTAAAGGAGATCGTAAAGAAAGAGGATATTCCTTTCTTAGCACAGTCTGCTTATGATGATGCCTGCAGACCCGGCAATCCCAAAGAGACCAGCGTAGAAGATATTACAAAACTGTATGAATCCTTATTATAAGAAATGTGATAGGTTAAGGGCTCTGCGATAATTTGCAGAGTCCTTATCATATTTTAGGAGGCAGATATGTTTGGCAAAGTCAGTGAGAAATATGACAAAGAAAAGCAGAAGCCGGTAATCAGAGTCAGTATTTGTACCGGTGAGAAGGTAGCAGGTTTTGTGGATATAAAAAGCGGAAAGTTTACGGATGTCATGTTGATCAAAACCGATAAGGATATGAAGAAATTTTGTAAAGACTACGGCGTGGACCCGAAAAAAATTGAAAAAATTTGGTAAAAGGATTTATAAAAAGCGATCATTTTGATATGATATTAGCAAGAGATAACAGGAGCATATCAGAAAGGAAGCGAGATACCAATGTATGACATCATTGTGATCGGTGCCGGTCCTGCGGGGCTGAGTGCCGCAATATACGGGCTTCGTGCCGGAAAAACCGCTTTGGTGCTGGAAGGCAGGATATATGGAGGACAAATCATCAATACACCGGAGATAAACAATTATCCCGGATTTAAAAAAATATCCGGTGCTCAGCTTGCCAATGAACTGTATCAGCAGGCAAGAGGCTTGGGAGCCGAAATAAGAATGGAAAAGGCCCTCTCCATTGAATATGACGAAAATAGCAGCACACACCCGAAGATCAGTGTGAACACTTCCAAGGGCAGGTATGAAGCAAGTACATTGATCCTTGCCTTGGGAGCAAAGAATCGTCTGCTGGGTCTGCCGAAAGAGGAAGAAATGATCGGTGCCGGCATTTCCTACTGCGCTACCTGTGATGGCATGTTTTATAAAGGAAAGACTGTTGCGGTAAACGGAGGAGGCAATGCGGCCCTGGAGGATGTTTTATTCTTAAGCGATTACTGCGAGAAGGTTTATCTGATTCATAGAAGGGATACTTTTCGTGGTGAGCGCAGAATGCAGAAGATATTGGAGAAAAAAGAAAATGTGGAATTCATTTTAAACAGCACTGTTTCCACCCTTCTTGGAGAGGACAGACTGTCAGGAATTCGTGTCAAAGAAAATGGAGGAGAAGAAAAGGAACTTTCTGTAGATGGTCTTTTTGTTGCCATTGGACGAGACCCGGCAACGGCAATCGTAAAGGACCTGATCACACTGGATGAAAGAGGCTATATACAAGCAGGAGAGGATTGTCATACAGAAAGAAAAGGTGTTTTTGTGGCAGGAGACTGTCGCACCAAATTGATCAGACAGCTTACTACCGCAGCTGCTGATGGTGCAGTAGCAGCTTTGGCTGCCGTAGAATATTTGGATATGGAAGAGATATAAATATGATCTATCAAATTACAGAAACAGAAAAGGCTGCGCCCTTATTTGCAGGATGGGAGGAGACATTGATCTGGTCCTGCCTGCAAAAAGTCATGGGACAGATTTATGGCAATATGGCAGAGACTCCTGATTCAGCCGCGGCTGTATTGGGAGATTTTTGCTTTTTGGCGGGAATACCCTGCAGGAAATTAATTTTGTACCGGCTTAAGGAAAGCAACTTTAAGATCATGATTCCTCAAAATGAACAGTGGGGAAACCTGATTGAGGAATGCTTTGGGGAAAAAGCAAAGAGGACTGTGCGATATGCCATCAAAAAAGAAAAGGATGTATTTGATACGGAAAAACTAAATAAAATAGTGGAAGCTTTGCCAAAAGAGTATACTTTACAAATGATGGACGAAGCTTTATTTTCTTATTGTAAGAAAATGGATTGGTGTCGTGACTTTGTATCTCAATATTCTGATTTTACCCTGTATCAAAAGCATGGTATGGGGGCAGTTATTTTGAAAGGCGGGGAAGTGATTTCCGGCGCTTCTTCTTATTCCGGCTACCTTGGAGGAATAGAAATTGAAGTAGATACCAAAGAAGAATATCGGCGGCGGGGATTGGCGGCTGTTTGCAGTGCAAAGCTGATCTTAGAGTGTTTAAAGCGAGGCTGGTATCCCAGCTGGGACGCAGCGAACAAGTGGTCTGTTGCCTTGGCGGAAAAGCTGGGCTATCACTTTGATCACGAATATCTGGCATATGAAGTGAAAGGATGATCTTATGTTATCAATTGAAGAAATTTTAAAAGGCTTTGAAAAAGGAAGTGATCTTCCGGCAAATCCTCAATGGACAGAAGCGTTTCTTTTGCTTTGTCAGGATGCGATACGGATTACAATGGAGTTAAATACAAAGTACCATACTCCCCATGAAATTGTTGAAATTATGAGCCGTCTTACCGGTAAACAAGTAGATAGCAGCTTTCATCTGTTTCCTCCATTTTATACTGATTTTGGCAAAAATATTACATTTGGAAAGGATGTTTTTGTAAATTCGGGTTGCCACTTTCAGGATCAGGGCGAAATCGTGATAGGAGATGGCGTATTTATTGGTCATAATGTTGTATTGGCAACAGTCAATCATGCACTGGAGCCATCAAAGATGAGAAAAAATGAGTATGCACCCGTTAAGATAGAAGATCATGTCTGGATCGGTTCTAATGCTACCATATTGCCTGGTGTAACAATTGGCAAATGGGCAGTGGTGGGAGCCGGTGCAGTGGTACATAAAAATGTAGAGCCTTATACTGTGGTTGGAGGTGTTCCTGCCAAGGTGATAAAAGTGATTCCAGAAGAAGAAAGACACATAGATGAATTGAAATAAATCACGACTTGAAAAGAGCAGTATGAAATGTTATACTCTAATTATTCTATATAGAAATGTTCTAAAAGGAAGTAAGGAGAGATATGGAGACAAAAGGTGGATTTTATATTACCCAGATCAAGCAGCTGCAGGACCGGATCTTTGAGAAGATGCTACAGGAGCATAACATCCGGCTAAGTGGGGGACAAGGAAGGATTTTATTTATTTTGTGGAAGACAGATCATCTGACTATTAGCGAGATCAGCCAGAAGACTTCCCTTGCCAAAAACACGGTGTCCATTGTAGTGGATGGCATGGTCAAAAAGAATATCTTATCAAGGGACATCAATCCGGAAAATCGCCGTCAGACCATTATATCTCTTACGGACTATGCAAAGTCTTTACAAAAGGAGTACGAAGCTGTATCCCAACAAATGAACAAGCTGTTTTATGAGGGGTTTACTACAGAAGAACGGGAAAAGTTTGAAAGTTTCCTAAAACGGATATTGGACACGCTGATCCGGACAGAAAACGAGAACAAATGAAACAGGATAGAAAGGAGTTTTAACATGAGAACAAGAGAACAGGTTTTTGATTTTATTAAAAAACGCAAAGTGGCAATATTAGCATCTGTAGATGAAGAGGGTTTTCCCAATATGAAGGCCATGTTTGCACCCAGAAAAGTAGAGGGAAACTGTTTTTATTTTACAACCAATACATCCTCCATGCGGACGCAGCAATATTTAAAGAATCCCAAGGCAAGCATCTATTTTTTTGACAAAGGCCGTTTTATCTATGAAGGGCTTATGCTGGTCGGTTCCATGGAGGTTTTACAGGATAGAGAAATCAAAGAAGAAATCTGGCGGGATGGTGACACTTTGTATTATCATGGCGGTATAGACGATCCCGATTATTGTGTATTAAAATTTACGGCAGAAAAAGGAAGACATTACAGAGACCTGAAAAAAGAAAGCTTTTACATGGAAGAACTAAAATAAAACAGGGAGGACACTGTCATAGATATCACATTACATTATATAGAAAAAGGGAATGGGACACCCCTTATCCTTCTTCACGGAAACGGAGAGGACTATACCTATTTTACACATCAAATTGAATTTTTTTCTAAAAAATATCGGGTATATGCACTTGATACAAGAGGGCATGGTAAGTCAGCCAGAGGTAACTCGCCTTTTACCATTCGCCAATTTGCCAAGGATCTTTATGACTTTATGGAAGAGCATCAGATAGCAGAGGCTGACATTTTGGGATTTTCCGATGGAGGAAATATCGCACTTTGTTTTGCGCTTCGCTATCCTGAAAAGGTAAAACATCTTATTTTAAACGGAGCTAATTTGGATCCTAAGGGAGTGAAAGCCTATGTTCAAATCCCTATAGAGTTAGGATATCGAATAGCCTCACTATTTGCAAAAAAGTCTCAGGAAGCACAGAAAAATGCTGAAATGCTTGGGTTGATGGTAAATGATCCAAATATAAAGCCGGAAGAATTGGATTGCTTAAAGATGCCTATATTAGTCATTGCCGGTACAAAGGATATGATCAAAGAAAGTCATACCCGGCTTATTTATAGTCGGCTTTCCAATGCCAAGCTGGTTTTGATAGAGGGAGATCATTTTATTGCAAATAAAAAAGCGGAAGAGTTTAACAGAGCAGTAGAACTTTTTATAGAAAGTGATGCATAAGGAAAGTTTGGTTATCAATACTTGGAAGGGAGGATTGATCATGGAAATCAGACATATGGAACAAAACGACGATAAATATGCCATCAGCCGTATTTATGAAGAAAGCTGGAAATCTGCCTATGCGGGCATCATCCCTCAAAGTTATCTGGAAAGCATTTCTGGCGATAACTGGATAGATAAGCTTGATAATGCAGAAAGAAATACTCTTATCATGATAGAGGATGGGAAGATGATTGGCACATCCAGCTATGGCAGATCCCGTTTTGCGGATTATGAGGATTACGGAGAAATCATATCCATTTATTTCCTGCCCCAATACATGGGTAAAGGATATGGAAAAAAGCTTCTTGAGGCCGTCATGAGAGAATTATTCATATTGGGATATGCAGATATTTTTTTGTGGGTGCTGGAAGAAAACCAGAGAGCCAGAAGGTTTTATGAGAAAGCCGGTTTTGTATTTAGTGGCAATTATTTAGATACTAATATTGGCGGAAAAGAGTTAAGGGAGATGCAGTATTGTTATCATAGTAATATCATTGTGAATGCAGGAGAATAGTGCTATAATCTTAATACTCAAAATACCCTGACTGAAAGGAAAGATTATGAATATCAGATATACGGATGATAAATGTTTTACACAGTTGCAGGTGCAGGATCTGTTTCGATCGGTTGATTGGATTTCGGCAGATTATCCCCAGCGATTGATGAAAGCATTAAATCAGTGCGAGACCGTCTTTACGGCATGGGATGATGAAAAATTGGTGGGTCTGATTAATGCAATCGATGATGGTGAATTAACAGCATATGTGCATTACTTATGCGTTCGACCTGAATATCAAAAACAAGGTATCGGAAAAGAATTGCTTTCGCTAATAAAGGATAAATATAAGGATTATTTATATCTGATCTTAATTGCAGAGAATCGGTCCGTAGTCAATTTCTATGAAAAGTGCGATTTTCAAAAAGCAGACGGCACATCGGTTATGGAGATAATCAATCAAGAAAGAGGATCCTATGAAGCTTAAAAATGTATTGATCGTTGTAAACGATATAGAAAGATCAAAGGTTTTTTATAAAGAATTGTTTGGACTGGATGTTGTCTTGGATAACGATGGCAATGTGATCTTAACGGAAGGGCTGGTCCTTCAGGATGCTAAGATATGGAAGGGATCTATTGATAAGGAGATCATCCCCAAAAATCATGCCACAGAGCTTTATTTTGAAGAACGGGATATAGAAGCTTTTGCTAGGAAACTGGAGAATTATAAAGAACCCATTGAATATGTAAATTGTCCCATGGAACATTCCTGGGGACAAAAGGTAATCCGCTTTTATGATCCGGATGGGAACTTGATAGAAGTTGGGACACCTATGTGAACTGAGGAGAAGCTTGACCAAAAGGAGTGAAAAAATGGCTGACGGAAAAATGGGAATGAAAATTGGGGAATCGGTTTTTTGCATTGGATATCTGCTGTTTGATCTGATTGCAGGAATCATTTTCCTGACAAGAGGAGCGGATCGATCATTTCTCTTATATGGTATTATGACCCTGCTTTTGGGATCGGGGGATGCCTTTCATCTGGTGCCAAGAGTCATAAAGCACATGAAAGGAGAAACACCCAAGGTTGTATGGTGGATGAATCTGGGATTGGCTGTTACATCTGTCACTATGACGGTATTTTATATCATTCTCTTTTATATCTGGAAAATGATGAATCCGGATCTGATCCTTTCCGGTATTGTTCCCATCCTGATCTGGGTAACGGCTTTGGCTAGAATCTTGATCTGTCTGCTGCCCCAGAATCGATGGTTTGGAGAAGGGAATAAGAAGCTTTCTTTGTGCAGAAATATGATATTTGCCGTTATGGGGGCCATTGAAATGGTTCTGTTTTTACTTTCCGGCGGTGCTTTTGGTGTAACGATGGCGTTATGCATTTTCTTGAGCTTTGCATTTTATATTCCGGTTACATTGTATGCAAAAGAAAATCCCAGGATAGGCATGTTGATGATGCCCAAAACGGTTATGTATATCATTATGGTTAGCTTGGGCTTATCACTTTTAGGATGAGCAGGATATAATCGGAACGATAAAACTGCATTTATACAATGGATTTGATGGTACTAGTGCGAGAAGAGAGATACAAATATGAGGAAATATTTTTTGATCTTATTAACTTGTCTGCTTATTGCATGCAGTATGATAGGCTGTGGCAGTAGGGGGACTGCATCCCAGGAAGAGAATATAGAAACTGCAAAAGCATATCTGGGGCAGCAGGTTTGTGTTAATATGGAAGAAAGCAAAATAGCAATTGCCGACTCTTTTGGGAATATTGCAAGTTGGACTCAAGAGAAAAAAGCTGAGGAAGCAAAGCCTGATACCGAAACGATTGGAGCAGCGGCAGAGGCGGCATATGATATGAAGGATTGGGAAAAGGCATATGCAGAATATTTGGAAGGGTTTGCAGAAGGAAAAAATGTGGGTCGTTTTACATATAGCTTGATCTATGTAAATGACGATGATATTCCTGAACTTGTTATTGATAGTGGAGTTGAAGCAGGTGGTTGTCTGATCTTAACTTATCATAATGGCGAAATAGATGAATTGCAGACAGCCCGATTAAATTATTATTACATAGAAAGACAGAATCTTATTAATAATTCAGACGGACACATGGGATATTACTATGATTATATCTATGCCATAAAAAATGGGAAATGGATTGGTGTAGCACGAGGAGAATGGACTGAAGAATGGGAAGAAATTGATGATGAAGAATATGTGTTTAAATATACCTATATATGGAATGACAAAGAGGTAGATGAAGATGTCTATACGAAAAAGTTAAATGCAATATTTGACACAGAGCAACAAATGCGGCCGAACTATAATTATTATATAGATGAGATACTTTCGTTGCTGAAGACAGGAAAGGTTCTCTCGGATGCACACCGGTATGAGATTTTTGTAGAAGATATTAGTTATGATGAAGCCAAAACCCGGTGTAGCGAGAAAGGCGGCTATTTAGCAGATATTACCACATTTGAAGAATATATGCGCATACAAAACCAAATAGAAAACAGTGGGCAGGAAAATGTTTATTTTTGGATAGATGAAGATATGACGATCTGTATTAATATATTGGGAAATTGGTGGGCCCCCGACGAGCCAAGTTGGCATACAGAAGTGAATGGAATTGATCTGGCTGAGAATGGAATGTTTCTTTTTTATGATGGGGAACAGAAAAAATGTTTGGTAGGAGATATGGTAACAGATATTTTAGCATACTATCCCGAATATGAAGGGAAGATCGGATATATCTGTGAGTATGATCGATAAAAAGATGTTTTTTTTGCTAACCTTGCCGATATATAACATAGATACAGGGAAGTATCGAATCAATACATGGAGGTAGTGAATATGAAGATCGGAGAAGCACAACAGATCTACAGAGAACAGATCAAAGCATATCAGGCTGAAAAATCTGCCATTTCAAAGCAATTAAAGACGATCCGCTCCCGGATGGAATCTTCTCCTGACGGGCAGGAATTATATGGTTCGGAAGCTGCCACTTTGGAACTGACTTTGAATGCTTTAGATGAAAAGCAGAAAGAGTATCAGGATTATTTAAGTGAGCTGGCGGATCAGTATTGCGCTTATTGGAATGCAACAGTAGCAGAGCAGCAAGGCGATGCCGCAAAAGAGTGGGCGGAAGATATGGGCAAGATCATTGAGGTTGCGCGAAGGATCATGAGAGGTGCAACTGTACCGGCATCGGATGAGAAGAGGCTGATGGAGTTCAGTATGGAAATGTATCAGACGGCAAAAAGCGTCGGTGCAATGGTTCAGCGTGAAAAGAAAGAAAAATATGATACGCTTTGGGAAGAAAAAGAAGAGAAAGAGTATGATGATCCTCAAGAGGTAGCAGAGAATGCGGAAGCCGGATCGGAAGGACCTGAAATAGTAGATGTAGCAGATACTATGGGTTCTGTTAGTGTAGAATAATGATGCAAGGGAGATAATAATTTATGGATCCAATGGACTTAATAAGGGATAAGTTTTCTCAGGACTGTTCGATCGAAACAGTCCTACATCTGGTCATGTCGCATTTTGATCTGCCTGAGGAAGAAGCACAGGCTAAGATCGATGAATACTTTAGAATCGTAGAAGGATACAGCGAATGAAAGAATATAAATTTTATGGATGGGAAACAGCCGATATAAAGGATACAGGCGGCCTGACACCCAGGGACTATTATGATATCCTTTTAGACATCTGGTGTGCCGACACCTGCGCACCCCGAATGAGGGATGAATGGAGTACTCATAATCCCACTTTGGGACAGTGCTCGATCACGGCATTTTTGATGCAGGACATCTTCGGAGGCAAGGTTTACGGCATCTTAAGGCCCGGTGGAAACTATCACTGCTTCAATGTGGTAGATGACTGTGTTTTTGACCTGACCAGTGAGCAATTCGGTGATGAAGTATTAGACTATGATAACTGCGAGGAGCAGTTTAAGGAAAAACACTTTGTCAAAGAGGAAAAGCGACTGCGATATGAATACCTGCGGGCACAGCTTTTGAATAAATGCCTGCAAATTCAGCTTTAGGTGATTATAAGGAGGCAGCATATGGGTTTTTGGTGGTTTCTGCTTGCGTGTGACTTGTTCATCCCCCTCATCATGGTCATTAGCGGGTGGATGATGTGGAAGAATGCGCCAAATAGCATTAACGGAATATATGGTTATCGGACAACCAGGTCCATGAAAAATGTGGACACATGGAAATTCGCACATGATTATTGCGGACGCCTATGGTGGAAGCTGGGGTGGATCCTATTTGTGATTTCTTTGGTTGCACACATTCTTTTCTATGGTGCATCTGAAAATGCCATTGCTAATTTGGCAGGAATCTTATGTACGGTGCAGTGCGTAGCATTGGTTGCTTCTATTATTCCTACGGAAATAGCATTGAAAAAGAATTTTGATGATGATGGGAAAAGAAAAAATCAAAACTCAGATATCAGCTCATAATATTGTAAGCCATCACTAACTTCGTCCAGCAAGACTCCAGTATCTTGTTCTGACATAGGTATTTGCTGGTCATAGATACCAATCCAGATCTGTTCATAATTTCCCATAGCCCAGTCTGCATTTGCCGCAAGGGGAAGGAGTAGAGTACCGTCTCCCAGATCAAAGAGAAGGCTTCCTTTGCCATTCCAGCTTACCAAAAGAATCGTGTCTTCATTTACCGGCGCTGCCAGTTTTTCTGCAAGCGCTTCTTTATTGATCTCTACATATAAAAATTCGGACGGAGTGGAGACCGGATGCAAGATTCCGGATAAATTCTTTAAATTGTGTCCCAGACTCTGGGCGCATTTTCCTATGTAAATAGGCGCTGCCCAAGGGGAATCGGAAAGAGAAGCCCGCTCATAATCGCCTGTTCCGTACATCAAAGTATAAGCTTCTTTTGACACATAAAATCCGGTATTGGTATCATACAGCCAGCCGTTTTCCAGTAAATATCGATAAATGTAATAGTTCTGTAAGGGACGAAGGTCGCTGCCCACAGCTGTGTGGCTGTCGATCAAGCCGATCACATCTTCTGCCGCTTCCCTGCTTTTGGCAAGGGAAATCTTTCCGGAATACAATGCTTTTTCATTTAACAGGAAGTAATATAATTGTCCGGTATCCAGCCCCATCATTGCCGCTTCGGGATCAAAAGCATGCAGCAGGTTAAAGCTGCTCTCATAGGCGTATAGGGAGTCTCTTACAGAAGCGCTCATAAAACCATTACCCAGATTGGGAAAGGTGCTTTGGTCTTCTTTAGAAATGGGCACATAATCGGGTGAAACGGGAAAAGGATGAAGGTTAGCCCCATATTCTCCCACACAGGCGCTGTCCCTGTTAGATACGCCGTCTAAAACAGGAAAGCCATAGTCTCTCATATTGTAAAAAGTAAGAAACGGGACGCTTAACAGGCAGGCCAAAAGAAAAGCAGCAGCTTTTTGGCTCTTAAAAAGGCTCTCCCCATAGCGTAGTATCAAGATAGGAAGAAATATGGCAAGAACCCAGAGGTATAAATGACTGCTTCGGGAAAAAAGACGGCTGACCCAAGTCTCGTCCATAATGACCATGGTATAGGTATAGCACACGGGCAGAATCAGGAAACCGCTGGACAACCCCAAAAACAGGGGATGCATATAAGGTTTTTTATTCCTGTTCTGATACAGGAAGGAAAGAAGCAATAGTAAGAATAGCCAGACAGGCACCATGCCTCCTAAGAAGCGAAGGCCGCGGTATATGCTATCCTGCCATTCTGCATGAGAGGATAAATAGGGCAGAAACCACTCCGGCAGAAAAACGGTGCTAAGAGACAGTCCGTCTGCCAAAAGGGTCTGATGGGAATAGGCCAAAATATGCTTTGCCATCCTTATGAGCAAAGGAATAGAAAGAAGGATGGGTAAAAGCAGAACAAGACTTTCTAAATAAAATCCTTTTGTTTTCAGATCTTCTTTTAGTTTTTTTTCTTTCAGGTAAGCATAAAGCTGTATCAGGGCAAAGGGCAGACCTGCCACGATCAGGGAAAGCCCAAATAAAGGATAATACAGTCCCCCTAAGAATCCACAGGCTGTATAAAGATAAAGAAAACGCCGTTTGTTCTCGATGACCTTTGGAAGTGAAAGCAATAACAGAGCAGGTAAGATGATCCAGGTGCGGCAATAGACAGGCATGTGGAACAAAAAGGCAAAGGTCAGTATCCAAATGCCTTTTACATATCTGGATATCAAAAACAGGATCAAAGCTCCAAAAAGCAGAAACAGAACCACAAATGCTGCACTGTAGGTGGTGGCTTTTCCTCCAAATAAAAGCTGGTTGATGCCGCCGATCAGCATGGGAAATAGGCCGGAAACAGGATAGTAGCTTTCATATGCCTTACTGCCTTCCATAACGATCTGCTGAAAAGGGAGAAGCTGTTCTCCGTGATGGTGCAGATCAGATTGTACCATTAAAGCGGCAGGAATATAGGAACCATATAAAAATATGGAAATAGCCGATGCAGTAAAAACATTGCGTTGATCTCTATCCGAAATGTCAGCTTTTTTTTGCTGTAACATGGTAAAGATCAAGGAAACATATAGTGCGGTGATCATGATTCCAATGCAGAGCAAGTAAGCCGAAGGATAAGAGAGCGTCAGAGTTTCCCCTTGATATAGGTAAGTATGCTTGGTGTATAGCAGCAAAAGTAAAGGAAGGGGAAGCTGACTAAGGCACACTATCTTCTGCCGCAGGGCAGGGAAGCGTCCATAGATCATGGCTGCCATGGCAAAGAGGATGATGCCCAGTAAAAACAGCAGCTTATCCGAAGGATAAACCTCAGCCCATAAAGATGCCACAACACCTAAAACCTGTATGTCAAAATAGCAGATCAAAAAGAGTGAGCAGATATTACCGGTGTGATCTTTTGCAAAGAAAAGGATCAGGGCAAAACAGAAGGAAAACAACAGAAGAAGGATAGAGGTATTGCCATAGATCACCAATTGAACCAGAGGCGGCAGAAAGCAAAGTGCCGCTTTATATAAAGGATGTAGCAAAGTTTTGTCTGATTTTTGCAGATCGATCTCTTCCGAAGACTTTGGGGCAAAGAAATTTCTTCCTATAAGAAACAGCCCCAATATGGCAAAACAGCCGATCCAAAGAAGAAGCCAGAAGAAGTCATATTCTCCCGTTTTATTGCTGCCTTCCATGGCAGGCTGGTCAATGATGATGTCCGTCATTTGCGGGCTGCCGCCAAAGGCTCGGTCTTTAAAAAGGAGATAGAGAAGAGCAACCAAAAAGAAGGACAGCAAAAAGACTGTCCAAAGGGGAAGGGTATGGTTTCTTTTTTTGCCGGATAAATTTTCGCCGGAGTTTCCCATTGGTTTATCGCCCCTCAAATAAAAGTTTATCGAAAGTAGATTCTGACTGCTAAAAAGATCGCAAAATACATGTGATGCTTTATCAAGAAAATAAACAGTCTTTCGCCCAAAGTCAGCTTTGGCATATGATATTTCTGTAAAGCCTCTATCACATCCGGATCGTTGCAGACCGTTTTCATATCCTGCCTGTGCTCTTTGTAGGGCACAGATCTCTTTTTGTAAATGCCGCCCTTTATATGCAGTATAGTCAGGCAGAGGAAATCATTCCAGATCTGCTCTGAAAAGTCATAGCTGCCTTTTTCCTGGCTGATGCGCAGCAGATTTTCCTTCATGACCTTGATCTTGGACATATACTGGGGATCATACTTCATGGTCATGGAAGCATGATTCATGTAATAATAGTAAGGAAAATAATCCTTTACCACTACGATCTTTTGGGCATCCAAAAACATACACAGAGAAAACTGAAAATCCTCTCCGATGGAAACCGCATCGCTGCATAATGGCAGATTCTTTTTTACTAAGGAAGCCTTTACTAACTTAGTGACCCGATTGGGATGCAAGCGTCTGCCCATAAAGCTGCCGTCGTTGATCAGCACGGGAAACATTTCTTCCCTGATAGCAGCAGGTTCAAACACATCTGTAGGAAACTCCATCTGGTCATCCCATTCTTCGTGGTCTCCGTCCTCATAAATATGGCGCACTCCGCAGCAGGCAATATCCGCCTGCTCCTTTTCAATCCTGTTAAAAAGGGTCTCATACATATCCGGCAGAATGAAGTCATCGCTGTCCACATAGCCGATATAGCGGCCTCTGGCCTGGCTGCTTCCTGCTTTCCATGCGGAAGTCAGTCCGCCGTTTTCTTTGTGGATGACCCGGACTTTGTCAGGATAGGCAGAGGCATAATCGTCGCACATGGCAACAGAACCATCGCTTCCGCCATCGTCCACTAAAATGATCTCTATATTGGGAAGGGTCTGTGCCAGAACGCTTTTTACGCAGCGATCCAGATAGGCTTCCATGTTGTACACGGGAATGACCACGGTCACATCCACAGTATTTTCTTCCATAGCCGGGCTCCTGATCTTATACATTCATTTTGTATCTCTATTATTATATAAGAAACCGTGCATTTTTTCAATTTTCATAGCTTTTTTTATGTGATATACTTAAAAACGATGAAGGATGATAGAAATAAAGAAGAAGAAAAAAAGAATAGGATAAAAGGTCTGGCGGATCATATCATTTCTTTGGCCTGTGACAGTATCGTGATCAATCTCCGTTTTTTGGATACGGCAGCAGGGACATTACAAAAGGAAGGGCGGATTGGTCTAGGGGGTGCATCCTGTGACGGTATGACGCTGTATTATGATCCCATCTGGCTGTTAAAGCATTATGAAAAAGAACAGAATTTTGCCATGCGGCTTTATCTTCATGTTTTGCTGCATTGTATTTTTTATCATAGCTTTCAATATGAAAAACTGGATTCCGTTCTTTGGGATCTTGCTGCAGATCTGTCAGTGGAAAACACCATTTTAGAGCTGGGAGTAAGTGGAGCGGCATTAAAAAAGGATGATGCCTTAAAGGAAACTATCAAAACCCTTTCGGAAAAGATACAGGATGGTCCATTTACGGCGGAGCGCATTTATCATTATTTAAAGAACCATCCTCTGTCAGAAGAGGAACTTGATGAGCTGCATAAGCAAAGCTATATGGATGAACATGCTTCCTGGGTCGTCAATCGGGAACAGGTTATGGGTATGGAGCAGTTTCAAAGGATCAGCGAAAGGATCAAGGCGGACTTAAAAAGCTTTTCCAAGGGAAAGACCGACTCGGAAAGCATGCTCGCCAATTTGGGAGAAGCTACCAAAGAGAGATATGATTACCGGGATATTTTGCGGCGCTTTACCTGTGTGATGGAGGATGTGGGAGTAAGCGACGACGAATTTGATTATATCTATTATACTTATGGTCTTTCTTTATATGAAAACATGCCTTTGATAGAACCTTTGGAATACAGGGAGATAAAAAAGGTTCGGGAGTTTGTCATTGCTATCGATACCTCCGCTTCCTGCAAAGGCAGCCTGGTGCGCGCTTTTTTGGAACAGACCTATACCATTCTAAAGGAAAGTGAAAGCTTTTTTGATAAGGTAAATGTCCATATTCTGCAATGTGACAGCAGCGTGCAGTCGGATGTGAAGATCACTTGTCAAAAGGATTTTGATGATTTTCTGGCATCGGGCAAGTTGAAGGGCTTTGGCTCTACGGATTTCAGACCGGTATTTGACTATGTGGATGAGCAGATCGAAAAGGGAGAATATGAAAATCTCAAGGGTCTGATCTATTTTACCGACGGCTATGGAGTCTATCCCGAAAGGATGCCGGACTACGACACCATATTTGCATTTCTGGGAGAAGATGATAAGAAGCCGGAAGTACCTGTGTGGGCGATTCAGGTAGTGATCACCCAGTTGGAGATAGAATTGATGGAAGAAAGTGCATCCGTAGAAAGAAGCCTTGAAAAAACAGAAGGAGAATAGAGATGAATATCAGACAGGCAAAGGAGTTTATCAAGGACTCCGTTACATTATATCTGAAAAAGGACAGGCTGGGCGAATATCGGATCCCTGTGGTAAGACAGCGGCCCATTTTCCTTTTGGGTGCGCCGGGTATCGGTAAAACTGCTGTTATGGAACAGGTGGCATCGGAGCTTGGCATTGCCTTGGTTTCTTATTCCATGACCCACCATACCAGACAGTCTGCTTTGGGACTTCCTTATATCGTGACCAAAACCTATGATAAGAAAGAACGACAGGTTTCCGAATACACCATGAGTGAGATCATTGCATCCGTATATGAGACCATGGAAGAAAGCGGCGTCAAAGAGGGTATCTTATTTTTGGATGAGATCAACTGCGTATCGGAAACATTGGCTCCGTCCATGTTGCAGTTTCTTCAGTACAAAACCTTTGGCAGGCATAAAGTGCCGGAAGGATGGATCATTGTAACCGCGGGAAATCCTCCTGAATACAATAGGTCTGTGCGGGAGTTTGATGTGGTCACCATGGACCGTTTAAAGGTTCTGGAAGTGGAAGCGGATTATGATGCATGGAAGCTGTATGCCAGAGAGGCCGGAATCCATGGTGCGGTCAATAGTTTCTTGGAATTGCATAAGGAATATTTTTATCATGTGGAAACCACGGTCAAGGGCAGACATTATGTGACAGCCAGAGGCTGGGAGGATCTTTCTGAGATTTTGTATCTTTACGAGGAAGAAGGGCTTAAAGTAACAGAAGCCTTGGTCAGCCAGTATATCCGCAATGAAAAGATCGATAAAGAGTTCTGCGCTTATTATGATCTGTATCAAAAATATAAAAAGGATTACCATATAGATGAGATCCTAAGCGGCAGCATCTCAGATGCCCTGGTGGCAAAAGCGAAGGATGCGCCTTTTGACGAGCGGCTTTCCCTTCTGGGCATGCTCCTTGACAAAACCATAGCCCGGTGTAAGGAGATCATGGAGACAGCAGCATATCTGCAGGAAATGACGGCACCTTTAAAAGCGGTAAAGTCTGCCGGGGATCAGTCAGAGATGTTAAAACAGCAATTGGAAGCAAGAAAACAGCTTTTGGAAAAACAGATCATGAGCGGCGCGCTTTTGCCGGAGCAGAAAAGAAAGCATATCAGGATCATACAGTTTTTAGAAGGTGCCGGGAAGGATGGGGCGGCAAAGGACGAAGAGATTTTTGCATTGATCAAAACAGCCTATGACAAAGAAGTGGCGCAAATGAAACAGGAGGTCATTACCTGTAAGGAAAACCTGTCTTCCCTATTTGCCTTTGTGGAAAAGGCCTTTGGTGAAGGAAATGAATTGCTGGTACTGGTAACGGAGTTGACGGTCAACAACGACTCCGCCGGGTTTATTGCTTCTTTTGGCTGTGAAGAATATCAGAAGCAGAATGAAAGGCTGATGATCTCGGAGCGGACAGACCGATTGGTACAACAGATCAGAGAACTGGAATTATAGAAAGAATAAAAAGTTGAAGAATTGGACCGATTGATGGAAGATAAAATACTGGAAACGGCAGGAGCCGTATATCATTATACAATTTCAGATAACGGAGTATCCATTACCGGATATGAGGGAAAGCGGTCAGAGCTTTTTTTGCCTTCTTACATAGAGGGGATTCCGGTAAAAGCCATTGAGAAAAAGGTTTTCTTTAACAAAAGCGGTCTTTGCAGGATCTATCTGCCGGAAACCATAGAAAGCATTGGAGACTGGGCCTTTTCCCACTGTAAGGACTTAGAAGAGATCTACCTGAAACGAAAATACTATGCTTTGGGGAAGGCTTTGTTCGGAGAGTGCCCCAAGCTTTCCTGCATCTGCCTTTTGGATGCAAAAAAGATGGAACCGGATATGTCCATTACTCCTGAGGAAAAAGGCTTTGGTACCTTGCTGGCTGCGGTATGCGGCATATTGGACGCACCCTATCTTTTTCAGACCCAGTCCATAGATGATGCAGAATGGCTGTCCCTGTGGGATGCCAGGATGTTGACCGTGCTTTCCCGGGATGATATGGAAGGCTATACCAAGCTGCTGCTTTGCGGAGAAGAGGATTATGGCAGCAGGGAAAATAATCTGGATTTCTTTTTAGAGCAAAAAAGGAGAAGAAAGGTCAGGCTGGCTTTCCTTCGCCTTCTACACGATAAAGGGTTAGCAGATGATAATCGAAAAATGTTGACAGAGTACCTTCTCTCCCATACAAAGGGAGAAGAAAGTGAGGAGACTTGGCTGGTCTTAAAAGAGGAGCATGGAGAGGATATGGTATATCTTTCTCTTTTTACCGATTTGGGCTGTGTCAGCCTTGAGAATATTTCCGATATTTTAACAGATCTGGGAGACACTAATCCTCAGATGAAAGCTTATTTTATGCGGTATAAGGAAGAATATCTGGGAACAGTGGATTTTTTTGCAGGACTAAGCCTGGACTAACTATTGGAAAATGTTGTTAATTTATGTATAATAGGAGCAGGTAAATTTGAAACGAAGTTATGGAAAGAAGGAAGTAGAAAGTTGAATTATACAGAGGCAAGTGAAAAGTTAAAATCCTTCGGACAAGAGCATCTACTCCGCTATTTTGATGAATTGAGTAAAGAGGAGCAGGAAGGTCTCTTGCAACAGATAGAGGAAACGGACTTTTCTGTTATAGAAGCTTTGGCTAATAGAGATAAAGCAGCAAAGAAAGGGCAGATCACTCCCACAACCTCTTTGGAAATTCAGGAGATCGAAGCTAAAAAGGATAAATATGAGTCTTTGGGAATCAAGGCCATTCAGGATGGTAAAGTTGGTGCGGTTCTCTTAGCAGGGGGCATGGGAACCCGTTTGGGCAGCAATGATCCCAAGGGTGTCTTTGATATTGGTATTTCTAAGCCCTTATATATCTTTGAGTGCCTGATCAGGAACCTGATGGAAGTAGTGGAAAAGACAGGAGCATGGATCCCTCTTTTTGTCATGACCAGCGACAAGAACCATGATAAGACGGTTTCTTTTTTTAAGGAGCATGAGTACTTCGGATATCGTGAAGACCGGATCTGGTTTTTTAAACAGGAGATGGCTCCGGCAGTAGACGAAAATGGAAAGATTTTGCTGGAGGAAAAAGGGCGGCTGTCCACTTCTCCCAACGGAAACGGCGGCTGGTTTGTATCTCTTTCAAGAAACGGTCTTTTGGATGTGAT
This sequence comes from Lachnospiraceae bacterium, assembly GCA_022510725.1. Taxonomy (GTDB): domain Bacteria; phylum Bacillota; class Clostridia; order Lachnospirales; family Lachnospiraceae; genus UBA2882. Next base: position 32,227 of record JAFLSW010000008.1, read on the forward strand.
CCACCAAATGGGTGTGGAATGGTTAAATATATTTGCGGTGGACAATGTGCTGCAAAAGATTGCCGATCCCGTTTTTGTAGGAGCGGTACTGGAAAGCGGCGTGGAAGCCGGCTCCAAGGTAGTCAGAAAAGCATCCCCCGATGAAAAGGTAGGGGTCATGTGCTTAGAGGACGGCAGACCTTCTATCGTGGAGTATTATGAACTGACAGACGAGATGCGGGAAGAGAAAAATGAAAAAGGAGATTATGCTTATAATTTTGGCGTGATCCTAAATTATCTGTTTTCTGTTTCTGCACTGGAGCGGATCATGTCCCATAAGCTGGAACTCCATGTAGTAAAGAAGCAGGTAACCTGCCTGGATGGGGAAGGCAGACAGATCAAGCCGGAGGAACCCAATGCGTATAAATTTGAACAGTTGGTTCTGGATATGATCCATGATTTGAAAAGCTGTCTTCCTTTTGAAGTTATCAGAGAAAGGGAATTTGCACCTATCAAAAATGCTACCGGCGTAGACAGTGTGGAAACAGCAAGAGAATTGCTAAAGAAAAACGGCGCGCAGTTATAAACGGCAGAAAGGGATGAAATATATGTCAATTTTAGTAACAGGCGGAACCGGCTTTATCGGAAGTCATACGGTATTGGAACTTTTAAATGCAGGCTATCAGGTGGTAGTGCTGGATAACCTTTGCAATTCCAGCAAAGAATCCTTAAAAAGGGTAGAGGAGATCACCGGTAAAAAAGCTGCATTTTATGAAGCGGATATTTTGAACAGAGAAGCCCTGGAAGAGATCTTTGAAAAGGAGCAGATCGAAAGCGTTATTCACTTTGCAGGCCTAAAGGCAGTAGGCGAGTCTGTACAAAAGCCCTGGGAATACTATAACAACAATATTTCCGGTACCCTTGTGCTCTTAGATGTGATGAGAAACCATGGAGTGAAGAATATCGTATTTTCTTCTTCCGCTACGGTATACGGTACACCGGAATCGGTGCCTATTACCGAAAAGGCAAAAAAAGGAGAGATCACCAACCCTTATGGGCAGACCAAATCCATGTTGGAGCAGATCTTAACGGATATCCAAAAAGCGGATGAGGCATGGAATGTGATCCTGCTTCGTTACTTTAATCCCATTGGTGCCCATGAAAGCGGCAGGATCGGAGAAAATCCCAACGGCATTCCCAATAACCTAATGCCTTATATCACTCAGGTTGCAGTAGGAAAACTGAAATGCTTAGGTGTGTTCGGAAATGACTATGATACCCCTGACGGAACAGGTGTAAGGGACTATATCCATGTGGTGGACCTGGCCTTAGGACATGTAAAAGCCATTGAGAAGATAAAAGAAAATCCCGGATTGAAGATCTACAATCTGGGAACGGGAAAAGGCTACAGTGTATTGGATCTGGTAAAAAGCTTTGAAGAAGCTACCGGCGTTACCATCCCTTATGAGATCAAGCCCAGACGGGCAGGGGACATTGCTACCAATTACGCAGATGCCTCCCTTGCCAAAGAAGAACTTGGCTGGGAAGCAACCCGCGATGTATTAAAGATGTGTAAGGATTCATGGAACTGGCAGAAAAACAATCCAAACGGTTATGAAGCTTAGATCAGATGATCACATACTGATACATGAATACGAAGTGGCAGAAACTGCCTGCCATGATAAATAAATGAAAGATCTCATGAGAACCAAAGTTGGCGTGTCTGGCGTTGAATACCTTTAATTTCAGCGCATAGATCACGCCTCCTATTGTATACAGCAGGCCTCCTGCAAGAAGCCACAAGAATGCCTGAGTGGATAAAAGCTCCAGAATGGACTTGATAGCGCTGACGCAAAGCCAGCCCATTCCGATGTACAATACGGAAGAAAACCACTTAGGGCAGTTGATCCACAGTGCTTTGATCAGGATACCGAGTATAGCTACAGCCCACACCAGGAATAACATCCGGTAGCCGGTGTGATGATCCAGCACCAATAAGCAGACAGGAGTGTAAGAGCCTGCGATCATAACGAAGATCATCATATGATCGATCTTTTTAAAGATCTTGATCCGATGGGGCGCTAAGGTTACGGAATGATAGGTTGTGCTGGCTCCGTAAAGCAATATCATAGTAAAAATAAAAATGAACATAGCAATGGTATACATGGAGCCGAATCCCGATGCCTTGGTTAACAGCGGAATGGCGCTTCCTATAGCAAGTATCATGGCAATAAAGTGTGTAATGGCACTTCCCGGTTCACGAATAGATATGTTCATAATATCAACCTCCTAAACACAACAAGTAGTTTTGAATACTACATCTTGATATCTAGATACTACAACATATTATTTCGAGTGTCAACCTTTTTATGCCAAATATTTGAAAAGCTTCTTTAATCCTCTTCGATTACCTGGATCTCCAGATAATCAAAAGGAATCTCTTCTATAAAATTATCCTGATAAAAACGAGTCTTGGCATGCTGCTTAAATTCGGCCACAGTCTTATCAAGCCACATGGGCTTAGAAAGGTCCATGCGGTAACAGATTTCTTCCAAGCCCCGGAATACTTTGTGAGTCCGGGTATCCTCGCTTTCTTCTTCAAATACCGTATCATGTAAAAGACGGTTGTCTTTCCAAATCTTGCCCCATAATCGAAACATAGTTCTCTCCTTTCTTTTGCATATTATAGCAAAGCTGATAAAAAAATGAAAAAAGAATAAAATTTTTGCATATTTTATACAATTTTTTCTGAAATATGGTAAAATGTTTGTATAAATGTAACAGCAGAGGTGATGACATTTGGAATGGAAGCCTGAAAATGAAAATGAAGTACAAAATTGGGAAGAAGTAGTTTTAATATATAACTCAGCGCTAAAGGAAATCGGCACCAAGCTGGAGATATTAAATGACGAATTCCAGCATGTACATCAGTATAATCCTATCGAACATATTAAGACCAGGATCAAGACGCCCCAGAGCATTGTTAAGAAATTAAAGAAAAACGGATATGAGTCCACCATTTCCAATATGGTAGAGCATGTAAACGATATAGCCGGTGTCAGGGTGATCTGTTCTTTTACTTCCGATATCTATCGGATCGCCGAGATGATCATCAATCAGAGTGATATCAAGGTGGTATCCGTTAAGGATTATATTTTTAAGCCCAAGCCCAGCGGCTACAAAAGCTATCATCTGATCGTGACCGTACCCATCTTTTTGTCAGACAGACACATAGATGCCAAGGTGGAGATACAGATCCGTACCGTTGCCATGGATTTCTGGGCCAGCTTAGAGCACAAGATCCACTATAAGTTTGAAGGAGATATCCCGGAGCATATCAAAAACGAGCTGGTAGAATGCGCTAATATGATCTCCGATCTGGATGCCAGGATGCTGCATTTGAATGAGCAGGTGCAGGAGTTGGTAAGTGATTAAAGGTCTGATAAGTCTTTTGGGGAAAATCTAACCAGCACATAGGGAAATAAAAGCAGAGCTGAAAGTGCAGATGGACGAAATGGAAGAGCAGATAGCGGAAAAAGACAGACAGTTGGCAGATAAAGATGCTAAAATCCGGCATCTTGAGAAAATGTTGAGTCAGCTCACAGCAGAAAAGTGATATAAAATGAGGAGTGCCCAGGTATCTTGCGATACCTGGGCTATTATGAAAAAATTTATCTATGTCTGTAATGTTTTTACAACATTACTTCGTTCGTTGTTTGTATTACTATAGTAAGCGAAAAATATGAATAAATTATGAACACTGAGTGAAAAAATAGTAAATATTCATAATGACAGGAAAAATGCAGGGATTTTACTGTGCAGTTTTCACAAAAAAACAAGGCTTTTTGCCAAAAACCCAGAGGTTGTAAAAGAAAATAATACATGATAAAATAGAAAAGTATATTGTTAATAGTACATATGTAGGGTACGGAGGGTGTTTTCGTGGATAATTTTATGGATAAGCTGGCAAGAAGATTTAACGCGGGCGAGATGATAAAGGCGAATGCGCAGGCTGAAGCCAGAGATTTAAAAAGAGCAAAGGAACGGGCTGCAGAATACGAACGCCTGATGCAGGAAATGCGCAGGCTGAATCTGAAAAATGTAGAAGTGACCGAGCAGGTTCAGCAGCTGATCCAATGCGGCATAGAGCAATTTGAAGGTTATGGCAGTAGTGAAGCGCTGTTGATGAATAAGATCGACCAGACGGAAGAAGCTGTTAAGGAAGATATTTCTGCAAAGCTTTTGGACTTAGAACGACTTTTCAATCAGAGCATGTTGCAGAACCAGCGAGCTATTGCGGATGCTATGCGGGAATTGGAAGAAAAAGCAGGAGACGATTCCGGGCTGGAAGATTCCTTTGAGCGTCTGGAAACGGCAATATCTTCAAGCAGATATGCCACAGAGGATTCAATCCGCCAGTTAGCGGAAGCTATCAGTAATATAGCGTTATCGTTCCAAAATGTAGAGGGACAGTTTCAAGCGATGGAAGAGTCTCTCCGTTCTACCAGAGAGCTTTTGGTTGCCATGCGCATGAGTATGGATGAAAATCAAAAGCATTTAGAGGATCATGTTCATAAAGAGAATGTACGAGTGTATAGAAATGTTCAGGCGTCCATTCAGGAGGAAACCTCCAAGAAGGCAAGAGAGATGGGAGAGAGGCTTAATAAGCTGGAACTGAGCGCTAAGAAAAATGCAGGCTTGAAGCCGTTGGTGCTTCTTACATTTTTGCTTTCTTTAGCAGGATTGGCGATACAGATCATGCAGATGATGTAAAATTTTGATTTTTGGGAATACTAAGATACCGTAGGATGGGAGATCTGATCATGGGAAAAGTATCTTTTAAGCCAGGCAATATGCTCTATCCGCTGCCGGCTGTGCTGGTTACTGTATCGGATAAAGATGGAAATGACAATGTATTGACCGTAGCATGGGCAGGAACCGTATGTTCCGATCCTGCCATGGTATCCATATCCGTAAGACCGGAACGGCATTCCTACCATATGATTAAGGAAACCGGCGAATTTGTGATTAACCTGACCACACAGGAGCTCGCTTTTGCAACAGATTATTGTGGTGTAAAAAGCGGCAGGGATGTGGACAAGTTTCAGGAAATGAAGCTGACCAAACTGCCGGCCCGAAAGGTAAAAGCACCTTTGATCGGGGAAAGTCCCGTCAATATAGAGTGCAGGGTAACTGAGTCTATCAATCTTGGGAGTCATGAAATGTTTTTGGCAAAGGTAGAAGCAGTTACGGTAGACGACGCTTATATGGATGAAAACAACACCTTTCATTTAGGAGCTGCCGATCCTATTGTTTATTCTCATGGAGAATATTATACTCTCGGCAGTATGTTGGGGAAATTCGGATATAGTGTCAGAAAGAAAAAGAATTCATGAAAAACATAACCAAATATTATCGTGAAATAAAAATCGTATATTTGAGATCAGCGGCACTGATCTTTTTGTTGTGCCTTCTTTTATTTCCTGCTTTACGAAAGTTGGAAAGCACAGGAGATAACATGTATACCGTTGTTTTGAACGGACAGAATGTAGGCATGGTGGACAGCGAAGAAACCGCTAAGGAATATCTGAGAGAAGCGCGTATCAGACTTGCCAAAGAGTCGGACGGGCTTGTTTTTGTGAATGCCGATCTGGTAACGGAAGGGCAGGAATTGATTATAGGTAAGGTGGATAGTGAGAGCGATGTAGTAGAAAAAATGTGTGATGTGTTAAAAGGCGGGCAGATCACGGAACGCAGTCTTGCTTATACCATTAAGATCAACGAATTTACCGTTAATGTACGGGATGCCGAGGGTGTAACAGAAATCCTGCAGGCAGCTTTGAGTAAATATGATGCCGATAATGAGTTCCAGGTGGAACTGGTATTGGATCCCAACAGGGAGATCAATGTCTTGACTACCCGGATCACCACTTCCGATGTGCGGATAAGGGAAGCGAATGTGGTGCCCAGAGCTGGTGCGGATAGAGCTTTGTATGAGTCGGGAGAAGCCATACAGACCAGCCTCCAAATGGATTTCGATGATTTTGATTATGGTTTGGTAGATCTGTATTATGTGGATAAGATTGAAGTGATCGAGACTTATCTCAGTGACGATGAATTGACGGATATTGCCCTGGCGAAAGAAATCCTGACCAAGGATCAGGAAAAGAATACCATCTATGAAGTACAACCCGGCGATACTTTGTCTGAAATTTCTTTGGCAACGGAAATTCCTCTGGATCGTATCATTGAGATGAATGAGACGCTGGAAAATGAAAATTCCACCATTCGCGCAGGAGATGAATTGATCATTACCATTCCGGAGCCGGAACTTTCTGTAGAAAGACAGGAAGAGATCTATTATGAAGAAGATTATGACGCTCCTACGGAGTATATCTATAACGATGCATGGTATACCACTGATTCGGTAGTAAGACAGCAGCCTTCTGCAGGGCATAGAAATGTAGCTGCCATGGTCACCTATCGCAACCAGAATGTGGCTTCCACAGAGATATTAAAAGAAGAGGTTACCATTGCTCCTGTTCCTAAGATTGTGGAGATCGGAACAAGAATTCCACCCACCTATATCAAACCCATTTCCGGTGGAAGGATTTCTTCTTCCTTTGGACGGCGGAGCGCACCTACCAAAGGCGCATCCACCTATCATAAAGGTATAGACTGGGCAACGCCGGTGGGAACTGCCGTTACAGCTTCCTGTTCGGGAACGGTTGTAAGGGCCGGCTGGGCCAGCGGTTACGGCTATGTGGTATATATCAATCACGAAGATGGACGCCAGACCAGATATGGTCATTTGAGCAAGGTACTGGTAAGTGTGGGACAACGGGTTACGCAGGGACAAAAGATTGCTTTAAGCGGAAATACCGGAAGAAGTACCGGACCTCATCTGCATTTTGAGATTTTGATCAACGGAACGGCAGTAAATCCATTACAATATCTGAATTAAGGGCAGAAATCACCGGAAATTTATACAAATTTAACGATTTTTAAATTGCAAGTTTACAATGGGCCTTACTCTGGTATATAATAAAAAAAGTGTAGATGAAAATTTTGTTCGAGGTGCATTATGGAGCAATATGCGATTAAGGGGGGCAATCCCCTGGTAGGCGAAGTAGAGATCGGTGGTGCTAAAAATGCGGCACTTGCGATCTTGGCAGCTTCCATTATGACAGATGAAACAGTTTTAATAGAAAATATGCCCGATGTCAGGGATACCAATGTCCTGTTACAGGCTATGGAGAGCGTTGGAGCCACTATAGAAAGACTGGATCGGCACACCGTCAGGATCAATGGTTCCACCATCCATGATGTGGTATTTGAAGGCAATTACATTAAGAAGATTCGTGCTTCTTATTATCTCTTAGGAGCATTGTTAGGAAAATACAAGAGAGCAGAAGTGGTTTTCCCCGGAGGCTGCAATATCGGAAGCCGACCTATCGACCAGCATATCAAAGGCTTTAGGGCTTTGGGTGCAAAGGTGGATTTGGGAGGCATGATCTCAGCTCAGGCAGATCACTTAAAAGGCGGACATATTTATCTGGATGTGGTTTCCGTAGGAGCCACCATCAATATCATGATGGCAGCAGCTTTAGCGGAAGGACAGACTATTATAGAAAATGCGGCAAAAGAGCCTCATGTGGTAGATTTGGCCAACTTCTTAAACAGTATGGGAGCCAATATCAAGGGAGCCGGCACGGATGTGATCCGTATCCGCGGCGTAGAAAAGCTGCACAAGACGGAGTACTCTGTTATTCCGGATCAGATCGAAGCAGGTACCTTTATGCTGGCAGCAGCAGCTACCAAAGGGGATATTACCGTTAAGAATGTGATTCCCAAGCACTTGGAGTCCATTACGGCAAAGCTGATGGAGATCGGCTGTGAAGTAGAAGAATCTGATGATGCGGTAAGGGTGGTTTCTTCCAAGCCTTTATCCCATACGCAGGTAAAGACTCTTCCCTATCCCGGATTTCCTACGGATATGCAGCCTCAGATCACAGTAACCCTGGCTCTTTCCAATGGCAGCAGCATTGTGACAGAAAGTATTTTTGAAAATCGTTTCAAATATGTAGATGAGCTTACCAAGATGGGCGCATCCATTAAGGTAGAAGGCAGCACAGCCATCATCAACGGCGTATCCAAATATGTAGGAGCCCACATCAGCGCACCGGATCTTCGCGCAGGCGCAGCCCTTGTGATCGCAGCCCTGGCAGCAGATGGCATTTCCGTAGTGGACGATGTGTTCTACATTGAGAGAGGCTACGAGGATTTTGATGCCAAGCTTCGTATGTTGGGAGCACAGATTGAGAAGGTTGCTGATGAAAAAGAAGTGAAGAAGTTTAAACTTCGCGTATCCTAAAACAGATTTCTAATATGAATGTCAAAATAAAAGCTCGGAATTTCCGAGCTTATTTCATGTCTTTTACATATTTTTCCAGATATATCAGCTATTTATTTATCATATTTTGAAATAATATCATCCGGGCGCACAGCCTCTCTGTCAAGAACCCATTCCCTATCCTGATATGCATAGCAGGCCAAACCGGTATCTCCGGACTGTATCCAGATGTTATAGCTGTCGCTTTCCCAACAGATTCCCCAGAAGTCTCTGGCTCTTGCTGCGTAGAAATCTGCAACCAGTTCATCTGTATCTGCAGAATAAATGGAAACCTTAACCTCTCTCACAAAATCATCAGGATTTTCTACAGTCTGAAGAGCATAGTATGCATTGTCATAGCTGTAGGTCTTATCCGGTGTAAAAGAACCCCATTTCTCTTCATTAATACTTGTATCTTCTGCAATGTCCCTGCTTGTATCGGTGGAAGAACAAGATGTAAAAGCATATGATAAAATCAGCAATATGGAAAATATCCGAGTAATCATGTTTTATCTTCTCCGATTTTTTGATAATATATTATATCTTTATTCATATCTAAAAGTCAAACAATGACATCATATATTTTCTGTCAAATACTGCATAAAAGTTATGCATCCTATTGACGACGCATAGGAAATATTATATAATGAACGTTAGCGAGAAGAATGAGCTTGCTCATTCGGCGAGCGGCGAATGACAATCATGAACCGCAGGTTCATGATTTAGTAGTTACAGATATAAAAACTCAATATTGCACAATCTCTTATTCAGAGTGGTGGAGGTACAAAGGATCTGTGAAGCCACGGCAACCCCGATAGATAATGGAAGGTGCCAACCTGAGCGAGTAATCGAACAATAAGAGGATTTATGTCTGACATATCCGCTTATGAAAGCGGATTTTTTTATTATAAGGAGGAGAATACAAGATGGATAAAAGATTATTTACATCAGAATCAGTTACAGAAGGCCATCCCGACAAAGTCTGCGATGCCATCTCTGACGCAATCCTGGATGCATGTATGGAACAGGATCCTATGAGCCGTGTGGCATGTGAGACTTGCTGCTGTACCGGTTTTGTACTGGTAACAGGTGAGCTTACTACAAAGGCACAGTTAGATATCCCTGCACTGGTTCGCAAGACCGTAGATGAAATCGGTTATAACAGAGGAAAGATCGGATTTGACGCAGACACCTGCGCCGTTATGGTTGCACTGGATAAGCAGTCTGCAGATATTGCTATGGGTGTGGACAAAGCGTTGGAAGCAAAAGAAAATAAAATGTCCGATGAAGAGATCGAGGCCATTGGTGCAGGCGATCAGGGTATGATGTTTGGCTATGCTACCAATGAGACGGATGAACTGATGCCTTATCCCATCAGCCTTGCACATAAACTGGCATTACAGCTTACCAAGGTTCGTAAGGACGGCACATTATCCTATCTGCGTCCTGACGGAAAGAGCCAGGTTTCCGTAGAATATGATGAAAATGGCAAGCCTGTTCGTTTAGAAGCGGTTGTTCTTTCTACTCAGCATGATCCAGATGTGACACAGGAACAGATTCATGCAGATATCAAGAAGTATGTATTTGATCCCATACTTCCTGCTGAATTAATAGATGGAGACACCAAATTCTTTATCAATCCTACAGGCCGGTTTGTTATCGGCGGACCCCACGGAGATGCAGGTCTGACCGGAAGAAAGATCATTGTAGATACCTACGGCGGATATGCTCGTCACGGCGGCGGTGCTTTTTCCGGTAAGGATTGTACTAAAGTGGACCGTTCCGCAGCCTATGCAGCAAGATATGTAGCAAAAAATATCGTGGCAGCAGGCATTGCAGATAAATGCGAGATCCAGCTTTCCTATGCCATCGGCGTAGCACAGCCCACCTCTGTTATGGTTGATACCTTTGGAACCGGTAAGATCTCTGATGAAAAACTGGTGGAGATCGTTCGCAAACATTTTGATCTGCGTCCGGCAGGTATTATCAAGATGCTGGATTTGAGAAGACCGATCTACAAACAGACTGCAGCTTACGGACACTTTGGCCGTACAGATCTGGATCTTCCTTGGGAGAAGACGGATAAGGTGGAGGAACTGAAGAAGTATTTATAAAGCAATAATAATACTTCTGCGCTTCTGACAGATTTTGTCTGCAAGCCGATAAAGCCTTTCAGAAAAAGTCCGCCTGCATATTTCAGAAAACATACACACAGCTCATTCCAAAACTCGCTTTGCTCAAACATGTTGGAATGAGCTGTGGTTTTCTCTCATTATGCAGGCGATTTTTCTAAGAAAGCCTTTAAAAGGCTGTGCAGAACAAAATGCTGCGGAAGCTTTGTATTGCCTGAATATCAGGGAATGGGAATCGGAAAATAAATCATCCAAACACTTGAACAGGATGAATACTTTTTAAGGGCAAAGCGAGTAGAGATACCTGCATCTATTACAGCTTGTGAATTTTATAGAAAAATGGGTTATGATTATAAAAACGGAATTGCCAAAATAGATGATGAAAAACTTTATCGACTTGAAAAGTATAGATGAAGCAAGGTCTTATCCTTATGTCAAAAGGATAAGACCTTTTTATTTTTAAATTAGTAATATTTTTTAATTGATCCTTGAATATCCAAAGCCGTTAGCAAGGGCATCTATGCCAACACCTTCTTTGCAAAGCGCACAGTCTTCCGGTGCATATGTCTTATAATCAGCAATATCGGAAGTGCTGAAAAGTGAATTGATTGGAATGCCCATTACGCTTTTGGCAGCGCTGAATACTGCACTAACTCCGCTGATGGTTGCACCATAGTAACCGAGAATCTGAGCAGCCTTTAAAATGGTCTTACCTGTTGTTGCAGAAGTTAAAAGCAACAGTACATTTTTGTCTTTGATCATGGGAACAAAATTTTCCCGAAATACAAATTGATTGGAATTCGTGAACTCCGGTGTGATAATATTTATGGTATTGCGGGAATTCATGGAGTAGGTTCCTGCTTTGGTCAGATCCTGTGCCAGAAATGCCCCAATAACTTCACATCCGTCAATGCACACGATAGTGTCCACAACTGTAGTAACGGCAATCTGTTCGCTGAGAGCCTTAGCTGTTTCAAAAGCCTCATCAAGCCTGTACTTCAGATTAGTCATGTCCAGAAAATAATTTACATGAGAATTGGGCGTGACGAAATGTCCCGGTATTGCGTTCAAAACCACATTGGAATTAGATTTGCATGGTATTTTTATTGGCTCTTGCATAAACAGACCTCCTTCAATAGATAGCAATTATTGTGTGACAATTCTATATCTATATTTTAAATCATAAGACAACTTAATGCAATCTATTATTGAATAAAATACCATATATCGAAATGAGAATATAAACGATATCTTCAAAAATCAGGATTTACTATACACTGCATCCCTTAATGCAACCTGTTCGCTTGTATTTTCTTCTGTCTTATCAGAAAATAGAAATCTTTCCGCGCTGCAGCCCTCTTTGTGTAGCTGCTCTGCCAATTCGTCCAATCCACCGGTGCTAAAAGAGTTATACTCTGCTTCCGAAATTTCATAATATCGGTTATACCAGGCTATCCATGTAACGACGGAGGCCAAAACATATTTATCCAATTTCGCACAATAACCGACGCTGTAATACTTTTCGCTGCGTTTCATTTCCTTATCAAGCTGCATAATATTTTCCCTCCTTAACTTATTAAAGAATTTCTTAGAATTCCTCCATTACACTTCTCACATACTCCTGTACCCGGCTGTCATTGGGTGCATACATATATAATTTATCCAAAACATTCAGCCACAGAATATCTTCCTTTTCAACCAGCATTTCCATCGTCTTAAATCCGGCTTCTATATCAAAGGCTCTTTTTCTGTCTTCGTCTATTCCCCGCCGTTCTTCAGAAAAGAATCTTGGCTGCGAGAAATATTTATCATGCGTTTCGTCCTTCACGATCCGCATTATCTGGTCATAGGTTTCTCTGTAAAATTCACGCTCAAAATGTGCACCTTGAAGATTATCCCAGACATTTGCATCTCCCATAAAAAATTGCGATAGGTCTATCACATAAGGATCATATTTTTGTATCACATAGTCTTCTAACGCCCTTCCCGGTCCATTGTATTTATCATGACACTGATAAGGCATCTTGTAGGAATCCGGAATCGGAAGGATTGTTCCCTCTTTACTTAAATAATAGGTATTTGCCCGGAAACGATTTAGAATAATGTGGTCAGAATCAAATTTTTGTAATATTGTCTCAAAAAATTGATCAATCCATGGGTAGTAAATCCATGTAGGCATATCAAAAAAGCACCAACTTTTTATTCCGGTTCTATGCTCTCTATATACATGGGTTTGCAAAAATTCATGAGCTTGTGTCGCAAAAGCCGTATTTTTGTAGGAGAGGAATGCATTATGAAAATCAAAAAAATCCATAACCAGATATTTGCTCTCTCCATTCATTAAAAGAGGAACGGTTTCTTTCAGAAGGGTCTGCTTTAAAGAATGCAATCTGGATTTGTCCCAAAGCTCATCTGCCGTAATGGTTTCGACAGTCTCTTTATCAAAGGGCGGCGGCATCATTGCCAATGCAATGTTCTGTTTATCCAGAAAGTATTCCAATTTTAATTCATTGCCTGCAATGCCATGGCCCTTTTGATCTCCGTCCAAAAGTGAAATTCTTGATACACAGCTTCCCAAGACGGTGATTTTCATATCAAGCTGCATTATATCTTTCCTCCGTATATTTTGAACTTATATTACTGATTATTATACTACATCAAATAGGATAAGTCCAAAGGTCTTGCCAAGATATTCATTGCTATTTCTGTTTTTATGGTCTATGATGAGTGTATGGGAGAGTGAGAAGATGCAGATACATCAATTTGTTGACGGGAAAAAACCGATCATGGTTCTGATACACGGAATATTGACACCATGGCAGATCTGGATGCCGCAGATCACTGCATTTAAAGAGCGATATGATGTTTATGCCGTAGCCTTAAATGCTCACACAGAAGAAGATGCCAGTGAATTTGTTTCTGTCTCTTCTGAAGCAGAGGAAATTATACAATATTTTCTGACACAGAATATGGAGACCATCGATGTTTTATGCGGTCTCTCCATGGGTGGTGCCATTGCCCATGAGATTTGGAAGACCGGCAAGCTTACCATTAACAGTCTTGTCTTGGATGGTGCGCCGTTAGTACCCTTTCCCCGATTCGCCGAAAAGATCATGATCAGCAATTACATAAAGATCATTCATAGATCAAAAGAGCGGGATCCGAAGGTTTTGGAAGCCTTCAAGAAAAACTTTCTGCCGGAGAAATATCTGGACAGCTATTTGAAGATAGCAGATTTCATGAGTGATACTTCCATAGCAAATATGGTACATGCAGCAAATACCGGCAATCTGTGCAAGGATGTAAATAACCAAAGCAGAATCTTGTTTCTTCATGGTACAAAGGGAAATGAAGTTTTATCCAAAAAGGCTGCTGCTCTTATGAAAAAATCCTATCCCGAAACAGAGGTCATCTGCTTTAAAGGAGATCCGCATTGTTACAAGGCAACCTATGAACCTGAGAAATGGATAGAGGCTGTGGATGCTTTTTTGAAAAATCCATAGGGAAAAGCAACAAGATTTGATGAGTGGACAGATAGATGACAGATCTCGGTTTATTTCATTAAGCTTATCATTCTCTTTACATATTCCTCTGCATGGTTAATGCTCAAATCTCCGTGAAAATAGCCTTCTAATGTTACCAATATACTGTTGGGAATCAAGTCCCCAATGATTCTGGCAGATTTTTTCATAATGGGACGCTCTTTGCTGCCAACAAAAATAAGTACTTTAGCCTGACATGCTGATAAGTTATGGCTTGCACGGTAAGCGGAATTACCCTTCAGGAATGCAATATAATTCTCTCTGGTAATCTTTCGCGTATCGTTAAAATAGTTATCAAATAGGTTGTCACGGATTTTCAGGCTCGTGAATTGCAATTTTGAAAACCATTTTTTCTGAATCAAGCCGTAACTCAGTTTCATGCTTGGCTCAATTAGGATATGGGTTACCGGCATGGGAATAGCGAGGGCACTTTCTATTATTGCGTAATTACAGATATCGCTTCTTCGGGCAAGGATTTCCAACAAAATCTGGCCGCCTAATGAGAGTCCGCCAATCATTTTCACTTTGCCGTTAAAATGATCATCGATGTAATTAATAATGCGGACTGCATTATCCTCTATGGAATTAAAATCATGATCACTTTTGCTGTGACCATCCAGAATGGGAACAATTACCTGAAACTGATTCTTTAGCAGTTCAATTTCATCAAGATAATTCCACCAGGACAACCCGCCGCCGTGAAGTAGAATGACAGTTTCTTTATTCTCGGTCCCAAATTCTTTGATTGTCATACTATCACGCCTTTCAATTCCGAATCATATTACTAATCATTATACTACATCAAATAAGTTAAATTTTCTATATCTCTCCACAGCATTTTGTTCTGCATAACCTTTTAAAGGCTTTCTTAGAAAAACCACCTGTACAATGGAAGAAAACCACATCCCATTCCAACATGTTTGAGCGAAGCGAGTTTTGGAATGGGATGTGTGTATGTTTTCTGACATGTGCAGGTTGATTTTTCTGAAAGACTTTATCGGTTTGCAGACAAAAGCTGTGGAGAGCTATAAAAAATATTTACTTAATTTTCTTGAAAGTCTTATCAGGCTTCAATCATAAATACCCCAGCCCGCAAAACTTTCTGAAAGTCCTTTTTATTTCATTGCCATTTATAATCGAATTTTGTATACTGATAATAGTGTACAAACAGGAGGCAGACAGGTGGCTTTTACACATTTGCATGTCCATACAGAATACTCTCTGTTAGACGGTTCCAACAAAATTAAAGAGTGTGTAAAACGGGTCAAAGAGCTGGGCATGGACAGCGTGGCCATTACGGATCACGGCGTTATGTACGGCGTCATTGACTTTTATAAGGCGGCAAAAGAGATCGGGATCAATCCTATTTTGGGATGCGAGGTCTATGTGGCGCCTAATTCTCGCTTCGACAAAGAATTGACAGGCGGAGAAGACCGATATTACCACCTGGTCCTGTTAGCGGAGAACAATACCGGCTATGCCAATCTGATGAAGATCGTCAGCTGCGGCTTCACGGAAGGCTATTATTACAGACCCCGTGTAGATTTTGAGATCCTAACCAGATATCATGAGGGTATCATTGCTTTGTCAGCCTGTCTGGCAGGAGAGGTGCAGCGTTATATTTCCAAGGGTCTCGTAGAGGAAGCGAAAAAAACCGCCTTGAAATATGAGCAGTGCTTTGGCAAAGGCAATTACTTTTTGGAGCTGCAGGACCATGGGATTCCGGAGCAGAAGACTGTTAATACGGTTCTTTTGTCCATGAGCAAGGAGCTGGGGATTCCCCTTGTGGCCACCAATGATGTCCATTATACCTATGCAGAAGATGAAAAGCCCCATGATATTCTCCTTTGCCTCCAGACGGGAAAGAAGCTGGCGGACGAGGACAGAATGCGCTATGAAGGGGGACAATATTATATTAAGAGCGAAGAGGAAATGAAAAAACTCTTCCCCTACGCCACGGAAGCCCTGGAAAATACCCATAAGATCGCAGAGCGCTGTCATGTGGATATTGAATTCGGCGTGACCAAGCTGCCTAAGTTTGAAGTGCCGGAAGGATATGATTCCTGGAGTTATCTCAATAAGCTTTGTACCGACGGTCTTTTGGAGCGTTATCCGGAGGATGACGGTTCTTTAAAGGAAAGGCTGGACTATGAGCTTTCCGTCATACAAAAAATGGGTTATGTAGATTATTTTCTCATCGTGTGGGATTTTATCAACTATGCCAGACAAAATGACATTATGGTCGGACCGGGCCGTGGTTCTGCAGCCGGCAGCATTGTTTCCTACTGTCTGCGGATCACGGATATCGATCCCATTAAATATAATCTGCTCTTTGAGCGTTTCTTAAATCCGGAGCGTGTATCCATGCCGGATATCGATATTGACTTCTGCTTCGAAAGAAGGCAGGAGGTCATCGATTATGTAGGCAGAAAATACGGTGCCGATAAGGTGGTGCAGATCGTTACCTTCGGTACTTTAGCTGCCAAGGGTGTGATCCGGGATGTGGCAAGGGTGATGGATCTGCCCTATGCCTTTGCGGATTCCCTGGCAAAGATGGTGCCGGGTGAACCCAATATCACCCTGGACCGGGCCATTGCCATCAATCCGGAATTGCGAAGTCTGTATGAAACCGATGATCAGGTAAAAGAATTGTTGGATATGTGCAAGAGGCTGGAAGGTCTGCCCAGACATACCTCCATGCATGCGGCAGGAGTGGTGATCTGCCGGGAGCCGGCGGATGAATTCGTGCCCCTTTCCAGAGGCTCGGATGGCTCCATAACCACCCAGTTTACCATGACCACCATTGAAGAACTGGGTCTGTTAAAGATGGACTTTTTGGGACTTCGTACCCTGACCGTGATCCAAAATGCCTGCAAGCTGGCGGAAATGGGCACCGGACAAAAGATCGATCTGGATCACATCAACTATGAAGACAAGGCAGTTTATGATTCCTTAAGCACCGGTAAAAATGACGGCGTGTTCCAGTTGGAGAGCGCAGGTATGAAAAACTTCATGAAGGAGCTAAAGCCACAGAATCTGGAGGATGTGATCGCAGGGATCTCCCTGTATCGTCCCGGACCTATGGATTTTATTCCCAAATATATCGAGGGTAAGAATAATCAGGAGACAGTTACCTATTCCTGTCCGGAGCTGCAGCCCATTCTGGAGCCTACCTACGGATGTATCGTTTACCAGGAGCAGGTTATGCAGATCGTGCGGGATCTGGGCGGCTATACCCTTGGCAGAAGCGATCTGGTGCGCCGTGCCATGAGTAAGAAGAAGCAGGCCGTCATGGAGAAAGAGCGGGCCAACTTCATTTACGGCAATGAAGAGGAGCAGGTGCCCGGTTGTGTGGCAAAAGGGATTCCCGAAGCTGTTGCGGGACAGATCTATAACGATATGATGGACTTTGCCAAATATGCCTTTAATAAGTCCCATGCGGCAGCCTATGCGGTGGTGGCATACCAGACTGCCTGGTTAAAGCACTATTATCCGGTGGAATTTATGGCAGCCCTTTTGACTTCTGTGATTGATAATCCGGGAAAAGTTTCTTTCTATATCATGACCTGTCGTTCCATGGGCATTCAGATCCTGCCTCCGGATGTGAATGAAGGTCTGGTTGGCTTTTCTGTAAAGGATGGTGCCATTGTATATGCCCTGACTGCCATCAAGGGTGTGGGACGCAATATCATTGACTTGGTAGTAGCAGAGCGGGAACTTCGTGGTCCTTTTCAGAATCTGAAGGATTTTATTACCCGCCTTGCGGAAGCAGATCTTAACAAAAGGGTGGTGGAAAACTTTATTAAAGCCGGCGCTTTTGATTCCATGCCCGGAACCAGGAAGCAGTTGATGAGTGTTTATATCCAGATCATGGAAAGCATCATAAAGGATAAGAAAAATAACATGGCGGGTCAGATGTCCTTATTTGACTTAGCAGGAGAAGAAGAAAAAGCAGATTATGATGTAAAGCTGCCTGATGTAGGTGAGTATAAAAAAGAAGTTCTGTTAAGCTTTGAAAAAGAAGTGATCGGATTTTATGTCAGTGGACATCCCTTAGAGGAATATGAGGCTTTCTGGAAAAAGAGAATCTCTACCACTACGGTAGAGTTTTCTCTGGATGAAGACCTGGGGCATGCAAAAATCGAGGATGGAAAGAAGGTTACCATCGGCGGCATCATTGCCGGAAAGACTATAAAGTACACCAAAAACGATAAGGTTATGGCATTCCTGACCCTGGAGGACCTGGCAGGCAGCGTGGAGATCGTAGTATTTCCCAGAGATTATGAAAAGTATGCCCAAAAGCTGAATGAAGAAGAAAAGGTCTTTATAACAGGGAGGACGAGCATTGAGGAAGAAAAGGACGGAAAACTGATCTTGGAATCCATCCAGACCTTCGAAGAGAGTCCTAAGGAATTGTGGATCAAGTTTCCTTCTGTTGATGAATATAAGCAGAAAGAGCGTCTTTTGACCTCTGTTTTAGAACAGTCTGAAGGAAATGACAGCGTTATTATCTATTGTGAAGAACAAAAACAGCTAAAGAAGCTTCCCCAAAACCAGAATGTAAAAGGAGATGAAGGGCTTTTAGGCCGACTTCGCGGCGCTTTTGGGGAGGAGAATATCCGTCTGGTATAAAAAAGGCGATAAATCAATTGAAAAGGTTTCAAAAATAGATTAGAATAAAACAGACCTTTGATTATGAAACGGAGGAATGATCATGGCAAAAGAAATCAAAACCATCGGAGTCCTGACAAGCGGCGGAGATGCTCCCGGCATGAATGCAGCCATCCGTGCAGTATGCAGAAAAGCTATCAGCAATGGCGTCAAGGTGAAAGGCATCAAAAAAGGCTATCAGGGCTTGTTAAATGAAGAGATCATAGATCTGGACAAAAGATCTGTGTCTGATACCATCCAGCGGGGCGGTACTATTTTAGGAACGGCAAGATGTACTGAGTTCCGTACACTGGAAGGACAACAGAAAGGTGCTGAGATCTGCAGGAAGCATGGCATAGACGGCATCGTTGTCATTGGTGGAGACGGCTCCTATCGTGGCGCCCTGGCTCTTTCCAAACAGGGTATCAATACCATCGGTCTTCCCGGCACCATCGACCTGGACATTGCCTGTACCGATTATACCATCGGTTTTGATACAGCGATCAATACGGCTATGGATGCCATTGATAAAGTAAGGGATACTTCATCCTCTCATGAGCGCTGCAGCATCATTGAGGTTATGGGCAGGAACGCCGGTTACATTGCTCTTTGGTGCGGTGTGGCAAACGGTGCGGAAGATATTCTTTTGCCGGAAAAATATGATTACAACGAACAGGCTATTATCAACAACATCATCAAAAACAGGAAAGTAGGTAAGACCCATCATATCATTATCAATGCAGAGGGAATCGGTCATTCCACTTCCATGGCAAGGCGCATTGAGGCAGCCACCGGCATTGAGACCAGAGCGACGATCCTAGGTTACATGCAGCGAGGCGGCAGCCCTACCTGTAAAGACCGCTACTATGCTTCCATTATGGGTGCTTATGCGGCGGATATCCTTTGTGAAGGCAAGACCAACAGGGTAGTGGCCCATTGGGGCGGCAGCTTTGTGGATTTTGATATTGATGATGCCCTTGCTATGCAGAAGGACATTGACCAATATCAGTATGATATCAGCAGAGCGCTCTCCCAGTAGGAAAGTTTGTGTGTTGGAGAAATAGAATGATCACATCAATAGCAAATAAAAGAATGAAAAATATCATACTGCTTATGCAAAAGTCCAGGGAGAGGAAAAAGCAGGGGCTGTATGTGATAGAAGGAATGCGGCTTTTTAAAGAGGCGCCGCCGGAGTGCATACAGGAAATTTATATTTCTGAAGATCTGCGGCAGGATAGGGAGAATTATGAACAGGTAACTGCAAAGGTTTTTCAATGTATAAATATCCAAAACAGAGTAAAAGTAGATGTACTTACCAATGTTCTGTTTAAGAAAATAAGTGATACCCAGACTCCACAGGGGATTCTCTGCGTACTTAAAATGCCTCAGTATGAGGAAGAAGACCTGCTTTCCGATGAAAACGGACTGTACATGATTCTGGAAGATATTCAGGATCCGGGCAACCTGGGCACCATATTCAGGACGGGAGAGGGAGCAGGCATAACAGGTGTGATCATGAGCGGGCAGACGGTAGATATTTTTAATCCCAAAGCGATTCGTGCGACTATGGGCAGCATTTACCGGGTGCCTTTTGTATATTCGGAAGATCTACATGAAAGCATCTATCATATGCAGAAAAACGGTGTGCGGGTTTTTGCCGCCCATTTAAAAGGAAGCAGTGTTTATGATGAAAATAATTATTGCAGGCCGACTGCTTTTCTAATAGGAAATGAAGGAAATGGACTGAAAGAGGAAACGGCTGCTTTGGCAGACGGAGCCATCAGGATTCCCATGGAGGGTCAGGTGGAATCCTTAAATGCTTCCATTGCGGCATCTTTACTGATGTATGAGTGTGCAAGACAAAGAAGAAATGATAGGAGTCGGGCATGAAAATTGGATTTATCGGATTAGGAAACATGGCATCTGCCATGATCGGCGGTATCATAAAAAACGGAGTGCTGGATCCCAAGGAGATACTGGGTTCCACAAAAACGAAAGCTTCGCTTAGAAAAGCGGAAGAAGAGTTCGGCATCTGCACCATGGAGGATAATGTCAGTGTGGCAGAGCAAGCGGACATGCTGATTCTTTCGATCAAACCGCAGATGTATGAGGAAGTGATCGGACAGATCAAAGGCAGCATAAAAAAAGATGCAGTCATTGTAAGCATTGCGCCCGGCAAAACTCTTGATTGGCTGGCAGACTGTTTTGGTTTTAAAAAAGGCGAGGGCAAGCTGGTGCGGTGTATGCCCAATACCCCCGCATTGGTCATGGAAGGCTGTACAGGGGTCTGCTTTTCTAAAGCCATAACGGAAGAAGAAAAAGAACAGGTGTTGAAGATCCTTCAAAGTTTTGGCAAAGCGCTGGTGGTGCCGGAGCATCTGATGGATACGGTGGTAGGAGTAAGCGGCAGTGCTCCTGCCTATGTCTTCTTATTTATAGAAGCTTTAGCTGACGGTGCGGTGGCGGAAGGCATGCCCAGAAAGCAGGCTTATGAGTTTGCGGCACAGGCAGTATACGGAAGCGCTAAAATGGTATTGGAGACGGGAAAGCATCCGGCAGAATTAAAAGATATGGTCTGCTCTCCGGGCGGAACTACCATTGAAGCCGTGAGTGTCTTGGAAAAAACAGGCTTTAACAGTAGTATTATTGAGGCGGAACGGGCCTGCATTCATAAATCCAGACAGCTGTAAAATGGATAAAATTGGATAAATTTGACAAATAAAATATTATCTGTTATGATAGTCTCACTCTCGATTTTTAACATTTCTGTAATAATTGCAACAGAAATGAAATAAAAATGAATAAAAATCGAAAAAAATGGAGGTTATCATGAGAGGTATAAGCAAAAAGGCTTTTCGATCCATGCTCGCATTATTTGGTTTTATTTTTGCATGGATGGCGATGAGCGCTGTTGCGGAAGCTTCAGAAATGGGTTTGAATATCGGCGCAGCCGCTGTTTTTGAATCTGACCGTGAGGAAGAAACAGACCAGAAAGTGACGATTCACGCAGGCGCCTTAGCGGACGGAACCGTCAATCCCGCTGTTCTTGCTATTGACGAGGATGCGGAAGAGGACGAAGATGCCGAAACAGAAGAAGTAACGGAAGAGGCATCCGAAGTGTCTGTCGTTATGGC
The DNA here is from genome assembly GCA_022510725.1 of Lachnospiraceae bacterium. GTDB lineage: Bacteria > Bacillota > Clostridia > Lachnospirales > Lachnospiraceae > UBA2882. Next base: position 54,056 of record JAFLSW010000008.1, read on the forward strand.
AAATGTAGATAACAGTGTTAATGTCAGGGAAGAAGCAGGAGAAGATGCTTCTATCGTAGGCAAGCTGTTTAAGAACTGCAGCGGTGTGATCTTAGACCAGACAGAGGGATGGACCAAGATCGAAAGCGGCAATCTGGTTGGCTGGGTAAGCAACGATTACCTGATCTTTGGAGAAGACGCAGAAAGAATGATGGAAGAAGTAGGCACCTTAAAAGCTACAGTTAGAACAGATGCCTTAAGGGTTCGGAAAGAGCCTAATGAAGAAGCCGGTGTTTACAAACTGGTGAAAAACGGAGATGTCCTGGATGCCGTAGAGGAATTAGACGGCTGGGTAAGCGTACAGGTAGACAAAAATACCATAGGCTATGTATCTGCAGATTATGTTACAGTAGAGTTTACGACAGAGCATGGCAAGACTTTAAAGGAAATAGAAGAAGAGGCAAGGGCAAAGGAGTTAGCTAAGTTAAACCAGAACCGTGGCGCAGTTCCCACCAGTGTATCGGATGTGACTTTACTTGCAGCATTGATTCAGGCAGAAGCAGGCAATCAGCCTTATGAAGGCAAGCTGGCAGTAGGTGCGGTTGTTATGAATCGTGTCAGAAGCGGCGGATATCCCAATACCATTATCGGGGTTATTACCGCTCCCGGACAGTTCCCTCCTGCTACCAACGGTACGGTAGCTGCCATTGCGGCGAGAGGACCTTCTGCATCCTGTATTCAAGCAGCTGAAGCTGCTGTAAGCGGACAGAGCAATATCGGCGGGGCAACCCATTTTGCCAGAGTAGGCAGAGCTAACGGCGTTGTGATCGGAGCTCATGTATTCTATTAATTGCATGACAAAAACTTGAAAGCAGCTCATTCCATTTTTTTCCGTGAAAGGAAAATTTTAGAATGGGCTGTTTTTTTAAAGTCCTTTCATTGAATATTTTATGAAAATATAGTATGATAAGAACACACTAAGGGGAGGAAAGGAGAGTCTAAGATGGAGATTTTCAGCCAAACAGCTATTTTATTCTGGCTTGCAGCTATTGTGATCCTGCTGATCATGGAGATCATCTCACTGGGACTGACTACCATCTGGTTTGCAGGCGGTGCACTGGTAGCCTTTATATTGGCAGTATTTAATGTACCGGTGTTGATACAGGTTTTTGTGTTTCTCGTGGTTTCCCTGCTCCTGCTTATTTTTACAAGGCCCATTGCGGTCAAATATTTTAATAAAGACAGAGCAAGGACCAATGTGGAAAGCATGATCGGAAAACAGGCCATTGTGTTGAGCGAGATTGACAACATCCAGGGTACGGGCCGTGTTACCGTTTCCGGTCAGGAATGGTCGGCAAAAACCATGGCGGATGATATCAAGCTGCCCGTAGGCGCAGTGGTTATCATAAAAGATGTAAAAGGTGTTAAACTAATAGTAGAAGAAAGAAAAGAGGAAAATTAAATGCCAGGAATCATTTTAGGATTATTTATTATCATTGCCCTTTTGATCTGGGCGCTTGCATCTTGTGTTAAAGTTGTACCTCAGGCACATGCTTATGTAGTAGAAAGACTGGGAGCTTATCAGGCGACCTGGTCCGTTGGTCTCCATTTAAAATTGCCTTTCTTTGATAAGATCGCAAAAAGAGTGCTGTTAAAAGAGCAGGTTGTAGACTTTGCCCCCCAGCCGGTTATTACCAAGGATAATGTTACCATGCGGATCGATACCATTGTGTTCTTCCAGATCACAGATCCCAAGTTGTATGCATACGGTGTGGAAAATCCCATCATGGCAATTGAGAATCTGACAGCCACCACTCTCCGTAACATCATCGGTGAGATGGAATTGGACCAGACCTTAAATTCCAGAGAAGTCATCAATACTAAGATGAGCAGTACTTTGGATATTGCAACAGACCCCTGGGGTATTAAAGTAAACAGGGTTGAGTTAAAGAACATCATTCCTCCTGCCGGTATCCAGGATGCCATGGAGAAACAGATGAAAGCAGAGCGTGAGCGTCGTGAAGCCATCCTTCGTGCGGAAGGTGAAAAGAAATCCACCGTCCTGGTTGCAGAAGGTCAGAAGGAATCAGCTATTTTGGAAGCGCAGGCAGAAAAAGAAGCAGCTATCCTTCGTGCAGAGGCTCAGAAAGAGAAGATGATCCGGGAAGCAGAAGGTCAGGCGGAAGCCATCAAGAAGGTGCAGCAGGCTACTGCGGACGGTATCAGAATGATCAAAGAAGCAGGTGCAGACGAAGCTGTTCTCCAGTTAAAGAGCTTAGAGGCTTTTGGAAAAGCGGCAGAAGGCAATGCTACCAAGATCATCATTCCTTCCGAGATTCAGGGTATCGCAGGTCTTGCTACCAGCATGAAGGAAGTTATGTCTGATAAGAAATAAAATGAAAAGATCAGAAGGGGTCCGGATTTAACCGGGTCCCTTTTTGCTTGCAACAATGGCCCGGATAAGTTAAGATAGATACAGCAAAATGGAGGATACAAACATGGTAGATTTAAAAGGTCGTCATTTTTTAAAATTATTGGATTATACACCGGAGGAGATCACATATCTTTTGGATCTGGCTGCGGATTATAAAGAAAAAAAGAAAAAAGGCATTCTGGTAGATACTTTAAAAGGAAAGAATGTAGCATTGATCTTTGAAAAGACAAGCACCCGCACCAGATGTTCCTTTGAAGTGGCAGCCCATGACCTGGGTATGGGGACCACTTACCTGGACCCCACAGGTTCCCAGATCGGCAAAAAAGAGAGCATTGCCGATACCGCCAGAGTTCTTGGCAGGATGTATGACGGCATCGAATACAGAGGCTTTGAGCAGGAGATCGTAGAGGAATTGGCAGAATATGCAGGAGTTCCGGTATGGAACGGCCTTACCAATGAGTTTCATCCCACACAGATGTTAGCGGATCTTTTGACCATACGGGAACATTTTGGTTCCTTACAGGGAAAAACGGTGGCATATATGGGAGATGCCCGCTACAATATGGGCAATTCCTGGATGGTGACCTGCGCTAAGATGGGGATGAACTTTGTGGCATGTGCACCCAAAAAATATTTTCCCAATGAAAAATTAGTGGCAGTGTGCAAAGATATTGCAAAAGAAACCGGTGCCACCGTTACCCTTACCGAGGACGCCATGGAAGGCACAAAAGGTGCAGATGTGATCTACACGGATGTATGGGTATCCATGGGAGAACCGGATGAGGTTTGGGAAGAGCGTATCAGAGAGCTGTCTCCCTATCAGGTAAACGATAAGATCATGGAGAATGCAGGAGAGAAGGCCATCTTTATGCACTGCCTTCCGGCCTTTCATGATCTGAAGACAACCATCGGTGCCCAGATGGGTGAAAAGTTTGGTATCACAGAAATGGAAGTGACCGATCAGGTATTTGAGTCCCCTCAGTCTTTGATATTTGAGGAGGCGGAAAACAGGATGCATACCATTAAAGCGGTTATGGCGGCTACCTTAGGCGCATAAATACGATCAGCATATCAGGACAGAGATATAAGGAGTAGCATCTATGAAAACGGAAATACTGAGTCTCCTTAGGGCGGCAGAGGGCTATATCTCCGGTCAGGAGCTTTGCAGACGCTTCGGTGTTTCCAGAACGGCGGTCTGGAAAGCCATCAATCAGTTAAAAGAAAGCGGATATGAAATAGAAGCGGTTTCCAACAAAGGTTACCGCCTCATAGGGCAGCAGGATATTTTAAATCAGGCAGAGATCAGGAGCAGGATGAATACCAAATGGGCAGGAAAAGAACTCCATTATTTGGAAAGCACCGGCTCTACCAATCTGGATGCCAAAAGGCTGCTGGAAGAAGGAGCAAAAGACGGTGTCCTGGTGGTTGCAGGCGAGCAGACAAAGGGAAGAGGCCGGCGGGGCAGAAGCTGGCAGTCTCCTTCCGATGCCAATATCTATATGACCCTGGGACTGAGACCGGAATTAAAGCCGGAGCTGGCGCCCATGATCACATTGGTGGATGCCCTGGCAGTTGCGGCTGCCGTAGAAGAGGTCTGCGGGCTGGAAGTCAAGATCAAGTGGCCCAATGATGTGATCATAGATGGGAAAAAGATTTGCGGCATTTTAACGGAAATGAGCACGGAAACCGGTTTTATCCAGTATGTGGTCATTGGAACAGGCATCAATGTAAATGAAACGGAATTCCCGGAGGAGCTTAGGGATAAAGCCACCTCTTTGCGACTGGAAAAAGGCGAGGTTTTATTAAGAGCGCCTATTGTAGCCAAATGCATGGAATTTTTTGAAACCTATTATGAAATCTTTTTAAAAACCGGAGATCTGTCCCTTCTTCTGAAAGATTATGAAAAAAGGTTGGTCAACATGGGAAAAAAAGTAAAGGTTTTGGATCCTCAGAATGAATTTGAGGGCATCGCCAGAGGCATCGATAAAAAGGGAGAACTGTTGGTAGAAAAGGAAGACGGCACCATAGAACCGGTTTATGCAGGCGAGGTCAGCGTAAGAGGAATCTACGGTTATGTTTAGGAATCAAAGAAAGGAGCCTTGGTCTTGGAAGGAAAAACAGAAAGAACGGTGCTTTGTGCCGCCAATGGCTATGAAATGAAATATTATTTCAATCCGGCATTTTCCTCCCTGCCCCAGTCCATACAGGAGGAATTGCACATTATCAGTGTTTTGTTCACCGAGGATGTGGGCGGCATTTTTCAGATCCTCTTTGAGGAAAACGGAGATGTGACCATTGAAACCGATGCCGAAGAAGCGGATTTTTTGTATGATGAGATCTCGGCGGGGCTGATGGTAGGAGAGATCAAAAGGACCAGGCAGGAACTGCTCAGTTCTTTAAGCTTATATTATAAAGTTTTTATCCTGAAGGAAACCCCGGAGAATATATTGGAGGAAGAGATATGATATTGGTAATCGATGTAGGCAACACAAATATTACATTTGGTGTATATGATAAAGATAAGTTGGTCACCACCTTTCGCATGACCACGAAGATCCCCCGTACCTCGGATGAATATGGCATCCTTATTAAGGACATGCTGTTAAACAATCAGGTGGATGCGGCAGACATTGAAGGAAGCATTATTGCCAGTGTAGTGCCCAATGTAATGCATGCGCTGGAAAATGCCATGGCTCGCTATCTGCACAGCAAGCCCTTGATCATTGGACCGGGAACCAGGACCGGGATCCGCATTGATACGGAAAACCCCAGAGAGATCGGTGCCGACAGGATCGTGGACCTGGTGGCAGGATATGAAAAATACGGCGGTCCCATTTTGGTGTTGGATTTTGGTACGGCGACCACTTATGACCTGATCACCGAAGACGGCAGATTCATTGCCGGCATTACTGCGCCGGGAATCCGCATATCTGCCAAGGCTCTTTGGGAAGATACGGCAAAGCTGCCCGAAATAGAGATTAAGAAGCCGGGAAGCATTCTGGCAGGAGAGACCATCAGCAGTATGCAGGCGGGACTTGTTTACGGACAGATCGGTCAGACGGAATATATCATCGAACAGGTAAAAAAGGAATCCGGTCTTCATAACCTGCGTGTGGTGGCAACCGGCGGTCTGGGACGGATCATTTCGGATGAAACGGATGCCATTGAGATTTATGATCCATTCCTGACTCTGGAAGGACTACGCTTGATCTATGAGCGCAATAAAAAAGGAAAAAGGAAATAAGGACGATCTGGGATGAAAACATTGACCATTGGCAGTCTGACTTTAGACAGTCCGGTCATACTGGCCCCTATGGCAGGTGTAACAGACCTGCCCTTTCGTTTGCTCTGCAGAAAAGAAGGAGCAGGACTGGTGTGTTCGGAAATGATCAGCGCCAAAGCCATTTATTACAATAACAGGAATACGGAAGAACTGATGCAGATCCATCAGGAGGAAGCGCCGGTGTCTTTGCAGCTTTTTGGCAGCGACCCGGAACTAATGGGGGAAATGGCAAGGAGGATAGAGGACAGACCCTTTGACCTGTTGGATATCAATATGGGCTGCCCGGTGCCGAAAGTGGTAAACAACGGGGAAGGATCCGCGCTGATGAAGGATGTCAAACTGGCAGGCAAAATTCTCTCTTCTGTAGCAAGAGCAGTAAAAAAGCCGGTTACCGTAAAGATCAGAAAGGGCTTTGATGAAGAACATGTCAATGCGGTGGAGCTGGCAAAGATAGCAGAAGATGCCGGTGTGGCGGCGATCGCGGTGCACGGTCGGACGAGAGAACAGTTTTACAGCGGGGAAGCAGACTGGGAGATCATTGCAAAGGTTAAGGATGCGGTTTCTATTCCTGTCATCGGAAACGGAGATGTTACAGACCCGGAAAGTGCCAAAAAGATGTTTGATGAAACGGGCTGTGACGGGATCATGATAGGCAGGGCTGCAAGGGGGAATCCATGGATCTTTTCCCAGGTCAACAGATATCTTACAGACGGAACCTATGCAGAAAAACCGGATCCAGTAAAGATGAAAGAAACCATTCTGCAGCATGCAAGGCTGATGGTGCAGTATAAAGGTGAGTATCTTGCCATCAGGGAAATGCGTAAGCATATTGCCTGGTATACGGCAGGCATGCCGAACTCTGCCAGATTCCGAGGGAAGATCAATGCCATGGAAACCATGGAGGAATTAACGGACAGCGTTTGTTCTCTTTTTGGTTGATGGTATAAAAACAGCTTATCTGCATACATTGAAATATGGAAAATAGGCTAGACAATCATTCACAGAGAGATTACACCCTATGCTTCCCGCCAGGAAAACCATTGGCGGGACATTTTTTGAACTGTTTAAAAGAAATCCTGGCTTATGAGCCTAAGATCCGATGTGCCTATCAGTATCGGCTGCCGGGGCAGGATCATGAAAGCCAATGCCTGTTTATGGAGCCATTACCGGAACCGAAGCGGTTTCCTAAGCTGGCAGCGGCCTTTACCGGATGGAAGATACAGAGATTTATGAAAGATACGGCATGGGAAAAGTATCAGATGCAGGATAAACAGGATATTCCCTATGAGCTGCGACTTTATTTCGCAGGGCAGTTCTTAGAAGGGATAACCCCTTTAAAAAGAACCCGCTTAGGCATTATAGAGGGAGAAGCTTTAAAACGGACGGATCTGATCGCCCTGCTGAGACGATGCTATCATCGATTTAATCATCTGACGGTATTTAGCAGGGAATCGGAAGCCTATCAAGAATTTACAGAAGACGCATGGGAACAGTACGGTCTTGCCGTTACCGTGACGGGAGCCTATGGAGAATTGGAATTTTGCGACTATGTGCTGGACTGTACCGGCACCTCCTTAGGGCATGATGGTACATTTGGAAAAGGGGCTCATATTTTTTCAATTTATATGGATCGGAAGAAAATCCGCAGGTATAGAAAATCGAGAGATTATGTGACATGGGATTCCTGTTTTGATATCCTTGACAGAGTTTTTCATAATAAGGTATAATACCATAATCGCAATGGCCAGAGAAAGGCATTCGGTAAATACAGAAAGAAGGTTTTCAAATGGAAGGAAAGAAAAACATTTTAACTTACGAAGGGTTAAAAAAGTATGAGGACGAATTACATGACTTAAAGGTATACAAGCGAAAAGAAGTTGCTCAGAAGATCAAAGAAGCCAGAGAGCAGGGCGACTTGTCCGAGAATGCAGAATATGATGCAGCCAAGGACGAACAGAGGGATATCGAAGCCCGTATTGAAGAATTGGAAAAAATTCTGAAAAACGCAGAAGTGGTTGTGGAAGATGAAGTGGATCTGGATAAGATCAACATCGGCTGCGTTGTAAAGATTAAAGATATGGAAGCAAAACAGGAATTGACTTATAAGATCGTAGGATCTACAGAAGCAAACAGTTTAAAGGGAAAGATCTCCAACGAATCTCCAGTAGGCAGAGCGCTGATCGGAGCAAAGGTGGGAGATACCGTAAAGGTAGAAGTGCCTGTCGGCATATTGAAGTATAAAGTGCTGGAGATTCAAAGGGCATAAGGGACAGAAACACAATATAGGAGAAGGCAAATGGCAGAACAGAATAAGCAGAATCAGCAGGGAGAACAGGATATCAACCAGCTTTTAAAGGTCCGCCGTGAAAAACTGGAGGCCCTCAGAGAAGCAGGAAAAGACCCTTTTACTATTACAAAATATGAACAGACTCATCATAGTACAGAGATCAAGGATAACTATGATGAACTGGAAGGAAAAACTGTCAGCATAGCAGGGCGTATTATGTCCAAGCGTGTTATGGGAAAAGCGTCTTTCTGCAATGTACAGGATGTTAAGGGTAATATCCAGTCTTATGTGGCAAGAGATTCTATCGGAGAGGAATCCTATGCTGATTTTAAGAAATATGATGTAGGCGATCTGGTAGGCATCGAAGGGACCGTGTTTAAGACCAAGACAGAGGAAATCTCCATCCATGCAGAAAAAGTGACCCTCTTATCCAAGAGCCTGCAGATCCTTCCCGAAAAATATCATGGACTGACCAATACGGATATCCGTTACCGTCAGCGGTATACGGATCTGATCATGAACGAAGAAGTAAAGGATACCTTTGTAAAGCGTTCCAGGATCATATCCTCCATCAGGAGATTTTTGGATGATCAGGGCTTTATGGAAGTAGAGACTCCTATGCTGGTTTCCAATGCGGGAGGAGCTGCTGCAAGACCCTTTGAGACCCACTACAATGCCCTGGATGAAGACATTAAGTTGAGGATATCCTTAGAGCTTTATTTAAAGAGACTGATCGTAGGCGGTCTGGAAAAGGTTTATGAGATCGGACGAGTATTCCGTAATGAAGGTCTGGACACCAGACACAACCCGGAATTTACCCTGATGGAATTATACCAGGCTTATACCGATTATAATGGCATGATGGATCTGACGGAAAATATGTTCCGTCATGTGGCGGAGGAAGTCTGCGGAACCACCACCATCCCTTACGGAGAATATATGATCGATCTGGGGAAGCCCTTTGAGCGACTGACCATGATCGATGCGGTAAAAAAATATACGGGCATCGATTTTGACCAGATACCGGATACAGCTGCGGCAAAAAAGCTGGCTGATGAAAAAGAAGTTCACTATGAGGACAGACATACGAAGGGCGATATCTTAAGCCTGTTCTTTGAAGAGTTTGTAGAGGAAAAACTGATCCAGCCCACCTTTATCTTAGATCATCCGGTGGAGATCAGCCCTCTTACCAAGAGAAAACCGGACAAGCCGGATTATGTGGAGCGGTTTGAGCTCTTCATTACTGCTAGGGAAATGTGCAATGCTTATTCCGAGTTAAACGATCCCATTGACCAGAGGGAGCGGTTTAAGGCACAGGAGGCCCTGCTTGCCCAGGGCGACGAGGAAGCCAATCGTACCGATGAGGATTTCTTAAATGCTTTGGAGATCGGTATGCCTCCTACAGGCGGCATCGGCTACGGCATTGACAGACTGGTCATGTTGTTGACCAATTCACCGGCTATCAGGGATGTATTGCTGTTCCCGACAATGAAGTCGTTGGATAAATAAGATTAGTCAAGGACACTTTCCCAGTGGAATCTGGAGAGTGTCCTTTTGCTAAGGGGAAAATTAAATTAGGAGGAAATATCATATGGATAACTTTAACTTTTATTCACCCACCTTTTTTGCTTTCGGAAAAGAGCGTGAAAATGAAGCAGGAAGCTTAACAAAGCGTTTTGGCGGAAGCAAAGTGCTCATTGTTTACGGAGGCGGCAGTGTTGTTCGCTCCGGACTATTGGATCGTGTAAAGGCATCGCTGGAAAAGGAAGGCATTGCCTATGTTCTTCTGGGCGGCGTTCAGCCCAATCCCCGAAGCGGTCTTGTATATGAGGGCATTGAACTTTGTAAAAAGGAAAGTGTGGATTTTGTTTTGGCTGTAGGCGGAGGAAGTACCATCGATGCATCTAAAGCAATTGCAGCAGGCGTTGTTTATGATGGCGACTTTTGGGATTTTTACTGCGGTAAGCCCATTGAAAATGCTCTTCCCATCGGCACGATCCTGACCATAGCCGCAGCAGGCAGCGAGGGCAGCCCGGATTCTGTGATTACCCATGAGGATGGAATGCTCAAGCGGGGCGCCAGCGGTGATGCCATTCGTCCTAAGTTCAGTATTTTAAATCCTGCCTTAACTCAAACCTTACCTGCCTTTCAGACTGCCTGTGGCATTACGGACATCATGGCGCATCTGTATGAGCGCTATCTGACCAACACGGTTGAGGTGGAAGTCACGGACAGAATGATCGAAGCCCTGATGCTGACTTTGATACATGAAGGCCCTCGTGTAATAGAAGATCCGGATAATTATGAGGCTCGTGCCAATATTATGTGGGCCGGTATGATGGCGCATAACAACTCCTGCGGTGTAGGACGCAGCCAGGACTGGAACAGTCATAACATCGAACATGAGCTGTCCGCACTGTACGACTGTGCCCATGGTGCAGGGCTTGCTGTCACCATGCCCGCTGTATTCACCTATGTTTGTCAGCACGATATCATGCGTTTTGCTCAAGCTGCAGTCCGTGTTTGGGGCTGTCAGATGGATCTTTACCATCCGGAAGTGACGGCTAAAGCAGGAATAGAAGCATTGCGCAATTTCCTGATCTCTATCGGCATGCCAAAGAACTTTGCAGAATTGGGTGCCAAGGAAGAGGACATTCCTTATCTGGTCAACACGCTCTGTAACGGCAATGGCCGCGGCGGTTCCATCAGCGGCTTTGTGACATTGGATGAAGAGGATTGCAGCAAGATCTATCAGCTGATGGTGTAAAGATAAAAACGCTCCGGCAAAACCGGAGCGTTTTTCATGTGCAAAATTAAAATAATTTTTTTATGGAACCTGCAAAATCGGAAACTTTATCTACGGAAATTTTTGTCTTTACTCCGTCAATTACCTTATTTATTACATCATCCGGCAAATCGACTCCCAATACCTGCTCTACCGTTTTTGCCGGATCCTTCTTGAACTGCTCCTGCATCTTCGGATCCTTTGTGATCTTTTCTACCGCTTTTGTTACTTGCTCTTTGATATCCATTTGGTTCTGCTCTCCTTTAATATGTTTTTATATTTTGCTTCATCAAGAATCATATCCATTGTACACACATTTTTTGACAGTTTCAATCTTAACTTTTCATTCCTTTCTCTTTTTTATATCTGCAAATCGTCAGCTTGCATATATAGTAGAAAAGCACCAAAAACACAGTTGAAGGATAAATGCTTTATGGATTATAATATAATGAATGCAAGTGAGCCGGAGGGAGTTTGCTTACTTTTGGCGAATGGCGAGTATAAGCTATGCTTATGATATAAGAAGCAAAATGAGAGGATAGTTTGCAATGGGCGGGAGAAAGATTACATTTAAAGATGGGGTAATGTGGTGTTATATCGTGGTAATGGTCGGCATGTTGTTTGCCCTGCTTCTGATCCTTATGACGGGGAGGGGCTTTAAAGTGGATTATGGCCTTGGAGATTATAGGGATATCAGCGCTGACTGGACCGATGAAAATGATCGGCCTATGGACTTTTCTCAGCTTGCAAAGACCGGGGAAGTTGTGGCATATTACCGGCTGCCTCAGATGTTACATGATACCGGATTGGTATATCGCAGTCAGAATGTATATACCAAGGTTTATCTGGATGATGAGTTGATCTATGAGACAACCAGGATGGAAGGCCGATCCTATAACAAGCCCCCCGGAGGGCTTTGGAACATTGTAAGCTTTACACCGGATCAGGCAGGAAAACAGTTAAAGCTGGAGATAATAGCGGTTTATCAGGGAGAAGGTCTTAGGATCGATCATGTATATTGGGGGGATCCTGCTTCTGTTTTATTGTCCATGATCAAGGAAAAACTGCTATCCGTTGTGGTCAGCATGACGATTTGTTTTGGCGGTATTATCATGATCCTGCTGGATATTCCTATCAATTATAAAAAAGCACGAAAAAATCACAGTCTGCGATATTTGGGCATTTTCTCCCTATGTATCGGAGGCTGGTCTCTCATAGAAGCAAATATATTGCAGCTTTTTGTTGCAGATCCATGGGTTCTTCAGGTAATAGATAATATGCTGCTTATCTTATCTGTCATGCCTATCATCCTTTATGCCGATTGGAATTATGGGATCTTGAGGTATCCATTGGTGCGGGCGTTTTGTGTGTTGCAGATTTTATATCTCTTTTCCTGTGTGGTGCTTCCTTTGGCAGGCATGATGGATTGGCATACCATGCTGCCTGCAGCCCGGGTCTTTATGGCTGTCAGTGCCACAGGCTTTGTCATTTGGACTATTAAGCAAAATCTGTCGGTATTACTTTCCAAAGAACGAAAGTACACTGCAGGAGTATGGGCGGTCAGCTTACAGCTTTTGGGTATTGGAGCCTTAGGCATTACGGCATTATTAGAGTTGATAAGATATAGTGCTGTATATGAAATGGATCATGCTTTTGTGCTACGGTTTGGATTACTGATATTCATCATCTGCTTTGCCTTAGGCAGTCAATTTGGAACCTATCAGCTGATTGCCCAAGGCATGGAGTATGACAGCGTACATGAACTGGCATATTCCGATGCCCTGACCAAGCTCCAAAACAGAGCAGCTTATCTGGAACGGCTGGAAGCTTGCGTAACGGAACATGTTCAGGAATTAGGAATCATTTATATGGATGTCAATAACTTGAAATCGGTAAATGATACTCTCGGCCATGAGGTGGGAGATGTGATGATCCAAAGCGCTGCGGGGATCATTTCCGAAAGTTTTGGGCAATTTGGCATAGCATTCCGGCTTGGGGGAGACGAATTCTGCATCTTGATAGAAGAAGATGTTTTGAAAAAGCGTGAGCAGGCCATGGAGATCTACCAAAAGAAACTGGAGGATTTTAACGAAAAAAAAGAATATCCGTTTACCCTTAAAATTGCCCAGGGCTTTGCGATCTGCGAGGCGGATTCCATGAAAACCGTAGAGAATGCCATTCATATCGCAGACGGGCGGATGTATCAGCACAAGGCACAGTTAAAGGCACAAACAGCAGCTTCGAAATGAGATTGGATTTGATGCAATCTCAAAGAAGTTGATTGGAAAAATTTTTGTATTAGGAGAAAATAACATGAAAGACTACATAGCAAGAGACAAAGCAATGGAACTGTTAAAAAAATACAACAAAGAACCTTTCCATATCCAGCACGCCCTGACTGTAGAGGGCGTTATGAAATGGTATGCAAAGGAACTGGGATATGCAGAGGATGAGGAATACTGGGGAATCGTAGGTCTGCTGCACGACATTGATTTTGAGCAGTATCCTGATGCCCATTGCATCAAGGCACCGAAATTGCTTCGTGAGGCCGGCGTGGGTGAGGATATCATTCATGCGGTATGCAGCCATGGTTATGAGCTGACGGTGGATATAAAGCCGGAGCACGAGATGGAAAAGGTGCTCTATGCCGTGGACGAGTTGACAGGACTGATCTGGGCAGCAGCGCTGATCCGTCCCTCTAAAAGCGTGCAGGACATGGAAGCAAAGTCCGTTAAGAAAAAATATAAGAGTGCTAATTTTGCGGCAGGATGCTCCCGCGAGGTCATTGAGCGGGGCGCAGAACTGATGGGCTGCGAATTGGGAGATTTGATCCAGAACACGATTTATGCCATGCGTTCCTGTGAGAGTGAAATACAGGAATATATGGATAGCTATGGAGCTGAATAAGAAAATTTCAAATTTTTTCTAAAGATTTATGGAAAACTGCCGATAATTTTAATAAGACACAGCATAATCCATGGAAGGAGGAGAGTCTTATGCGTATCGGTTCATTTACACAAATTCAACAGGTATACGCTGCGCAGCAGAGTGCAAAGGTATCCAAGAAAGAGCAGAAGAAAGGATTCTCTGATGCAATTTCTATTTCGGGAGCCGGAAAAGACCTGCAGACAGCGAAAGCGGCTTTAGCAGCAATACCTGATGTAAGACCGGAGGTTGTCAGCGCATTCAAATCAAAGATTGATGCCGGCACCTACGATGTAAGCAGTGACAGCTTTGCTGACATGCTTATGGAAAAAATGAAACAGGGCAGCCTGGCCTTGTAGAAAACGAGGTAATTCCAATGGCTAGTTTAATGGATAATTTAATGGATCTTTTGGAACAAGAAAATAGTGAATATGAAAAGCTATTGGAATTATCCGTTCAAAAAACCCCCGTTATTGTGGAAGGGGACATTGTAAAGTTAGAAAAGATCACGGATGAAGAGCAGACGATCGTCGCAAAGGTAAACCGCCTGGATAAAGAGCGGGAAAAAGTCATGGACGATATCGCTGCAGTTTTGAACAAGGATGTTCACTCATTGAAACTAAACCAACTGACAGCACTTTTGGCAGGTCGGCCCGAAGAGCAAAGAAGGCTGTCGGGGATCCACAGCAAACTGAAGATCACCATGAATCAGATGATGCGGGTCAACGACCACAACAGGGAACTGATCCAGAGCTCCTTGGAGATGATTCAGTACAATATGAATGTACTCAAAAGCATGAAAACAGCTCCTGAGACAGCAAATTACAATCGGGATGCTTTTAATGCGGGAGGCACCATGGGAGCGGAGCAGACCGGATTTGATGCAAAACAGTAGGGAAGTTAAGAGGTGAAATCCTATGTCTTTATTTGGAAGTTTATATATCGGTACATCCGGATTACAAACCAGTCAAAATGCGCTGAATACAACTGCGCATAACATGTCTAATGCCGCTACAGGCGGATATACCAGGCAACAGGTATATCAGGTGGACAGAAATTATACTACCTTATCTAATAGTGCCAAAACTGTATCCAAAAAGCAGACCGGACTTGGTGTGAATTATGCACAGACCAGGCAGGTAAGAGACTACTTTTTGGATCGGACCTATCGTGAAGAGTATGGCCGCATGTGCTTCTATCAGACATCCTATAATGCCTTTACACAGGTAGAGGATCTGATGGGAGAATTATACGGCGAATCCTTTAACCAATCACTGAGCAATTTATCAGAGGCGATTAATGAGCTTGCAAAGGAGCCTGCAAATGCAGTAAAGCAGGGTCTTTTGGTACAGCGTGCGTCTCAGTTCTTGCAGCGCTCCAGCGCGATATATAGAGATCTCTGCGATATGCAGGATAAGATGAACAAACAGGTCAAAGACAATGTGGATCGGGTCAATGAGATCGCGCAGAGGATTTTTGACTTAAACACGGAGATCGTTAAGATTGAGATCGGCGGCATTGAGCATGCCAACGATTTAAGAGATGAAAGAAATGCCCTTTTGGATGAACTGGCAGGCATTATCCATATTAATTATTCTGAAGACTATGACGGAGCCGTTATTGTAAAGGCGGAAGGTCATCAGCTGGTTACCAGAGGCCTGGTATTTGAAATGGGAGTCTTCCAGGACCCCAATACCAACTTCTACACACCCTACTGGGTGCTGGATGCTACCGTGGATCCCAAGACCGGCAATCCGGACTTGAGCAACAGTATGGTATTTGATCTAACTCTTCCGATCTCTACGGCAAGGGATTCGGATATCGGTACCTTGAAAGCACAGCTTCTTGCAAGAGGCGATCACAGAGCCAACTATCTGGATATGCAGACGGATGCGGATACATATAACTCCACCATAGCAAACTCCGTGATCATGAATACCATGGCAGAATTTGACAACCTGGTACATCTGATCACCACCAAGCTCAACGAAGCCTTTGCATCTGCCGCAGATAAGGATAACGGTTATCTGGTAGATAAAAACGGCAATCCCATCCAGTTATTCCAGAGGATTTCCGTACCCGGCTATGATGAAAGCGGCAATCCCATTCCCGAGGATAGCAGACCGGGATATGAAAATACGCTCTATACTGTATTGAATATGACTATCAATCCCGACCTGATGAAGGAACCCACGCTCCTTGGCATGGTCAATGCAGAAGATAAAGAGGATTATCCGCTGGGCAAGCTGTTACAGGGTGTTCTTTATGAGGAGATATATTATTTAAACCCCAATGTGACCAATCCCTGCAACTTGATCGATATGTATTCCAACATTGTATCTCAGTTGACTATATCCGCTGCGGTATTCAGGGATGTATATGAGGATCAGACCACACTGACAGACAGTACCGAATACATGAGACAGCAGGTAGTTGGTGTATCTGATGATGAAGAATTAAACAACATGATCAAATTTCAAAATGCATTTAACGCATCCAGCCGATACATCAATGTGATCGATGAGATGATGGAACACATCATCAATACGCTGGGAACCTGATAAAAGAAAGGAAGTGAAACGATGTCATCTACATTTTTTGGTTTGCATATTGCATATTCGGGCTTAACGGCAGCCAATGCAGGATTAAATACTACCGCAAACAATATTTCCAATGTAAATACCAAGGGATATTCCAGACAGGTAGTAACACAGCAGGCAGCCAATGCATTGCGCAGCTATACCAAGTACGGTTGTGCCGGAAGTGGTGTGGATACTACCGCCATTGAAAGACAGAGAGATGCTTTCTATGATTACAAATACTGGAACAACAATACCCAGTTAGGCGAATATGAAGAGCTGGAATATTACATGAAGCAGATAGAGAACTACTTCAAGGATGATGAGACCATCAAAGGTTTCTCTACCATTTTTGAAGAGATGTGCAATGCGATGGAAGAGTTGAAGAAGAGAGCGGGAGATGTTACCGCAAAGGAACAGTTCATCGGCTTTGCAGAAAATCTGACTTACTACTTCAATACCATGGCTGCAAACTTAGAGCGCCTTCAGACAGATGTGAACCTGGAGATCAGGAATAAGATAGAAGAGATCAATTCCTATGCAGAAGAAATCGCTTCCTTAAATAAACAGATCAATGTTATCGAATTAAGAGGGGCTATTGCCAATGAACTTCGTGACCGCAGGGATCTGCTGATCGATAAGCTTTCCAAGATCGTAGATGTTTCCGTAGAGGAATATCCTGTATACGATACCAATAATCCTGACAGAGAAACGGGTGCCACCCGTTATGTGGTTAAAATAGCAGGCGGACAGACATTGGTTGATTCCGATCGTTACAATGAGTTGATGTATACCGCAAAACCCAATTATGCCAATAACAATCAGTCGGATGCCACCGGTTTATATGATATCTACTGGAAAGACGGAAGAGACTTTTCCCTTTACAGTGGCGTGATCGGCGGCGAGCTGCGGGGACTCATTGAGATCCGCGATGGCAATAACGGCGAGAACTTCCAGGGTACCATAGCCGATGTGGCTAGAAAAAACGGCAAGACTCAGGTAACGGTAGATATTACTGCTGACTGGTTAAAATCCCTTTCCAACTGCACACTTCCTATAAACGGCGGTGTGATCAGATTGGGAAATCAGGAATATTATTATGATGACTTTTCCGTGATCTATGATGCGGATGGCAATATTGAAAGCTATGTATTTACCATAAGCGATGACACAGACAAAAATCCATTCCAGCCGGATACTTCCCGTATCGGCAAAGAAGCGCAGTCCGGTTACAATGTTGCTTATCAGGGCATTCCTTATTATCAGGAGCAGTTAAATGAGTGGGCAAGACTTTTTGCTGAAGCTTTCAATAAGATCGTTACCAGAGACGGCAGCGCAAACGGCTATGGTGATGCCGGTGATGTCCTCTTTGTAGCAAATGAGGCAACCGGATATGGTCAGCGCAAATTTGTAGACTCCAGAAATGGCAATACCACCATTTCCAGCCTGGGTGACAGCTACTATTATCTGACAGCTAAGAACTTCGGTATCAACAGAGCAATGATGGATGATCCCGATCTGTTGGCAACCCGTACGCTGGATACAGATGGTGAGAGCAAATATGACCTTGTGGATGAAATGTTGCGATTAAGGACTGATACCTCCATGGTAAGCTTTAGAGGCTGTGGCGCAGCGGATTTCCTCCAGTGCGTACTGGCGGATGTGGCATTAAATACCCAGAGTGCCATTACCCTGACTGCAAGCTACACCAATATTGCAGGTGTGATTGAAAACCAAAGGCTGTCCATCAGTGGTGTGGATGACGATGAAGAAGCACTGAATCTGGTACAGTTCCAGCATTCCTATAATCTGGCTTCTAAGATGATTTCCGTGTTGACGGAAATATACGATAAACTGATCCTGGATACAGGAGCTTGACCGTAAACCGTAGTTTCAAATTGGGAGGGACAACATGAGAATTACCAATAAGATCATTCAGAACAATGCCATAACCAATATCAATGCCAATAAAGTATTGGAAGATAAGTACAATAACCAGCTGGCAACCGGCAGCAAGATCAACAGACCCAGTGATGACCCGGTAGTTGCTATCAGGGCGCTGCGCCTTCGTACCAACTTAAGTGAAGTACAGCAGTACTATACCAAAAATGTACCGGATGCAAGAAGCTGGCTGAAGATTACAGAAAGTGCCATTGCTTCGGTAATCGGTGTTATTGAAGATATGTACAGTGACTGTACTACCGGTTCCGTAGGCTTCAAAACTGCCGAAGACCGTCAGAAGATCCTGGAAAATATGAAAGGATTAAGAGACGAGATCTATGCGGTGGGTAATGCCGAAAGCGCAGGCAGATATGTATTTACCGGTTACAGAACGGATCTGTCTCTGGCATTCCAGAGCAAAACCCAGCAGAAATACAGCATTACCGAGCAGGTTGGAATTGGTCGTTTAGAGAATGCTACCTATGTGGATACAGCAGGTCTGGAGAATCTGACAGCATCAACTGCTGCCACAGACCCTGCAACCGAATTTGATGTGACTACCAACAGCTATCACAGAATGCGGTTATCCTACAAAGACTGCTCTAATGATAAGAATGTTGCACCTACCATTCAGTATTATGACAGCACCGGCACATTGCAGACTATTACAGCAACAGTGGCTTCCAAATATGACGATCCGTCCACTACTTATCTTGCTTATGCTGATGATACAGGAACGACACCAAGTGCTATCTTTATTCCGGAAACCGGTGAGTTGATCTTAAACGATGCTGCATACAATGCCTTAAACAGCGTGAAAGATATGCCCGGCACCAAAGATGCCGAAGGCAATGAGATCAACGAGGGTGAGATCCGCATCACATACCAAAAGGAAGAATGGAATAAAAACGATCTGCGTCCCGAGCATTTCTTCTACTGTGAGAAATACACCGGAGAACTGGCAGATCCTACAGATCCCACAAGCCCGGAAAAGACACAGGTTTACAATCCCGGTTATCTTACCAATCAGCTGGATGATGATACCAGACAGATCATAGCCTATGATGTGGGATTCGGACAGGAAATGCGGGTAAATACCCTTGCCAGTGAAGTATTCTCTCATGCCATCGGCAGAGATCTGGAAGAAATGATCGCTGCGGTGGAAGAAGTGATCCAGATGGAAGGAATTGCATCTCAGTTGGAAGGTATGATCGCAAAAGAGACTGACGAAGATACGATAGCGGCATTAGAAGAAAAACTAAAAGCAGTCAATAAATCTCTTACCTACTTAAACGACAAGATGCAGAAAATGTTTGAAGGCGGCATTTCCAAGACACAGGGATATCTGGACAAAGCCAACTCCGCTAATACTACAGTAGGTAACAGAGGCTCCAGACTGGACCTGATAGAGAACCGTCTTTCCTCTCAGGAGAGTGATTTCAAGACTCTTGCCGAAGAAAATGAAGGAGCTGACGTAACGGAAGTGGCTGTACAGTTACAAAGTATCGAGTTGACATATAATGCAGCGTTAATGGCAACGGGTAAGATCACCCAGACCTCATTATTAAATTATTTGTAAATACCGGATGAAGGAGAGGAACTATGGAAGCAAAGACTAGGTTATTTGGTGATATCAATATTGATGACAACAAGGTCATCCATTTTGTAAACGGTTTGGTTGGATTTCCACAGCTTCGGGATTTTGCTCTGATCTTTGACGGAGATAACAATAACGGAGAGGGTGTGCAGTGGCTGCAATCCATGCAGGATGGAAATTTTGCCATTCCCGTAATCAATCCCTTACATATATTGGAAGACTATAATCCTATTGTAGAGGATGAACTGTTGAACCCTTTGGGAGAGTTTGAGCCGGATGATATGCTGGTACTGGTGACCATTACCGTTCCGGAAGATCTGACAAAGATGACTGTGAACTTAAAAGGACCCATTGTCATCAATGCAAAAAACTGCATGGCATGTCAGGTAGTAGCGGAAGATGAAGAACTTCAGGTAAAATTCCCGGTCTATGATATCCTTCAGGCCAGAAAGGAGGGTAAATAAGATGTTAGCATTATCCAGAAAAAAGGGAGAAGCCCTGGTCATTAACAATAACATCGAGATTACCGTCCTGGAAGTGAAGGGGGATCAGGTAAAGCTGGGTATCAGTGCACCCAAGGAAGTGCCGGTCTATCGTAAAGAGGTATATCTCCAGATTCAGGAATCCACCAAAGAAGCGGCAGAGACCACCTCTTTGGAGGCATTAAAGAAGCTGTTTTAGGCTTAAAATGCCCGAATTAGCATAAAAAGTTTAAAAATCTGCTGAAAATATTTGCAATTTACAGGAAAAATGTTTATGATATTTATAAACATTTTTCTTTTTTTGCCGATATAAAATACATGAAACCAGAAATAGCGTGGTGAACGCTAAACAAAATTATTCACATGGAGGTGGAGAAAATGGCAATTGAACCATTAGGAAGTGTAATGTCAATCCAGACACAGGCAGTTCAGAAACCGGAGCCTGTGCAGCCTGTGGCAAAAGGCACGGAAGCTGCTGTCCAGGTAGAAGATGCTCCTGATGCAACTACTGTTGTAGTAAAACAGGCAGAAGGCAAAGACGAGGGAGCAAATAACGAAAACTCTTATCAGAATCGTCAGCCCAGCAATGAGCAGATCAAACAGGCTGTTGAGAAGTTGAACAAGAGTATGTTCAATTCTGAGGCGGTATTCGGTATCCATGAGGCTACCCAGAGAGTGACCATCAAGATCGTAGACAAAGATACAAAAAAGGTCATCAAAGAGCTGCCCCCTGAAAAGACCCTTGACATGATCGCCAAAGTATGGGAGATGGCAGGCATCTTAGTAGATGAGAGAAGATAGGAGGGGAAATCATGGCAATTAGGATTACAGGATTAAATTCCGGTCTTGATACAGAAAGTATCATTACCGAGTTGGTCAAAGCAAAGAAGACATCTGTTGATAAATTAAAGAAAGAACAGACCAAATTAAGCTGGAAGATCGATGCTTGGAAAGGTTTAAACACAAAAATCGTTAACCTTTGGAAGAACACAGTGGATAGGCTGCGTTATGATAGTGCATATACAAAGAAGAAAAGCACTGTTTCCGATGGTGTCTTATCTGTTGTAGCCGGTGCCAATGCAGCAAATGGTGTACAGACTGCCAGTGTAGAGAGTATTGCGAAGGCTGCTTATTTAACCGGCGGCAAACTGCAGACTGCAGATGGTGGCAAAGTCAGCAGTGACACCAAGCTGACAGACTTAGGCTTAGAGGTAGGTAAGACTTTTAGCGTTACTGCGGAAGGCAAGACCACCGAGATCGAGATCACCGAAGATATGACCATGAAGGATCTGGTATCCAGTCTGAAGGAGACTGGTCTTGTTGTAAACTTCGATGAAGGACAGCAGAGACTGTTCATCAATTCCAAAGAGACAGGTAAGGCTCATGACTTCAGCTTTGGCGGAGATGAGGATGTCTTAAAGACCTTAGGCCTTGTTGCAGACGGTACGGACGACGGAGCTGTCAAAGTAGAGGCATCCAATGCAGTATTGTATTTAAATGGGGCAAAATTTGAGTCCGATACCAATACATTCCAGATCAACGGTTCTACTTATACCGTGAATGATGTTTCCGAGAAGAATGCAGACGGCAGCCTCAAAGAGACCAAGATCACCACAACAGATGATTATGATGGCATTTATGACACCATCAAGACTTTCCTGACAGAATATAATGCTTTGATCAACGAAATGGATAAGTTATACAATGCAGATTCTTCAAAGGGATATGATCCTTTGACCTCTGAAGAAAAAGAGGCTCTTTCCGAATCCGAGATAGAAGATTGGGAGAACAAGATCAAGGATTCCCTCCTCAGAAAGGATTCTTCCCTGAATTCTGTTATTATGTCCATGACTACAGCTATGGCAGGTAGTGTGACCGTAAATGGCAAGACCATGTATCTTTCCGATTTCGGTATCAAGACCCTTGGCTATTTCAATGCAGAGGATAACGAGAAACATGCATACCATATTGATGGGGATCTTACGGATGCATCTACTTCCGGCAATGCAGATCTGTTAAAGAGCATGATCGCCAGCGATCCCGAAGCGGTGAAGAGTTTCTTTACCCAGTTGGCTAATAACCTGTATACCTCTATGAGTTCATCTATGGCTAGAATTCCTGACTTAAAGAGCTATCAGAAGGTTTACAACGATAAGGCACTGGACAAAGAGATGGAGGATTACAAGACCAAGATTCAGGAAGCAGAAGAAAAGCTTGCTGCATACGAAGATAAATGGTATGAGAAATTTGCAGCAATGGAAACCGCTCTTTCAAAGCTTTCTTCCAAAGAAAATGCTATTGCCGGTCTGTTTAATTTTTAAATGACCTTTTCTTAAGAGAAGGCGGCAATGGAAGGCGGCTGATCATAAGGAGTAGATAACATGGCGATAGTTGGAAATCCCTATGCAAAATATCAAAACAGCAAAATATTGACGGCTTCGCCGGCGGAACTGACGCTGATGCTATACGATGGTATTATCAAATTTACTAATGTTGCAATGACGGCCATTGATGAAAATGATATGGAAAAGGCCAATACCAACATTATAAAGGCGGAGCGGATCATAGATCATTTATCCGCCACCCTCAATGATAAATACCCGGTAGCACAGGACTTTCAAAATATATACAGCTGCATCATGCAGGCATTGATTCGGGGCAATATCAGAAAAGATAAAGAAGAACTGGAGCGGGCCTTGGATTACACCCGGATGATACGGGATACCTGGAAGGAAGTTATGAAGCTGTGCAATGAGAAAGGAAATGAATCTTGAAAAACGAATTGCAGTTGTTGATCGAGTCACTGGAGAAAAAAGTACAGATATTACAACAGATTTTTTCCATCAGCAAGGATCAGTATGAACTGGCAGGAGAAGAAGAATTCCAACCGGATGAATTTGATAGGCTGGTAGATGAAAAAGATGGCTTGTTAAAGGATATGGAGCGGTTGGACGAAGGCTTTGACCGGACCTATCAGCGGATCCGGGATGAACTGCAGGATAAAAAGGAATTGTATCGGGAAGAAATCGGATCCTTGCAGGATCTGATCAAGCAGACCGTGGATCTGGGTGCCCAGATCCAGGCTTCAGAAGCCAGGGCAAAGGATCGGATGTCCGGTGCTATTCTCCGGATCAGGCAGGAGCTTAACCAGAGAAAGACGACTGCCCGTACAGTATCTGATTATTACAAGACCAGCAACAATATCAAATATGTAGATTCTATTTTCCTGGATAAGAAAAAATAAAAAATTTAAAAAAGGTATTAATTATTTCGGAAAACCACCGATATATAATACAGGTAAAACAAATTACTTCAAACATCGCAGCGGCAGAGAGGAAAAGAAGCGTACGGTCTTTGATAAGAAGCAGCTGCACCCCAAAAT
>JAFLSW010000009.1:0-36236 GCA_022510725.1 Lachnospiraceae bacterium
AAAGTCAACGCGTTTTACCGCGAAAAAAAAGAACCTTAAACTGCAAGATTACTTTTTCTCGGTAGAAATGAAACGGAGAAAGAGGGATTTGAACCCTCGCGCCGCTATTCGCGACCTACACCCTTAGCAGGGGCGCCTCTTCAGCCTCTTGAGTATTTCTCCGTACTACTGAACTTTATCCTCTACCAATATAAAGTTGCCGCATCTTTCGTGACGCAAATGTTATTATACCGAAGTGATTTTTATTTGTCAATCGGTTTTATCCATCTTTCCCTTTATTTTTCTAAGCTTTCGGGAAGCCCATCAAAATTTCCTTTCATAACAGAACCAATGGATTTCGTACATATAGGTTTCCCCAACTCGTTTGAATTTCATTCCGTCGTAAAGTGCCAGGGCTTTGGGGTTGGTTTTGCTGACCAAAAACTGCATTCCGTCAAAACCTCTTTTGACCGCATCTTCTTCCATATAATATAGAAGCTCTTTTGCCAATCCCTGATTGTGATACTTCTCTTTGATTCCGATCCGAACCAGTTCACAAGGTTTTTGAATGGTTTTATCCCAGCACACCAGATGATTGATCTCCTCCGAAGTCACCAGTGCGGCTGCGCCCATGATCTCACCGCTTTCTCCGCATAGCACATAAAGAGCCTGCTGCTCAATATCAGCCGCCACATCACTTTCGCTCGGATAATCCTCAGTCCATGCACAGCCATAGGTGCCTACCAAAGAACGGTATAGGGCAAACACTTCCTCTTTATCCTTTTCATTTGCTTTTCGACATATTTTTTTCATTTTATTTTCCTTTTATATCAGATGTATCAGCACCATATAAATAACAGTTCCGCCGATAATGCTTAAAAGAGTCTTTCTTTTCCATAGATGTAACAGGACCACCGCTCCTACTGCAATCAGTTCCGGAATGCCGTAAGGCTTGTCCAAAAAGGAAATATCCTTCATACAATAAACCACCAGCATGCCAATGATGGCATAAGGCAGGGCCTCTCCCAGATATGTGATCAGCTCCGATGTCTTTTGTTTCCTTCCAAATATCAGGACGGGAAGAAACCGTATAGCCATGGTTACCAGGCTGATGATCGCTATCAAAAGAACAGAATGAGAAATATCCATATCACTCAGCCTCCTTTTTAATATGTTTCTTCCTATATAATGATATAAACAGGATTGATATGATCATGGAGGGGATCAAAAAATAATCGCTTCCAAACAGCATCAAACAAACCAAAGACAGTCCAACCCCTGTAAGGCTGAATAAATGATTTTTTCCGCTCATCCACTGCTCTAAGAATACAGTCACAAACAAAGCGGTCATAACAAATTCAATTCCTGTGGAATCGAATGCAGAAGCTGCGCCGAGGAGGGAGCCGGTTACGCATCCAAAAACCCAGTAGCATTGATTTAGCAATGATAACAGGAAATAAAAGCGATTCCGGTCAACACCTTCCGGGATGTCATCGGTGCAGACCAGAGAATAGGTTTCATCAGTCAGGGCAAAGTACAAATAGGGTTTGTATCTTCCTGTATCCTGATAACGATCTATCATGGATACCCCATAAAAAAAGTGACGGGCATTCACTGTAAATGTGGTAAATGCAGCAGCCAGTGCGGCAACACCGGAAGTAAGCAGACCTACTGCCACATACTGCATGGCGCCCGCATAGATAAATACGCCCATGGCAAAAGCCCATAAGACGCCGTAACCGCCCTTTTCCAGCAGCATGCCAAATCCGATTCCCAATATGATATAAGTCCCCATAACGGGAAGCGTTTTTACAAACGCCGATAAAAATGTTTTCTTCATCTCTTGTATTTTCCCCTTTTACAACTCTTTCACAAAACATAAAACTTCCGGCTACCGGTATTCTCCAATAGCCGGAAATCTTTTTACGACAGGAACAGCTCTGCAATGCCATCCAGGCCATAGCCGGACACTGCCCGGCTGATGCCAAGCTTTATCTCCTCTCTGCTAAAATCATGCTCCTTTAAAAATGCATCGTCTTTATCATTTAAATAGGAATAAAACAACAACGCCGTTTTTAATTTTTCCCGACCGCCTGTTGCAAGGATATCGCTGAGGCGATTTTCGGCATCATTGATCTTCCCTTCATCTATCATATCCAATAAGGATTCCAAAACGCTTTTTTCTTCTGCCTGCTCTAAAAGCTCCGTTGTAGGCGAGGCTGTATCAATATCAAAAAGCGCTTTCAGGATAGCTCGTATCATTTCCTTGATCAGGCGCATGATATAATCCTGTTCAAACAAATCCATTCTCCTTTCTGCATTTACTTATTTAAAATGCAGAAAGAATTCAATGATCCATCCGTACCTTCCTGGTGATCACAGTTTCCACTTTGGGAAGCCTGTATTGATATACCGTAAACTGTAAACAGATTACCAGTATTACAAGCAATAGATAACTGCAATAGATCCTAAGTCCTTTTGGGGCTTTTTGTATTGTCCTGATCCCTTGTGAAAGAACTGCTGTTTCTTCTTTTTCTTCCTGAACAAAGGATACCGCCTCCGCTTCTCCAAACAAGCCATGAGAAACAATACCGGCCGAAGGCACCGCCTGCAAAGATAATAATATACCAAAAAGCAGGAAAAGCAGATATTCCTTACTTCTTATGCTCATATTTTTTGATCGCCTCCTCAATGCGGCGTTTTACCTCATCAGCGATCTCGTTGGATTTCATATGCTGATACTCTTCATAATACATAGGTTTTAAATAGATTACTTTTACCGTCACATGCCGTGTGGATTTCTCATCAAAAGGAACAAAGGAGTCGATGAGGGCACAGGGCACAATAGGACATTTTGCCTTTTGGGCCGCTTTAAAACTTCCTCCTTTAAAATCCAACAGCTTGTTGCCCTCTCTGCTCCTGTGGCCTTCTGCAAAGATAAGATAATTTCGTCCTTCCTTTACTTCCTGGGCCACCTGGTTGATGACCTGCATGGACTGACGGATATCATCTCTGTCCATGGGCAGAGAACCCGTTGCCGCAATGGTCTGCTTTAACAGGATCACATCCTTTGCCTCTTTTTTAATCACAAAGGCAAAGGGCTGGGGCGATGAATCCATAAATGCCAACACATCAAACATTCCCTGATGATTGGGATAATAAATAAAACCGGGCTCTTTTGGAACATTTTCCGTACCATGAGCCTCAATGGTAATATTTCCTGCCGAAATACCTTGACTGGCGATGGCTTTTGCTGCCTTATACCCGGGCCCGTAATCCCCATTGTAGTTTTTTCCGGCTTTCCACAACCGATAAAAATGACCGGGCACTAAAAAAAATTTCCGAAAAATCATTAATACAATCCGCATAGATACCTCTTTCCCCCAAGAATTCAGGATTTTCTTTTTTATTCCTTACAATAGGCCTCCATGGCCGTCTGGTATAGATCGTTGCCGTCTTTGTCTATCACTACGATCACCGGAAAATCTTTTACTTCCAGTTTTCGAATGGCTTCCGTTCCCAAATCTTCATAAGCTATGACTTCCGAAGATAAAATGGACTTGGATAAAAGAGCGCCTGCACCGCCCACCGCTGCAAAATAAACGCCGCCGTTTCTCACAATGGCATCCTTTACTTCTTTAGAGCGCTTTCCCTTTCCGATCATTCCTTTTAATCCCAGATCCATAAGAGAAGGAGCATATTTATCCATACGGCTTGCCGTAGTAGGTCCTGCCGAACCGATAGGCCGCCCTTCTCTTGCCGGAGAAGGACCCATATAGTAGATCACATTATTCTCCATATCCATGGGAAGGGGCTCCTTCTTTTCAAGAGCCTCATACATCCTTTTATGGGCGGCATCTCTTGCCGTATAAATGGTTCCCGTGATATAAACATAATCTCCTGCCTTCAGCTTGGCAGCATCCTCTGTTGATAAAGGAGTTTTTATAGAATGGTTCATACTGTGTCCTCTCTTTTAACCTGATATCAAATTTCCCTGACGCTGTGCCTGTTTACATGACAGCAGATATTGACTGCCACGGGGAGTCCTGCGATATGAGTAGGATAGGTATTGATATTAACGGCAAGAGCTGTGGTACTTCCGCCCAGTCCTCCCGGTCCGATGCCGGTCCGGTTGATCCTATCTAAGAGTTCTTCTTCCATTTCCTTCACATAAGGAATGTGGGAATGCTCATCAACAGAACGGGTCAGCGCTTTTTTGGCCATGAGAGCGCATTTTTCAAATGTACCACCGATGCCCACACCCACTACCATAGGCGGGCAGGCATTGGGGCCTGCATCCTTGACCGCTGTCAGGATGGCATTTTTTACACCCTCTATTCCGTCTGCCGGTTTCAGCATAAAGACACGGCTCATATTTTCGCTTCCAAAGCCTTTGGGCGCTACGGTGATCTTTACCTTATCTCCCGGCACCAGTTCATAATGGATCACTGCGGGGGTATTGTCCTTTGTATTTTCCCGGATCAAAGGATCTTTTACCACCGATTTCCGCAAGAAACCATCCACATAGCCTCTTCTGACACCTTCATTGACTGCTTCTTCCAAGGAACCGCCTTCAAGGTGTACATCCTGTCCAATTTCCAGAAAGACCACTGCCATTCCTGTATCCTGGCAAATGGGTATCATGTCTTCCCCTGCAATGGTAAGATTTTCCTGAAGCTGATCTAAGATCTGTTTACCCAGCTCGGCCTCTTCTTTTTGACAGGCAGATCCCAAAGCCGCTTTCATATCCTCTGAAAGAAAATGGTTGGCCTCTATGCACATTTCCTGAATGTTCTCTGTGATTTCCGAAACCGGTATGGTTCTCATACTTTTCCTCAATTCTTTTTTGTTCTTTGCTTTGTGCTTTTTCGTTTTATCGTAAATTCATCTACCTTTTCTATTATATAGGGGAATGGGGTTAATTTCAACGAAAAAAGCCATCGGGCTTGATTACGATGCATCATCCTTACTTCCAAGGGCGGCTTTTACCTAACCATCCGTTATCATTCCAATATTTCTTTTCAGTAGATGTTTCGTCGTATGTCTGTATCATCATTCGCATCATATTAAATAATGCTTTCGTTTTGATTCCAACCCTGGCCTTTGCTTTCATAATGCTTTTGGCCAATTTCGTGGTATCCTGTTCGATCTTTGCCTTTTTCTTATCAGACACCTGCTCCCAATTGGCGGCCTGTACGGCAGCGCCGTAACTTTTTATGTAAGGGACGCCCCAATAGAAAAGTGCCGTTGATACATCCTTTATGGCTGATTTCATCCCTGTGCCCGCCGCAGTCGAAACGACAACGGCTTTTTTCCCAAACATTGCCTTTCTCGGACTGTGAGGCATCCAATAAGTAAAGGTCAAGTCGATAAACGCTTTCATGGGTGCAGAAGCCCTTAAACAATATGTAGGCGTTGTAAAGATCAGCAGATCCGCCTTTTCAACATTTTCCATGATAGAATGCTTCTTTTCATAAAAAGGACAGGCTGTTTCATCTTCCACGCACTGATAGCATCCCACGCAAAAATGCTCCAGGTCTCTTGGCAAAAAATATTCTGCCATAATGCCATCCGAACCTATTTTATCAGCAATCATCCTGCCAATATGATAAGAGCTGCCCTTGTGATTTTGTCCATGTATCAAAACGATCTTCATTGTAATTCCTCCTTACTGTAAAGT
Source organism: Lachnospiraceae bacterium (assembly GCA_022510725.1). Taxonomy (GTDB): domain Bacteria; phylum Bacillota; class Clostridia; order Lachnospirales; family Lachnospiraceae; genus UBA2882. The sequence continues at coordinate 5,660 of JAFLSW010000009.1, forward strand.
CTGTTAAATTGTCTGATATGCTGTTCGATCATCTGCAGGATCTCATTTTCCCGCTCCGGCTGCCTGTCACAAACAGTAAGCAGCATATAGATCGGTGCATAAAAATGCAGTGCCATGATATCTGCATCTTCCTGTAAAAGATACCCTTTTTCGGAAAGCAGAGAAAACATTGCCGCCTGATAGGATAAAGGATCATCCACATACTGCTTTTGATATAACAAGGATAGTTCTTCGTCTCGAAATTGCTCAATTGTCAGCATCTTTCGAAACTTGCTCGCATAATCATCATGCAGAAAATAAAGAAAAAGCTTTATTCCTATTTGCACAAGCTGATCTTCCGATACTGCCGAAAAAATATTTGCATCCAGTCCGGCATTATTCCCATCTATCTTTAAGGCCAGCGCCTGTCTGTCATATCTTTCCTTCATTTCTTCAAGTATGGCTAAGAATATCTCCTGCTTGCTCTTATAATGCTTATAAAGGGAAGGGGCCTTAATTCCCACAGCGTTGGCGATATCCCCTACATACACCGCATTGTATCCCTTTTCAGAAAACAAGTTTAAGGCTTCCTTCAATATTTTTTGCTTTGTAGTCATTTCACCACCTCCTTTAGCTAATCGAAATTAGCCTCCTACATTATAGGCTAACTATGATTAGCCGTCAAGCAGATGCAAGGATGACAGCCAGAAAGCCGATGAGCTGTGAGTATTTCACAATTCATCGGCTTTCACTTTGGTTTTATTCTTTATGCTTATTCTACTTTTTGGATCGGTAAGGTAAATCGGTATTTGGGCTTGATGCTTTTTTCGGAAACAATGTCCTTATTGCGGTATATGCTTAAAAGCAATCCCACCAATACTCCGTTTACCAATGCATTCCACAACCCATAGGATAGGAAAGGCATGCTCATTTGAGCAAAAATACTAAAGATTCCTAAGTTGGTGATCAGATAGATCAGACCTTTTATGGTAAGGCTGGCTGTACAAGCTATACCCACTATAAAACCAAGCTGGTTTTTCTGGCGAAAGCTGGTGCGAAATGCCTTCCCGATAAAATAAAGGAACAGGCATATGACGAAAAGGGCAAACAGCCATCCAAAATAAGTGATCATAGCAGTTACGGCATAATCATTCTGCACTGCCGGCAATTCTCTGATGGGCGTGGTTCCGTTGCCAAGCCAGGCTGTCTGCTGTATTTGATCTCTGACTACAAATAGTTGATAGCCCCATTCTGCCTGACTTCCAAAAACAGACTTTAATCTGTCTGCCTGATAGTCCCTTAATATATGAAGGCTATCGTTAAAAAAGGCAGCCGCTACCAAAAGGCATGGAATGATCACAGCCGGGACCCATATGATCGCTAACCTGGCACCTTTCTTTTCACCGAACCAGCCTTTTAAGATAGCTGTTGTCATGACAACTAAAAAGACCGTTTCCATTTCCACCCGCGGAGAAATGGTGATGGAAGCCAAAGTACATGCCATTTCTGCCATAAGATAGAGAACAATACATTTAAATAATCCTTTTAGTCCTTTTCCCCTTTGCGAAAACACCACCGCGGCAAATAGCGGCACCATCAGTGTCAGATAATAATATCCGATTCTATAACTTCCGTTTATATAATATCTACCCTGACTGCCTATAAAAATGCCATCAAAGATTATCAATGCCAAAAACAGCCACCAGGCAGCTATAGGGTGCTTACCCAAAAAGCTATAATCCAACAGACAGACAGCTACAATCACAACTAAACTAAGAAATGTACAAAGAACAGCTCTTCCGATATAGGCTCTGACCACAGCAGCTATTTCTGCATCTAAGGCGCCTACAGGCGCCGTCTTAGCTCCTGACCAGACAATGGCAATCTGCACCAAAAGCCCTATCAAACTTAATACAACAGCCAAAGTCAACAGCCCCCATTGCATCTTGGGCCGGTGAATCCGATCCAGTGCCACTCCTGCTTCTATGGGATCGCCCATATCTGAAACCGCCTTTTGCAAAGCTTCCTCTTTTTCTACGCCTTCAGCTATGTAAGCATCCGCCTGATCCTCAATATGGTTTCTGATCTCTTCCACCACCATGGGACGGGCTTTGGGCGAGCGGATCTGGGATGAAAGAACGGTGAGGTAATCATGCATTTCCATAAGCTTCACCTCCCATAACATTTGCCACTGCTTTGGTATATGTTTTCCATTCTTCTTGTTTGGATTTTAAGAAACCTTTCCCTTCTTTGGTAATCCCATAATATTTTCTGAGCTTGCCTCCCGCTTCCTGTTCATAGACTGACAAATAGCCTTTTTCTTCCATAGAATGAAGCAAGGGATACAAAGTTCCTGCTTTTAAGGCAAAGACATTTTGCGATCGCTCCTGTAAGGTTTCGATCATCTCATATCCATACATATCCTTCTCGGACAGCAGACTTAAAAGCAGCATAGTCGTATTTCCTGATAAACTATTCTTTTCAGCTGGCATCCTTATCTCCTCCTGACTTTTTCGTATTTCATAGCGCTACTATATAGATAATCTATATATCGATTATCTATATAGTATCAGAATACGATAATTTGTCAAGAGTTTTTATGCGGCTTCTTCCATATATTCTCGATAGTCTTCTTCGCTGGCAAAAAGCATATAATTTCCGTTTACCAATCCCATGTATCCATCTGTAACAAGATATCCTTTCATAAAAAAAACCTCCCTGTTAAACATAAGTCATATTTGATATGCCCTAAGTCTAACAGGAAGGTAGTCCTATAAAACGGTCTTTCTACTGAATACAAACTCTGCGGAAGTTCTTTTTACCCCGCTTTACTACAATGCCGTCTCCCTCCAACTGTTCCTTGGAAAAAAGTGCTTTGATATCGGAGATCTTTTCGCCGTCTACACTGACGCCGCCTTGTTCTACCGCTCTTCTTCCTTCACTTCTGGAGGTAACCAGACCGGATTGTACCAAGATTGTCAAAATATCCGCATTGCCGTCTGTCAAATCTTCTGTTGTCAAAACAGAAGTGGGCATTTCTGCCGCATTGCCGCCGGCAAACAAAGCTCTGGAAGATTCCTGGGCTTTTGTGGCTTCCTCTTCACCATGGATCATCTTTGTCAGCTCATATGCAAGAATCTCCTTGGCTTCATTTAACTGGCTGCCTTCCCAGTCATCCATCTTTTCGATCTCTTCCATAGGCAGGAAGGTAAGCATCCGAATACATTTTAATACATCAGCATCTGCCACATTTCTCCAATACTGATAGAACTCATAGGGTGAGGTCTTTTCCGGATCAAGCCATACTGCACCCTTCTGGGTCTTACCCATTTTCTTTCCTTCGGAGTTTAATAAGAGGGTAATGGTCATAGCATAAGCATCCTTGCCCAGCTTCCGACGGATCAGCTCTGTACCCCCAAGCATATTGCTCCACTGATCATCTCCGCCAAACTGCATGTTACAGCCATATCTTTCATAGAGACAAAGGAAGTCATAGCTTTGCATGATCATGTAATTGAACTCCAAAAAGCTTAAGCCCTTTTCCATTCTCTGCTTATAGCATTCTGCAGTCAGCATCCTGTTAACAGAAAAATGAGTGCCGATATCCCTGATAAATTCGATATAGTTCAGATCACGCAGCCACTCCGCATTGTTGACCATCAATGCTTTCCCTTCAGAGAAGTCAATAAATTTGCTCATCTGCTTTTTAAAACATTCGCAGTTATGATCAATGGTTTCTGTTGTCATCATATTACGCATATCGCTTCTGCCGGAAGGATCCCCGATCATGCCGGTTCCTCCTCCGATCAGGGCAATCGGCTTATTTCCTGCCATCTGTAATCTCTTCATAAGGCAAAGCGCCATAAAGTGTCCAACATGCAGACTGTCGGCAGTGGGATCAAAGCCGATATAAAAAACCGCTTTCCCGTTATTGATCAATTCCTTGATCTCTTCTTCATCGGTAAGCTGTGCCAACAGACCCCTTGCTTTCAACTCATCAAATACTGTCATCTTCCTTTTCTCTCCTACCCTTACTCCTGATATTCATCTACCTGCTTGATAAACTTGCGGATTCCCCGATAAGTTTCGTCCTGGATAAAATGCTCCAGACGGCAGGCATCCTTTTCTGCCACAGTTTCCGAAACACCGGCAGTCATCATAAAGAATCTTGTCAGATCTTCATGTTTTTTTGCCAAATCCTGTGCCTTTTTCTTACCGGATGCAGTCAGTGTGATCTCACCATTTTTAGCGATCACAATAACGGCTTCCTCTTTTAAGAGCCCCATGGCCCTGCTGACACTGGGCTTGGAAAATCCCAATGCCCTTGCTACATCCACGGAATGAACCGTGTTCCCCTGCTTCTGCAAGGCATAGATTGTTTCTAAGTAGTTTTCCCCTGATTCCTGCATATGTATCTCTCCTCTTTTACTTTTGTGTGCAAAGCATTCTACTTTGCTATGTTTATATTGCCACACCATTATGTTAGTGCTTGCTAACCCATTTGTCAAATATTCTTTTAATTTGGCAGAAATTGTCTGTATTTGATCTTATCCTATGATGATCTTTTGAATCTCCGCCAATTCTTCCTGGGTCGCCTCCTTAGGATTTCCCATGATATGCTGACCATCATTTTCATATCTGGGAATCAAATGCAAATGAAAATGCAGAACAGTCTGGCCGGCAGCTTCCCCATTATTCTGAAGCAGATTCAGTCCGTCTGCTTTCAGATTTTCTTTCATCTGTGCACCCAGTTTTTTTGCCAACACCATAACTTTTGATGCCACATCCTCAGGCAGTTCAAACAAATTAGCTGCATGGGATTTTGGTAAGATCAAGGCATGTCCCTTTGTTACAGGTCCCAAATCCAAGATCGCCCGAAAATCTTCATCCTCATAGATTGTTTTGGATGGAATTTCTCCTGCCGCGATCTTACAAAAAATACAGTTGTCCGCTTTCATTGCCTACTCCTCCATAAAAACAAATAATTGATCTAACATCCTAAGCAACTTAAAATCCCCTTTGACCTTCATCGTACCTACACTCATAAAGGCTCTCTGGAAGGTCATTCTTCCCTGCAGGATCTCTTGTAAGGTATCCAAGTCTGTGCTGATAAGGACATCCGCCTCTCCCTCTTCGGCAAAGTCGCATTTCAATTCTTTATGCTCAATTTGAATAAACAGAGACTGTTTCTTTCCCTCTATTGTTATCTTATAAGAAACTTTATTCTCTCCTACCCCTTTAAAATGCTTACGGAATGCTTCTACGAGTTTTGCATCTTCATCCTCATCCCGATCCAACATTCCCTGAAAGTAACTTGCCAATTCTTTAATATCCTCTTTCTGGGTCTGCACATAAGATTCGTTTGCCGCATATTGAGACAACTGCTCGGATTCCTGTGGTGTTAAGTTGATATTTTTATTAATCGCAACAGTTTTATTGACTGCCTGAATGCTGGCTGGGAAGCAGACGATCTTCTGATTGATGGTACGGTACATATTTTCCGCCATTCTCTCTATAATGCCATGGTAGCCTTTGTTATTTTCCAGCTCCGTTGTATCAGGAATATACCCGCAAAGACCGCTACAGGGCTTTCCGCCTAAAATTTCCCATGCTGCAGAAAGATTCAATTGTGCATCCCGCTCACCATAAGTGGTACTCATAACAATAGGGCACATATAAATGCTGCTGATCTTTTCTTTATCACCGTACAACCAACATGCATCTAAAAAGGTTTGCATATACCCACCGATCCCATACCACTCTACGGTAGTTGCCAGGACAATGCCATTGGCATTTTTTAATGTCTGGGGCAAAGTAGTAATATCATTCTTCATCTCTGCCAACATAAAGCGCTCTACTGTAACATTCAGTTCCTCCAGCACTTCCTGCATTTTATTCACTACAAAAAGGGATGGATCATCAATCAACCCTCTTCCGCCATAATAAATGTTGATCTTCATCGGATTTCCTCCTTCTTTTCTGGCCTGCTTTTCTTTCGATATAATAAAATCGCTGCCACAAAGCCGGTCAATACCCCGCCAAAATGAGCGGCATTATCTACATGGGTACTCATCAAACCTCCGTACAATGTATAGAATATCAAAAATAATACTCTCATGAGGGAAAGCTCTGCCAGTTTTCCTTTATTGCGGATCAAGATCCAAATCAGCCCACCCATCATTCCAAAGACGGCTCCGCTGGCTCCAATGGAACCCACCGCCTCCAAGCCGTTTAGTATCTCCAGATGTTTCATATAAAGGGACGCTGCCCCTCCGGCAATACCTGCTCCAAAATAGAGGATAAAATATTTAAAATGTCCCAGTTCTTTTTCCACAATATTTCCCAGAAAAAACAACATCAGCATATTACTGACCAGATGAGACATATCTCCATGCAAAAACAGGCAGGTCAAAAACCGGTACCATTCTCCCTTTTGAAAAATGCCTTCATAACTTAAACTGCCATAATTATACAACACATCAGGTACTAATGTACAGAAAGTAAATACAAGTACATTTAGTACAAAAATCCCATGATTTACCAGAGGCTGAGATCGGAGGTTTCGTATGGGCTGACCATTTACTCCGTAAGCAACACTCTCTCCTGCCTGCTGTTCATCAAATTCCGCAGTTATCCAAGTTTCCAGCAGTTCTTTAAAACCATAAAAATCTTCTGCTTTTCCTTCCGGAATCAAAAGCTGTTTTTGCTCTTTATCGATCACCCAAAAAAAGTATGACTGCCCTCCAAGAGCCAGTGCCCTTTCCTGATCGGTCGCAACCACCAGGGTCAAGCAGTGAACCTCTTCTGCTCCCTGGTCCACAAATCTCCAGGTCAGTTTCTGGGTCACATCATGGACTATATCCTGTGTAACATAAGGATTTTCTTCCATATCAACCAACTCGACCACACTGATAAAACCATTCTCCCGTTTAAAAAACACCGTAAACTCCGGAAGGTTGGTCAACATCTTCAAATATCCATTTTGCCCAAGATAATAAGAAATTTGCCTTTTCATCATCCAATACTCTTTTTCAATCCTATTAAAAAGAGTATCATTTTGCGAAAATCATGTCAATCTTAATGATAAGTAAAGGTAAGCCGGCCAAAAGCGATCTCATCCTCCGCTTCCAACATGGTAAGCTCATTGGGCTCCAAACGCACCCCATTTTTATATGTGCCGTTGGTACTGTTTAGATCTGTCAGATACACCACATCATCCCGCAAAGTAAATCTGGCATGAAGTCTGCTGACAGAATGGTCATCCAATACAAAATCTGCCTGTTCCTTGTTTTTGCCTATTATAAAAGGAAATGAAGATAGATCAATCTGTTTTTTCCTTCCCTTTATCTTCCCTGTCAAGATCCTTTGTTCCTGATAACAATTTTCTTCTATAAGGACAGTCTCCATAAGGACATCTGCCTTATCTTCCTTTTCTTCGGTTTCCTCCCTAAAGCACTCTCCTTCTTCTATCCATTCTTCCCGGATATCATCCTGTTTTTCCCATTGTTCTTTTAAGAAGTCCTCTTCCCCAACCGCATTTTCTTTTCTTCTCTTTTCCAGACGATCCATAACGGAGAACAAAATAAAACCGCCAATAGACACGACACAAATACCAAGGCCTATTATGGATTCTTTTTTGCTCAAGATCGTCTGCATATCCAATCCATAATGCCATGCACTGTAAAATAGTATGCCCAGACCACCTAAGCCCATCACAAAAAAGAACACGGTACGCATATATCTTCCGTAACCGGATTTCTTCTCTTCCTGCTTAAAATCTCTTTCTCCTATTACATCATGACCGCTTTGCTCTTCCATATCCGTCTGTATAGGATCCGGCTCTATTATAGACTCTTCGTAAAATTCCATTTCATCCTTCGCAGTTCTTTCTTCTTTCAGATTCAATCTGGAAAGCGCCTCTGACAGATTTCCTTTCTCTTCTTTTACATATCGATAAAATTCATAGGCAGATATAACGGCATCTTCCTCTTCCCTGGAGACTTTGTTAAGTAAATATTCTGCCAGACCGTAAGCTCTTTCTTCTGCCTTCTCTTCATCCGGGTAATACATAAAATACGGCATTCCATCTGCAGAACTTATATAAATGGATTCCGGTGTAAGAAAAAGACTGTCTTCTTCCAGCAGATACTCTTCCATGTTTTGAATGGTATCCAAAAGCCCCATAAGCAGACCTTTTAAATCCTTTTGAGCCATTCCTCTTTTTTCATAGATCAGATCAAGAGGCTGCTTTGCGCTGATATCATAATACAACTCCTTTTCTCCATTAAAAACATGTTGTGAAACAGGAAGAAGACCTTTTATCTCATTCTCCCAGAGCATCTTCATGGAAAATCCATTCTGTTCTTTTTCTGCCGTTATTTCTTTTATTACCATATAACTTTTATGATTTTCTCTTTTATAACTTATATTCATTCCTCTTCCCTCTTTTCCTTATGTATCAGTTCCAATCCTTTTCTGCAGTTTCTTATAAATAATACGGGATTAACTGCCTTCTTTTCTGCTTCTGCCCGGAACTCCCACCATTTAAATTTCATAAACAAAGAAACCGTTACCCGGCTTCCCTCTGCCTTTACTCTTTTTTCTACCGAATCCGCTCCTAATAATCTGCCCTTCAATATTTGATCTATGGCTTCCTCTGATCTTTGGCAGCGAACTTCATTATCTTCCCAGATTGCTTCACTTCCCCTAAGGGCTGCCATTGCTGCAGTCCGTTCTACCAAACAGCGATCATATAAAAAGAAGGAAAGAAACAAAATGCCCGTTATAATGAAAACAAGAAAGGATATCACGATTGCCGCTTCTATAGTAAAACTGCCCCTTTGATCCTTTATTATTTTTTTCATAGTATCCATCCTCCCTGTATCCAGTTTGCCATGATATATCCCGCCAACATAAAAGGAATAAAAGGCAGGCTGTCCTTTTTCCCTTTTTTCTTAAGGCAGATAAGACATATGGCGGCTAGGGCAGAAAAGAGGAAGGCAAAACATAGACACAAAAAGGTAAATATGCCTCCCATATAAAGCCCCATCAAAAGCGCTAAGAGCCCGTCTCCCATTCCGATACTGCCCCCTGTCAATCTGGAAACAGCACAAAGCAGCAAGCCCATCCCCACTCCTAAAAGGGTATTTTGCAGATCTTCCACATCCTTCATACAGGCAAATAAGATACCTGCTGCCAACAAATAAAAAATAGGAAAAACAGGCAGCCTCTTATTTTCAAGGTCCCAAATAGAAAAGGCCATAAGCGCCATACCAAAGGATAGACGGATCAAAAATATCATTTCGTTCACTTTTCTTTCGTTTCCTTTCCCATTAACTGCATTTTGGGCAGGGTGTCCTGTTTCCCACTTGGGAAATAGGGATCATTTCCACTGTCCTTTTTAAACCGCTGCACAATACATCTTTATGATATTTATCTCCATAGCTTGTAATGAACACCGTTTTTCCTCCTGTATCGCCACATAAAGGGCAGCTGTAATAAATACCGCCGTCTTCATTTCTTAAGCTTGCCAGCTCATCCTCAAAAACCTTTTCAATGGACAGATCCAGATAATGACAGTTCCTCTTCCTGTGGTATGCTTTTCCCGTCGGCGTGATATAAACACATTCTTCCTTTTGTGCCGGATCCCCGGCAGAAAGGTTGTCATATCCGGTAAAAGCCCTGGCCACTGCACTCTGGCCGGTCAAAAAACCAGCTTTGGGAGACAAGGTAAAAAATGGTGTTACATAATAGGTACTGTATAGCTCAATCCTATCCTGCTCCATGATCCTGCTGCCTATAAAATGAATTCCCTGACTTCCTCCTGCAGGAGACCATGTCAGATAATCGCTTCCCAATTCGGAAATGATCCGGTTCCTTACATAAGTTTCAGAAAACAGGGTCTCTATGGGCAGAGGCAGATCTTCGGAGTCTCCTGACAGCAGCGCATTTTCCGCATACCCATAAATTGCCAGCTCTCTGGCACACTGAGACATGACACTGTCCATTTTCATTTGCTGCCTTAGGATGTCCGTAAAGGATAACAGCGCCATGATGGCAAACAAAAAAATGGGTATGATCAGGGCAGCCTCAATAGTAAGACTGCCCCGTGAGATGATTGAGATAACAGAGGATGCCCTTTTTGAAGCAATTGGTTGACAGTTATTTTGTTTTCTTTTTCTGATTCTGGGGAAAATCAAAAATAGATGGTCGGTGTGTTTTTTTCGGTGTGTCTGGAGAGTAAATGCACTTAAATTTTTTTGGTGTTGCCGCAAAAAGAACATCCTCTGTTACCTCCTTGACCCTTATTTTAATAAAGACCTGCATATTACTTTTTAGTAATAGTAAAAAGACCTTGTAATCTCATGACTGAATCCATAACTGCTGGCCGTATGAATTTCGGCCTCAATATAATCCACGCAGTTATCCAGTTGAAAGAATCCATTACCCGGACACTTGCGTATATCCATTTCTATCACATCCATGGCCCGCATTGTTTTCTGCTCTGTATTTTCCAAAGCCAAAAACAAACGCAGATACCCTTCATAATGAATGCCTGTCGTATTCTCTGCTCCCATTTCTTCATCTTCGCCAAAGGACAACATGCCGGACAGACTATAATGCCAGCTTTCCTTATCTTTTAACAACGGAATGCTTCCCCCTTTTAAAAGAGTTCGCACATCATATACACTTTCTGCATAGGCCCAGGCGAAGATCAAGGATATCTTGACTAACTGTTCTATGCCGGGTACGGGAATCTCCGCGGTAAGCGCTATTGCCAACGCTTCTGCTTCTGCCATTTTGGCCGGATCGGAAAAGAGATAGATTACATTTGCCGTTTCCCGCAGCAGCAAAAGTTTATTGACTACCGCTTTCAGGTTTTCAATATCGCTGCTTTTTCCTTCCAATATATATTCCAGCTGATATTGCAGGGCACCTTCTTCTTTGGGCTGCGTATAGCGGCCGTATTTTTGGATCAGATATTCATTAAAGACCAATTCGTCTCCCGAACCAAGTCCTTCTCTTCCCACCAGACCACTTCCTTTATTGGGCGTTCTTGCAGAAATATAATGAGCCGGATTGATGGCGGCAGAGGAAAGTCCATCCTCCGGATCTATGACAAAAGCCAAAATGCCTCTGGATGCATTGACTGCATCTGCCGGATTATTTAATTCCACTTCCTCCCACTCATCTTCTCCCACCTGCCTAGGCGGTATCTCTATACTGTCTAAAGCTTTTTGGTTGGAAATGCGTTCCGCGGTTACATCCCTCGTTAAAAAACCTTCTTTTTCTACAGTCTCAAGCTGCCTGTTCAGTTCTGTAACATAAGTCAATCCAAACAGATCCTTCATATAAGAAACAGCCTGCCGTTTTATTAAAAGTCCCATCTCATCGGATGCCAAAGAATAATCTGTAACAGAAACTTCCTCTGTGTACATTCCCAATAGGTCTTTTAAAATACCTGCAGTTTGCTCTACTGTAAAATTATCATCCAAATATGCTTTTAAATGCTCTTCCGTTCTATGTATGGAAGCATGATCCAGGCCATAAGAGGTATCGATAAAAAACAGATCATATTGCTCCAACAGTTCCCGATTATATTCTGCAAATATAGAATGTAAGGAAAGATCAACAGCACATTCCGCTTTCAATCTTACCGCCTCTTCTCTTGCTCCCTCTATGATCACCAAGATCAAAGAAAGCATGATGGTAAAAGTCAATGCCAGATATATACTGATGGATCCCTCTGCTTTATATTGTTTTTTCATGATACCTCCTTTGGGATCAGCCCGGAAAAGTTTGCTGCTTTGTGATCAGACCTTACTGCTCTGACTGCTGATCTTTTCAAAAATGTTGTTTACCAGATCCGTCAACCGCTCTTTAAAGATCAATACCAAGGCAATCAAAACCACTAAGATCAAGATCATTTCTACTGTGCCGATTCCTCTTTCATCTTTTATAAATCGTTTTAATGAATTCATTTCTTTTCCTCCTTTCCTATGATATTTGATATGTCATAAATGCCGGAACCATAATGATGACCATAACCACCAAAAGCATAAGGATCATGGGAAAGAGCAGCTTGGTACCGGCTTCCTCTCCCAATTTTCGGATATGATTTTGGTGCTTCGTAAAAGCCTCTTCCGCCTCGTTTTCCAGAAGCTTTTTTAAGCTTAAAGATCCCTTTTTCATATGGGTTGATAGCAGCGAACAAAACTTTCGATACTGGGGAAGTCCGCTTCGTCTTCCCAGATCTTCCAGTGCCCGTTCTTCCAGCACGCCGTTTTCCAGACTTCTCACAAAAATACCCAGCTCTTCATAAAAAGGTTCTTCTGTTTTTTCTCTTCTGTCTTTATAGATCTTCTTTATAGCACCTGTAACGCTCATACCGGCTCCTGTAAGCAGAGCCAGTTTTCCCGCAAAATCCGGATAGGCAAACAGCAACGCCTGCTTACGCTTTTCGTATAACTTGTCCAGATCCTGATCCATGGCTTTTCCAAGAACTATGGCACATAACACTCCCATGAAAACGGCATAGAGATAACGCATATCCTGTTTCTTTGTAAAATGCACCGGTTCTCCCTTTACAACAGAAGGCAATTTTAGGGTTTTGTTTTCTTTCTGCCTCTGATTTTCCTCTGTCAATGCTTCCTCCAAGGCTTTTTGAAAGACTTCTTTTTCCGTCAACAAAGGTGGGTATACCACTACGGGTAAGATATAGATTTTGCTCTCTTTTCCATAAGAAAGTTCTGCAGTAATATATACGGATTCTTCTTTTTGCAGCTCTTTATTTTTTACAGTGCCGCTTCCGTCGATCAATCCATACTGATCGCTGGTGTAGGAAATAGAAATCCCATATTCTTCATAATAGTCGGGAAAGTTTAGATCTTCCCGAACCATGGCAAGACTTTCATTATTTCCCGGCATAACCTGTTCTAACCAATGCTTTGTCACTTCAAAGGCCTCTTCTATTTCTTCCTTGCTGTAGGACTGTTTATCTACCGCAATAGTTACCTCCTGCTTGCCAAAGGTCTCGCTATTTACAACCGCCGGAATTTCCTTATCCCTTCCGTCATAAGCATCTCTTAGGATTTCACCGTCAGGAGAAATTTCTTTAGAGAGCCTGCCCGATAGGAAGAAAACAATACCCAGGGTCAAACCGGCTGATATGACTAAAATCTGAAGCTTTTTCTTTTTTCTGTAATAGGATGCAGTCAGTTGTCTTACATCCTTTCCCGGATATAAGCTCTTTAACCGCTCCCCTACGATAATGTCATTTTTCTCTTTCATGCCCCCTCCTTATAGTTAGCCTATGCTATCTCCAGGATCTTTTCAGACAGCAGATAAGCACTTGCATATACAAGCAGCGCAGCCGTCATAACACAAATCCCAAAGAGATTGTGATACAAACTATCAAAGTATCCCGGATTGGTCAGGCGAATATAGAAAATAATGCCAACAGGAACCAGATTCATAATACTCTGTTCATATTTCTTGGCAGCGGAAAGCAATTTAATGGTTTCCCTCATTTCCATTCTTCTGGTTATAACGGATATGGTATGCTCCATGATCTCGCCCATGTCCCCGCCGCTTCTCTTGGCCAGTTTAAATATATCCGCAAAATCCTTGATATCCTCGGAATGGGTTTTATGCGCAAAGTTTTCCAACAGCTGCTCAATAGGTATATTATTCTTTACCTGCCGATTGATCAGTATCAGTTCCTGCACCATGACATTCTTTTCCGAAAAACGAAACTGCATTTCCTTCTGCGCTTCTACAAAAGCATTTTCCACGGAATAGCCTGCCTTCAATGCCGAAAGCACGACAAAGAGACTTTCCTTAAAATGCACTGCCAATTCTTCATGTTTCTTTTTTAAAAGCTTATCCCGTTCCCGCTTATAAAAGGGGATCAGGGCAATACTGCCGATTATGATCGGCCATAACGAATTATAGAAAAGAATGGAAAATAAACAGAGAAGCCCTATCCCCTTTATGAAAATCCATGCCACATCATTTTTTTCACAACTTGCTGTCTTGTTTTTGTCGAAAGGAGTATTATGATTCTTTTTCTTTTTGTTTCTGTTTTCTTTTTCCATCCGTCTTATCCTGCTCTCATTTTTACAGCGATCTTATTCCTGCCCGCTGTAATTTTTCTTTATTTTTTAATTCCCTTTGTTTGATCAGCTTCCCTTTGATCTGCCCTTTTTCATCGGTACCGTCTTCCAGGAAAGCGTACAAAGGTGAAAGAGTAATCTCTCCATCCACATATCCTGTTACCTCCACGATTTCCAATACTTTTCTGCTGTGATCCCGAAGTCTGCCTAAATGAATAATAATGTCCACTGCCGAAGCGATCTGCCTTCTAATGGCAGGAAGGGGCATCTCCATTCCCATCAAAACCATGGTTTCCAACCGGGTAAGCATATCCTTAGCACTATTAGCATGACCTGTAGATAAGGATCCGTCATGCCCTGTATTCATTGCCATCAATAGATCAATGGCTTCTTCCGATCGGACCTCCCCCACTATGATCCGATCCGGACGCATGCGAAGGGCCGTTTTGATCAGATCTCGAATGGTAATGGCTTTACACCCCTCCACATTGGCATTTCTTGTTTCCAGACTGACCAGATTTGGAATGGCTTTAATCTGCAGCTCCGCGTTATCCTCTATGGTTATGATCCGTTCCTGCGGGGGAATAAATGCAGATAATGCATTTAGAAAAGTGGTCTTTCCGCTTCCGGTACCGCCACTGATAAAAATATTAAATCGAGCTGTGACCAGTTTTTTAAGTACTTCCATGACTTCTTCCGTTATAGAGCCTATCCGCAGCAGATCATCCATCTGAATGGGTTCATCGGGAAATCTTCGGATGGTCAAGATAGGACCGTTTAGGGCTATAGGCGGCATGACTACATTAACCCTTGCCCCATTTTCCAACCTGGCATCTACAATGGGAGAGGCTTCGTTGACTACCCTGTTCACCCTTGCTACGATCTGTTGGATCACATCCGCAAGTTTCTCTTTGGACTCAAAACAAAGCTCCCTTTTTGCAATCTCTCCCTGCTGTTCTGTAAAAACAGCATCGGGCCCGTTTACCATGATCTCTGTGATGGAACTGTCTGCCAAAAATTCTTCCAGCACATCCAATTTTCGGATAGACGCAAACAATTCCCGCTTCAATCTGCCGCGCTGTTCTAAAGTAAGATGATATTCCCGACCTGCACTGATGACCTTTTTATCGATCAGATCTTTTATTTCTTCATCTTCCAGATCTCTTGTATAATCCAGCGTATCTGTCAATTCCATGCGACAGTTTTTCTTTATTTCCTCATATGTCTTCATGAAAAAATTTCTCCCAGTTTATTCTTCATATAGTCCGCCAGCTGGCTGTAAGTCAGTTCTTCCGCTCTTTGAGGCATATGTTTTAACACCGGCAGCCTGCATTTGACCATTTTCCCCAAAATCTCTTCCCTTCCGGAAATCCTGACATTTTCTTCAAAAGCAGCCAGCTTTGCCACAGCAATTCCATCCGGCTTACAGATGGTATATATCCGATCGCACAAGGAAAGAATCTCCAGCAAGCCCTGCATCTGGTCTCCCAGATCCAGCACAACCGTTTCATATCCGCTTTTTTCTACAATGGTTTGAATCAGACCGGTCCACTGTTCTTTTTTGACCAACATGAAATCCTCATAAGAGATAGCCGGCGGGATGTAATCAAACTCCGCAAATCTTTCTGCCATTCCTGCCAGCTTCAAGAGAAATTTTTCATCCGGTTCGTCCAAGAAATACATAAGATCCAGCAGATCCGTGCTGTACTCTTTCTGAAACCAGGCATAAAATCCTGCAAATACCTCAAAGTTTAAATACAAGGTCTTTTTCTTTTTGGCATTTAACCTGCAATAGACCATAGAAAAAGAGGTCTGCAGGCTTCGCTTTATAGGCGTATAGATACCGATCAATTCAGCCTTTTTTCCGGCTTTCCAATGAGCTGCCAAAGGAATGACCGGTGCCTTTGCTACTGCGCAGATACCCAACACTTTTTTGGCAATGGCTTCTCCCGACTGATATTTGCAAACTGCCGGAATATCATCTTCATTTAAAAAGGAATCCAACTGCTCCTTTTCCCTTTGATCTGTCAAAAGAATGATCTGCTCCGCCAGTTTGCTCAGACCTTTTTCCCATGCCGCTTCGTGAATTAAAAGCACGCTGGCCGGTTCTTTTGAGAAATACCGCTTTAGTTTTTCCATATCATCAAAGGCCATGATCTGAAATGGCATTTTATTTTGCTGTTCTAAATACGCAGCCAGCTTTCTCACATATTTTCTTTCCAGATCGTAGATTGCTAAAATGTGATCCATGAGATACCTCCGAAAACGATAAGAATAGTCCCAATAAAAATGGGAAGAGAAAAATGAATCGTAAGATTTGAAAAAGATATTTTCCTGCGGCAGCTCAACAGAAAAATGATTTTAATAACCGAACAGACAGCTCCTGCCATAATGGCAGTCAGAACAATATTGACCGTAGAGGGCAGGCCTAAAAACAGACCGATCACACTCAGCAGTTTGATATCTCCTCCTCCAAATGCTCCGATCAGATACAGAGGATAGAGAAAGAGCAGAATGGCAAGCCCGTCAAAAAGACATAAATACCATGGGTTTTCTGTCAGGACAGCACAGGTAATACCTGATAAATATCCTATTAGGATCAATAAGTTGGGAATACGGGATCTGAACAGATCCGTCAAAAGAGCTGCCGTCAGTATGCCAAACAAAACAAACATAACTGACTCCTGTCTTATGAAATATTTATTTTTTAACTTCATTGGAAAACTTGTCCGATTCGGACCGAAAATTGTTTTGTAAGTAGGATTATAGTATAGCTCTATTTTTCTGTAAAGAGGTTTTTTATCAAAAATGTTTTTTTGTGAAACATGTATAGATTTTTAGATCAGCATGATGCCATACATTAGAAAAACCCCCGGAATTCCAAGGATCGCGCATGTCAAAACACTTACAGGCCCAACGCCTACCGCAAGAGAAATGCCACTTAATGAAAGCACATAATTCCCCAGGCAGATTAAGCCGGTTCCTGCTCCTGCACGGATCAAAAAACCGCCTAGAATACCTAATTTGCGCTTTAAGTAAGTAATCCCGCAGACCAGGATACAAGCAGCTACAATAATGCCTGCTCCTATGATCTCCCCTTCATTCATACCCAAATTCTGTGCAAGCCACAGTTTTATTCCTTCCATACTTGTACCTGTGTCCAATTCTTTGATTAAAATATATGTGTTTCTGCATTATTTCATTCCTCAAACATAGAATAATAATAGGGCATGGACTTCTGATTTTCAAAAATGCTATGTATAAGGGGATGAGCAGCTATGAAATTTTTTACAAGATCAACAAATCCAGTAAAAAAAGAAACCGACGAATCGGTTTATCAGGATATGCAAAAACAAAGGTTGATCAAGGATATGGAAAGGACCAGGCAGGACATGGAAGCCGCCTATGCCAATTTGGATAATGTCATAGAACCGGACTTGATCGACTGCTATATTTATCAGGTCAATGCGATCTTAAAACGATACAAATATTTAATGGAGCAGGCGGAAAAATTAAATCTGTCGCCTGCTCCCATTATAGATCCTCTATACGAAGAAACCTCTGCTGCTTCCTTCGTCCAGATTAACGGTTAAGTCATTTTTGGAATAGGTCAGTCCTGCATATACGGTCTGGGCATTTCCCATGACAGGACCGCTTGTGTCCTCTTTGCTGATTTCCGCATAGGAATCATGCAGTTTTTTCATGATCTCATCCGCTTCTTTTAAAGACCCGCTGTCATTATGCAAATCGGCAGTTACCAGCAACTTACTTACATAGATATACAGCTGCAAAAGATTTGCCGCAATCTCATAATCAAAATTTAAGGAGCCCATTAATTCTTTTAAACAGCCTCTGGCTCTCTGAACATTCAACCGAAAGGTCTTGATATCCTGTTTTTCCAAATCTTCCAAAGAATCATGGACATAGGCCGAAAACATTTCATATAAAATGACGACCAGCTCTGTCTTATTAGCCTGAGGAATCCTTAAGGCAAACTGTTGTTTTAATTCACTATTCATATATCACTCCGTTATGATTCTTCATTACTGAAGCAACTGTAATACCTGCTGAGGACGCTCATTTGCCTGAGCCAGCATGGAAATTCCTGCCTGTGTCAATACCTGCTGATTGGTGTACTCTGTCATTTCTGCTGCCATATCCGTATCCATGATCCTGGAATATGCCTCGGTCATATTTTCATGGGTTGTATCCAAACTGTTAGAGGTATGCTCTAAACGGTTCTGGTATGCACCTAAACGAGAACGGACACTGGAAATATAGGAATTTGCTTTCACTGTCATATCAATAGAGAGTTTTGCGCTTTCCGGTGTGGTAATATCATACCTTGTCAGTCCCATGCTTCTGATGGAGACAGTAGGAATACGAAGTTCCAAAATTTCCCCTTCATTGGCACCGATCTGCATTCTCATAGCCCCAAGACCGGTAATATCTAAAGTAATTGACCCATCTGCAGATTGCTGTTCGATCACATCATCTAAAGTAAAGGTAATCTCAAAGCTATTCGCTGCTGTAACCGTAACCTGATTGCCATCATAAGTTATAGTAGAATCCGGAGGGAATGCATTATCACCTGTTGTTCTTAAAGTAACAGAACCATCCTCCAAGTTTCCATCTTCGTCATAGGAAGGACTAATGGCATCAATAACATACTGTCCTACAGGAACTTCATCTGCATAATAAACTACATCCACACCTTTTGCATCGGTGTATCCTTTTAAATCACAGTCTCCGTTTAACAGCTTCTGACCGTTAAATTCAGTATCTTTTACGATCCTGTTAAGCTCTTCCTTAAGCTGCTTTACTTCCATGTCGATCATTTCCCGCTCTTGCTCGGAATAAACACCATTGGCCGCCTGTATTGCCAGCTCACTGAGACGCTGTACCATAGAATGCATTTCCTGCAGAGCGCCTTCTGCTGTCTGTACTACAGAAATACCGTCAGAAGCATTCTGGGACGCATTGCTCAAACCGCGAAGCTGTAAGCTCATTCTTTTGGCAATGGCAAGACCGGACGGGTTATCCTTTGCATGGTTGATCTTGTAACCTGAAGATAATCTCTCAGATGATACTGAAAGCTTGGAATCGTTAAAGTTTAAAGCCTTATTGGTCAAAATTGCTGAAGTATTATATCTAATCCTCATTTTAAATTCCCTCCTGTTCCATTACCTCAATAAATGCTTTTGCTATCTTGTACAGTTCAGCCGTAGCGCTTTTTTCTTTCTTCTCTTTTTCTATTTCAAAAGCGTCTGCGTGCAGATTTTTAC
Organism: Lachnospiraceae bacterium; assembly: GCA_022510725.1. Taxonomy (GTDB): domain Bacteria; phylum Bacillota; class Clostridia; order Lachnospirales; family Lachnospiraceae; genus UBA2882. The sequence goes on from JAFLSW010000009.1 coordinate 25,038, forward strand.
TGTGTACACATGTTATATCGGCTTCTTTTCCCGTTTTCTCCAGTATTTGTTTTGCACATTTCTCTGCAATTTTATTGTAGATTTCCACATCTTCCTGTCGAGAAATCCCGAACAAGCCCTCTAAGCGCTCTCCTTTTGCAATAAATGTTGCGGATACAGCGCTATCCTCGCCGTCTTTTCCTTTATAATCAATAAAGACTCTGCCCTGACCTTTTCCGCTTACTACCCGGACATGGAGCATGGACCATTCACCGGATAACTGTACCGGTACATAATAGTTTTCTTCCTTGGCGTGATTATTTACTAAGGAAAGCTGTTTTCCCACAAGCGCCATGGAACGAACATCGATGTAGCTTCCGCTTTCTTCGGAAAGCTCCTTTACTTCCTGTAAGCCGGACTCTGCCAGATCTTCATAAGCGGCTTCCAAAGCCCCTCTGCCTTCTGACACCGCATCTTTGACCTTCTCCAACTTCTTTTCAAAATCTTTTTCTCTGCCCTTATCTTTCAGCTGCTTATGGATATCCTGAAATAAACTTCCCTGAGTGCTTAAGGCTTCCTGAGCCAAAACATTCTGAGCATTGACGGGAATATTGCTTTCCAAAAGTGAATTGAAATGCTCTTCGGAGACAGTTCCGGCGCTTCGAAGCTGCACCAACTCCTCCAACATTGCCTGTTCTTCCTCTTCGCCCAAGGCGCTGCTTAAATCGTCCGCCAGATTTCCTGCCTTATTTTCAAAGTAACGACCGATCTGATCCGAAATGGAAGCACCTTTCTTTTCTATTTCATTTAACAGGCCAAAGGCCTCATCGATCTTTGCATCCACATAACCCTTTTTCCGGGTCCTGACTGCACCTAAGAGATTTTCCAGGTTCAGCTTTTGTCCATTGGATACCACCGTTCCCAGGGCTGCGCCGTCTCCTTTTTCCACTTGCCGCAGCAAACGGTAGATACCGATATACGCATCCTTTTCTTCTTCGGTGATCTCCTGGTTTTTCTCCAGCTTATACAAATATCTGCTGTATTTTTCTATTTCAGCGGTTTCACTTTCCAAGCCGGATAAGTAATCGGACAGATCCTCTAAGTCCATATCCATGGGGTTGACCCCTTCTCTTATCATCTTCAGGGTCCGCTCCGGTGTCAAGCGGGAGAGCACCTTATTTAATAAAGCATCCGCTTCCTTTACCGCATCTAAATGTTCTTCTGTGATCTCCATCTGGTTGTAGCCAAGGATCCGTACGGCTCTGCGGTTGTCTTCGCTGACTTCCATGCCGTTTTCAAAAAGCAGCTCATCCACATTGCGGAAAGCTGTCTTAATATTATCTCCCAAATCTGCTCTGGGGGCTGTCATCAAGGCTTCATAACTTTCTCCTGCTTTTGCATATACAGAAGCAAGAGATTTTCCGGTCTCATAAAATTTATCAAGGGTAAAGACACCCTGCATCTGCCATGCTTCCTTAACGGATACGCCGATGGCTGCTGCCGGCAGGGATTTAATCTCCTCTGTCTTTTGATTCATCTTGGCAAATTCCGTAGAATGGAACAGACTTTCTTCTTTCTTTAACATATCAAGGAGCTTATCCAGGGGAGCCAGTTCAATATGGATACCCTGTTTCATCAACTTTAAGTTTGCCTGCGCACTCATGTGCAGCTGGATCTCAACAAGCTGGCGTTTTGCTGCAGCAAATTCTATCACAGTTTCTTCTCCCGCAGCCTCTATGACGGGCCGATCCTTTTCGGTTTCTACAGATACACCGAAGGTTTCGCTTCGGAACAACTGAAATAAGGTTAAAGACCTTCCCCTTCTGATGGCTTCCATCAGATCCTCATCGGTCAAAGCCTGAACCTTTTCATTTATTTCCTCAGCCTTTGTGATATATCCACTCTTTTCATCATGATACCCTTCTCCTACGGTCAGATCCGCTTCCTTAGCGGCCATTCCTACAGAGATGGCATCTGCTGCTGCCATAGCGGCTTCTTCGGGGCTGATGGGAAATGCAATTTTTTCCAATTCACCCAAACGGATCAGATTTTCTTCAGAAAGAGGAAGCCCTTTTTCTAAAAGCCAGCGGGCATTCTCCATAGTCTCCTCATTAACGGGAAGACCGGAACGGCTGATGGCTTTTTTCATTTCCTCTTCCATAGAAGACAGATCGCTTGCTGTGCCTTTCTTTGCCAGATAACCTTCCGTTCCTGCTCCAAAATATCCGGAGGGCTGCTCAGCATTATCCTTTGCGCCCGCATAGGAAGCCTTATATAAAGAATCGATGGTAGGCTCCAAGCCGTTTTCCAGCATATATTTCTTAGCTCCATCAGAAAAATCGGTAAGATGGGAGGCTTTTTCTATTTCGTTATAACAATCCTTTACATTTTTCTCCGTAGCAGGCAGATCTTTTGCTGTTAAAGCGCGGGCAATGGCAGCTGCATAGGCTTCATTTCCTGCCGCCTCTTTTATGGCATCCGCATTCAGATCATCGGTAAAGCCTGCTACCCGGACCCCTGCCTTTGCTAAGGTTACTTTGATCTCGTCTAATACCGTAACCATTTCTCCCGGTTCGTAGCTTGCCGGATCTCCGCCGTTTTCCTGAATCTTCTTATAATCCTCGTCGGATAAGGTATTAGACATGACGACCATAAAGTCCTTGCTGTTTTTGGCATCAAAATTAAGAGCATCCGACAAAAGATCCCCTGCATGTTCCTTACCGTCCCGGTAAGCCTGGTTTCCTACCACATTGGATCCGCCCCAGAGAAAAGCTGCCGCAGAAGCACTGTTATCCTTCTCATAAACATCATTTCCTGTATGCCGGATCTGGCTTGCACCGGTCTTAGCGCTTTCATGATATTGTTCTACCTGATTTAAAGCTATGTTCATAGAGTTCTCCATTTTTAAAGTAGATTGTTAAAAAGAAAGGGTGAATGCAAAAATGCATCCACCCTATATTTCGGCATTTTTATGAAATCCGTTAACCCTTATATGAAAACAGGTCCATTAGAACTGGAATACTGCCGCTCCGTAAGGAGGCAGATCGAAGGTAATGGAATAAGGCCTTCCATCCATTTCCTGTTCTTTTGCACTGATCTCCTTGGGGATCACGCCGCCGTTTCCGCCAAAGCAGGTATCATCGGAATTCAAGATCAGTTTATATTTTTTCTTTTTCGGTACGCCTACGGAGAAATCCTTTCTCTCCATGGGAGTCATGTTCAGTACTACCAAGATGTTATTCTTGCCGTTGGAGGCTTTTCTTACATAGCTGTATGTGCTGTTCTGCATATCATCAGCTGCCATCCACTCAAAGCCGTCCCAGCTGTTATCCTGCTCATAGAGACAAGGATACTTCCGATACATCTCTAACAGCTTAGATACATAGTACTTCAAGGAACTGTGAAGATCGTCTGACAACAGATTCCAATCCAGCTCTCTTGCCTCGCTCCACTCCCTGTCTTGACCGAATTCCTGGCCCATGAACAAAAGCTTCTTACCGGAATGGGTAAACATATATGTATATCCCGCTCTTAGGTTGGCAAATTTATCCACATAGAAACCGGGCATCTTTTGAAGCATGGAGCACTTCAGATGCACCACCTCATCATGAGATAAGGGCAGGATATAATTTTCACTGCTGTTATAGCTCATGGCAAAGGTCATCTTATAGTGATTGTTCTTTCTAAAGAGGGGATCTAACTTCATATATTCACAGAAGTCATGCATCCAGCCCATGTTCCACTTAAAGTTAAAGCCTAAGCCGCCTTCTTTGACATCACCTGTTACCAGAGGCCATGCGGTAGACTCCTCGGCGATCATTAAAGTACCGGGGAAGCGGTTTGCCATCATGCTGTTTAAGTGGCGGAAGAACTCAATGGCATCCAGATTCTTATTATTACCGTATTCGTTAGGCAGCCACTCTCCGTCCCTCTTACCATAGTCTAAGTAAAGCATGGAAGCTACCGCATCCACACGAAGTCCGTCTACATGGAACTTGCTTACCCAGAACATGGCATTGGCGATCAGGAAGTTGCGCACCTCATTCTTGGCATAATTGAAAATCTTGGTGCCCCAGTCGGGATGCTCGCCCCTTCTGGGATCGGGATGCTCGTAAAGGCATGTGCCGTCAAACTCTGCAAGTCCGAAGGCATCTCTGGGGAAATGGGCAGGCACCCAATCTAAGATCACGCCGATATTATTTTCGTGAAGCTTATTTACCAGATACATGAAATCCGCAGGGCTGCCGTAACGGGAGGTAGGTGCATAATAGCCTGTTACCTGATAACCCCAGGAACCGTCAAAAGGATGCTCTGCAATACCCATCAGCTCTACATGGGTATACTTCATTTCCTTTAAATATTCTACGATCCGGTCTGCAAACTCTCTGTAATTGTAGAATCCTTTTTCATCCGGCTCAGGATGTCTCATCCAGGAACCGATATGACACTCATAAATGGCGATAGGCTCTTTCTGCCAATCCTTGTTGACCTTGGCATCCATCCAGGCCTTGTCTTTCCATTTAAAGTTAGTCAGGTCTGTAACAATAGAGGCGTTTCCCGGACGAATTTCCATATAGTTGCCATAAGGATCTGCCTTGTAGATCTTTTCCCCCGAAGGTGTGGTTATTACAAACTTGTATAAATCTCCTTCTTTTACATCGGGTACAAACAATGCGAAGATTCCGCCTTCCCCTAAGCGGCCCATGTTGTACTCCAAAATGTTCCAGTCGTTAAAGGAGCCTGCCACATTGACATACTGTGCATTAGGCGCCCATACTGCAAAATAAACGCCTTCCACTCCGTCCACAACTGTTTTGTGTGCGCCCATCTTATCGAAGATCTCATAATGAGAACCTTGAGCAAACACATACTGATCCGCTTCCGTAATAAAAAGCGGATTTACTTCCATTTCTTTTGCCATAATTTTTCCCTTCCCTCGTTTATTTTAAGAAATCCTTTTCTCTCAGTACGATCATGTCATCATCATCATATCTCTTTGCCAACAATATATCAACAAAATGGGAAACATTTTTCTTCCCGGCATTCTGAATAGCCTCGTCAACGATCTCCCTTACTTCATCCACTGTCACCGCATGCTCGTTGGTCTGCATTTCGGCAATTCTTGTATATAGCGCCAGCACGCCCATGGCATCAATGGAGTATTCTTTTTCATTGGCATATTCTTTACCATAGTTGACCAGACCGTCATTATCCAATGCCGCAATATCAACCCTAAGGTCAAAAAGCTGTTTGGGCATATTTCCCTTGGCCATAAGTCTCTCTATTTCCTTTTTGGTATCTTCCAATACTACCAGGATACCGGCATCCGCCTTTTTCTTTAGCGTCTCCCCCAAGGAAAGCAACGCCATATCATCCAATGCACCTGCCTGTTCTATGATCAGTGCGCCGTCAGAAAGGTTATTGATGGTATCTCCTATGCTTTTATTATTTAAAAGCTCACCGGAAATCTTTGCAACTTTTCCGGAAAAATTATCATCATTGATAGAAAGCACCTTAACCAGATTCTTTGCCACTGTCAATGTGCCGGTTCCCTTTTCACCGGTAACGATCACATTACCGATACAGGGATTCAAGCTGATATTATCAATGGCATTTGCTACCTCTTCCTGAATTTCTTTGGTTTGGGCAATGGAACCAAAGAGTTCCTTTTCATCCCTGGTCAATGTTCTTCTGACAGGAATCACCTTTTCCTCTTTCACAGGAATCGGCTGCTCTTTCGGCTGAGGCGTTTCCTCCACATTAGACAGATCCGCAATGATAAAGCCTGTAGTCTGAGTCAAAGGATTGACTGCGGGTTCCGGTGCAGGCTCCGGTTTCGGTTCTGGCACTTCTTCCCTTTTCTCTGTTTCCTCTAAAGCTGCCAAAACCATGGATTCCAGATTTTTATCAAATTCTTCCGTATTTCCTGTGGGTTTGGAAAATGCCATGCCGGGCTGCTCCGGCTGAGGCTGTGGCTCCGGTGCAGGCTCTTCTACAGGTGCCGCAGAGAACACGGGCTCCGGTGCAGGCTCTTCTACAGGTGCCGCCTGGAACACAGGCTCCGGTGCAGGCTCTTCTACAGGCGCTGCAGAGAACACGGGCTCCGGTGCAGGCTCCTCTACAGGTGCTGCCTGGAACACAGGCTCCGGTTCCGGCTCTTCTATAGGCGCTGCCTGGAACACAGGCTCCGGTGCTGACTCTTCTATAGGTGCTGCAGAGAACACGGACTCCAATTCGGGCTCTTCTGCCGGTTCTTCTTCCAACAGATCGTGAATCTGGGGAATTTCCAGTTCCGGCTCCGGTTCCGGCTCTTTCTCTGCCTGACTCATGGCATCTGAGATCAACTTTTCTTCCAGTCCATAAATCTCTGCTGTATTTAATATGGGTGAATGAACCTCAGACTCTGCCACAGGTTCTTCCACAGATTCTTCCTCTATCGGTTCTTCCGCTTTCGGGAAAAGACTATTAAGCAGTTCTTCCTCGGAAGGAAGCTCTATCACGGGCGTTTCTTCCACAGGCTCTTCTATCGGTTCTTCCTCTTTCGGGAAAAGGCTGTTAAGCAATTCTTCCTCGGAAGGAAGTTCTGTCACGGGCATTTCCGCCACAGGAATTTCTTCCACAGGCTCTTCTTCCACGGATTCTTCTATTACAGGCTCTTCTGCCGACTCCTGCAGTTCCTCAACAACAAGTTTCGGCGGCTGCCAAGGTTTTTCTACGGGCTCCGAGCTTTCTACCGGTTCAAATCCCACATAGCTTGCCAAACTCTGAAAGGGAATATTTTCCTCCGCCGGGGTCTCTTCGACCTCTTCGACCTCTTGGACCACTTCCTCCTCTTCTGCAGAAAGACCAGCAAGCAGTTCTTCCTCTTTCGGGAAAAGACTGTTCAGCAATTCTTCTTCGGAAGGAATGTCCGGTATGGACTCTTCCTCGGAAGCCTGACCTTCAAACACATCTAAAGAGGGAGCGATCAGATCCAAGTCCGCCTGCAATCCTGCTTTTGCTTCCTCATCAAAATTCTTAAACATGGGACCGGTCTGTGCCATTACCTTACGGCGCATTTCTTCTAAATGCTTCTCTTCAGTGGCTTTCTTGGTTTCCTCCCATTCAGCCATAATATCATCAAAGCTGAGCTGACCTGTGATCTGCTCATCAACCGGCTCTTCTTCTATATCCTCTGCCACAGGAATTTCTTTCTGAGGAGTCTCTGCCTCTAAAGGCGTCTGAACTGCTTCTTCAGGTACTGTTGTTTCAGATGTCACTTCCTGCAGCTCTTCTTCTATAGAAAGACTTCTAAGTAATTCTTCTTCCGAAGGAAGTTCTGTAACAGGCGCTTCCGCCTCATTTTCAATGGAATCGGCATAGCTCTTAATGTCATCAACCGGAAGAGGTTTGGTGGCATCCATCGCTTCTTTATCTTCCTGCTCCATGACCTTGGCAAGATTTTCCGCCAGCTCCTTTTGCAGATTGATAGTATTATATTGACCCATATCTATGGTCTTTACATGAATATCCAGATCATCGGGCACCTGTGCAACGGGAATATCAGGTACATCGATGGTAACATCTGCCGGAGTCAAAGCCTGTCCATAGGAAACTTCCTCTTCCGCCTCTGACACTTCCTGCTCGCTGATATCCTTGGAAGGAATACGGGTCGTGGGCAGATTGGAAGGATCTATGGCTTTGATCTGAATGGGCATGGAAGGAATGGTATCCGTTGTTACGGAAGGCTGTCCTTCTTTTGCAGAATCCTCTTCGGTTTCCTGCTGCTCTTTCTGCTCTTCCTCCTGCGTCGTCTTAACCACATAAGCATTGGCGCTGGTTTGGAATCGTTTGTCGTATTTTTCCTGCTGGGTAGGAGATAAGGGTACATGAAGCATCTTTAATTCCATTGCCTTGATCACATACTTACCTTCTCCAAACCAGAGGATCAGTTCGTCACATTCTTCTACACACCGGGTAGCAAGTCCCACACGGTGATACAAATAAGCAAGCTCATATGCCCATTTTTCGCGATAGTCTCTTTTTTTGTATTCTTCTAAAACGGCGATCCGCTCTTCTAAGCTGACCTCCTGGGCTTCATACAATCTGTACTGCAAGATAAATCTACCGGTATCTCTGGGCGCTACCTGTACAAATTCTTTATAATATTCAATAGCAAGAACCAGCTCTTCCAGCTTGATGCTCAATTCACAAAGGGAATAAACGATCTTTCTGGAGCCGGGCTGGCGCTCATAAGCCAGCAGTAAAATATCCCTGCTGTCCTCATAGCGGCGGTTCATCTTATACAATTCACTGACCTTGCACAGCATGGTAACGCTTTTTACCCGCCTCCAGTCAATGGTATCGGCAATCTTCACCGCCTCGGCATATTCTCTTTTTTCAATCAGCGCATTGATCTCTTCTGCACGGACCCGGTATTCATACTTATCCAAGTAACTCACCTCATACTGCTTGCACACATGATGTGGTATTTTTTTACACAAAAATCCACTTTTCTTACTAAATATCAGTGTATCATAGGTATATTTTGATGTCAAAAGATTTATGACCATAATCTGTCAGAAAGCTCTGCAAACCGGTCTAAGGTCAGGGCTTCTCCCCGAATGGAGACAGAAAGTCCCATCTGTTCTAAGGCATCTTGTACCTTTTCCTTTGTGATCTGCTCCATGCCCGCATTGGAAAGGGCATTTACCAGGGTCTTGCGCCGCTGATTAAATGCTGCCCTGATCAGGGAAAACATCCTCTTTTCATCCTTTACGCTTACCGGCGGAGTCTCATAACGAGTCAGCTTGATGACCGCACTGCCTACATTTGGCTTGGGAATAAAGCAGTCAGGGGAGACCTGGGCTACGATCTCCGGCTTGGCATAATACTGAACTGCCAGGGATAAAGCGCCGTAATCCTTGGTTCCCGGGCCTACTCTCATTCTGTCCGCCACTTCCTTTTGTACCATGATGGTAATGGAAGAGAGGGGCACGCCGCTTTCAAACAGCCCCATGATGATGGGCGTGGTAATATAATAAGGGAGATTTGCCACCACCTTTAAAGGCTTTCCTTCGTTGTATGTATCACAAAGTCCCTGAATATCCGTTTTTAAAATATCTCCGCAAAGCAATGTTACATTATCATATGCGGACAAGGTGTCCTTTAGAATGGGGATCAGATTCTTATCGATCTCTACAGCAATAACCTTTCCCGCCTGTTCCGCCAGATATTGGGTCATGGTTCCGATACCGGGACCGATCTCCAACACACAATCCTCTTTATCGATCTGCGCTGCATCCACGATCTTTTGAAGCACATTGGAATCGATGAGAAAGTTTTGTCCATATTTCTTTTGAAATTGAAATTGATGCTTCTGCAATACCGCTACGGTATTGGATGGAATTCCCAGTGTTGCCATGGCACTCCTTCCCCGCTCAATTTTTTAGTTTGGGATAAACCCTGTAAGCATTTTCTCTTGTGGCTTCTATGACCTGTTCTGTGGTAAGCCCTTTCATGGCTGCGATCTCTGTTGCCACATAAGAAAGATAAGCAGATTCATTGCGCTTGCCCCGATAAGGCTCCGGTGCCAGATAGGGGGCGTCCGTTTCCAAAACGATCCGATCCAGAGGAAGCATTTCCACCACTTCCTTGCATTTCCTGCCGTTTTTAAAAGTCACTACGCCGCCTATTCCAAAATAAAAGCCTAAGGCAAGGTATTCCCTTGCAATCTCCACGCCATAAGAAAAACAGTGAATCACACCGCCTGCCTCAGCGGCATTTTCTTCTTTTATCAAGGCGAGAGTATCCGCAGCCGCGTCTCTGGAATGAACACAAATAGGAAGGCCCACTTCCTTTGCCAGCGCGATCTGCTCCTTAAACCAGTGCTTTTGCACCTCTTTAGACTCCACATTCCAATGATAATCCAGTCCGATCTCTCCGATGGCTACGATCTTGGGATCCGCCGCATGAATCCTCATCCAATCCATATGCTCTTTGGTCAAAGCGCCTATTTCATCAGGATGGATACCTAGCATGCCATAAACAACAGGATACTGCTTTGTCAGCTGCAAAGTCCGCTCTAAACTTTCCACCGTTGCGGAAGCATTCACGCCCTTTTCCAAACCATTCCCGGAAAACTGCAAAAACAATTCTTCCCGGTCTTCATCAAAGGCTTTGTCATCATAATGTGCATGAGTATCAATGATCATATTCTGTCCTCTCCGGCGGTCAAAAAGGTATTTCCAAAATTTTTCAAAAAAGGCTTGCCAACCGGCATTTATTATACTATAATAATGCTTGCGTCGCAAGCGAGGTCAGACGATGGCGACTTATTTTGCACCATTAGCTCAGTTGGTAGAGCAGTAGACTCTTAATCTATTTGTCCAGGGTTCGAGTCCCTGATGGTGCACGAAAAGCACTGTATTAAGAAAATATCTTAAGACAGTGCTTTTTTATTTTACATTTCAGAAAGCAGATGCTCCAACAAGGCCTGGCAGCCTTCTAAAATATCCCGATATGCCCGCTCAAAATCTCCTGTGTACCAGGGATCGGAAATGTCTCTGGGGGAATCTGAGAAATCCAAAATCCGACAGATCTTATTTTCCGGATCACCACCGGTAATACGGAGTATGTAGGAAATATTCATTTGCTCCGCTGCCAGGATCAGATCATATTTGTCATAATCATCCCTTGTCATGCGGACAGCTCTCTTTCCTTCACAGCTGATGCCATGCTCCGCCAATTTCCTTTTGGCAGGAGGATAAACGGGATTACCCAACTCCTCTGAGGTATGAGCGGCTGATGCAATATAAAATTGGTCTGAAAGGCCTCTCTTTTCTACTAAATCTTTAAAAATAAACTCAGCCATTGGCGATCTGCAAATATTGCCCCAGCAGATAAACAGTATTTTCTTCATGGTGTTTTTCCCTTGTCATTATTCTATATCTAATCTAAGACTTATAGATAATATCTTTAAAATTATTTTACCGTAAATCAAACCACTATACAATCAGAAATTATCTCCGAACATAACAAAAGGAGCACATATTTAAACAGCGATAAGCTTCCCACTATTAAGGAGCGCCAGCATTTTTAAATTCTGTTCTGCCGTTCCGGAATAATCACTAATACCATTGGCAGCGGCAATTTTCTTCCTATACTCATAGGAAGAGTCTACTCCAATGTTATTCAGGCTGTCGACCAAGGTAAATTGCGGAATCGGGTAATACCGAGGTA
>JAFLSW010000009.1:36336-57793 GCA_022510725.1 Lachnospiraceae bacterium
ATGTTATTCAGGCTGTCGACCAAGGTAAATTGCGGAATCGGGTAATACCGAGGTACAGCCTCTTCTCCAATATCGCCATAGCATACATCGAGGTCCACATTGCCACTGATTCCATCAACCTTTCCGGTAGAAGAAAACTGCCAGCCCCATAACACTCCGGTATTTACTACCGGTCTGTATTTATTATCAGGAAGTTCGCCAAAATCCACGGACTTAGTGGAAGGATAACGGGCAATCCAGATATCACAATCAAACTGCTTGGTATCCAGCTCTCCGCTTTGGTAATTATTGTTATTCATGTACAAACCAAATTGAAAGCCGCTTTCAAGGACTACCTCTCTGAATGCATTCACAACCTTTGTAAGCTCTGCCACACTTAAGGGCTTTAAGATTTCGTCTTCCACATCTGCCCAAATCTTTATAGATTTATCGGGCACAATACCATATCCTTGTAATACCTCGATCACTCTCTTTGCTTCCTGCCTGGCTTTTGCAGTAGTAGTGGCATACATGTATTTGTAAAATGAAAAGGGGATTCCGACAGCTAAACAGCCTTTGATATTATTTGCAAGCTGTTTGTCAGGCTCTCCGCTGCTTATGGTGCTGCGTAAGACGGCGAACTGTACCCCTGCCGCTTTGACTTTTGTCCAGTTAATGACCCCTTGGTTATCAGATACATCAATGCCTTTGAACATACTACTCATCCTTCTTTTATCGGCCCGCAAAAGAAGCCTATGTTATCATTGTTACTATATTCAGGATTTTCATAATCGTTCCGCTGTCTATCTCTCAACCCCAAGAAAACCAAGCACAGACTCCACCGTTATTTCCGCCAGGGCGGAATTTGCGGCTTCCGTCATTTCTTCCTCATAGGATAAATATGCCCATTCATTCCCTGTATAGATCCTTGCCTCTCGAAAGCCGTCAGCCAGGGTTGTATCCGGGGTGGAACCATAGCTGGCAATGGTGATCAGATCCAGATAGCCGTCCCCATCAATATCCAAAAAGGAAACTGCATCTACACTTAAGAAATACCGATCTTCTCTAATGTTGTCAAAGGTAACGCCCCGCAGGGTCATATAAAGCATGCCATCCTGTATGATCCGGAATGTCACATCCGCATGGGGATCCCCATCCGCATCCGGCACATAAGAAGCAAAGGTAACCTCTCCCATGTCATCCAAAACCACATCAAAGGACTGATCTGGTATCTTTCCTTCCTCGGTCATGAGAAGATTGGAAACAAACCGATAGCCGTCCCCATTTTTTTCCAAGATCACCTCGTAGACCTCCGAGCGATAACCCGGGTCTGCATCCATTGCCTTTACATGAAGGATATAAACATCTCCGCTTTCCAATCCGTCTGTACATTGGAAGGGCCGCCAATTGGTATCCCCTGCCTGAGAGTACCAGGTATCCGTCTTTTCACTGTAGACCCATTCCAGCTTGTTTTCCATATCCGAAAGGGTAAGCCCTGTCTTTTCCATAAGAAAATCATTGATCTCCGGGGTAGTCAGATGAAGTACATCCGTATAGATCTCCGGAAAATCGGCAGCGCTTAAGAAATCCTCTGCCTGCTCCTGGGTCAATTCCCCGCCTGAGATTCCCGCTCCGCCATAAAAGACCGTATTCAGATCGATCTTTTCCGGAGCATCAAAGGTGGTCAACAAAAATCCCCAGTTTCCCGGTGAAGTCAGATATTCATCAAAAAATGCCACCTCTTCCGGGGTCAGCTCTCTGAGCATATCTCCGTCCATTTCTTCCGGTTCTTCCCTTTCCGGTTCTGCTGCGACTTCCTCTTCCGGTTCCGGTAACTGCTCGCTAACAACATCCGTATCTGCTTCCGGTACATCCGGAGTAGCCGCCTCTTTCCCGCATGCCGATAAAAGGACGACTGCTGCCAAAAGCAGGCTTGTTACATAAAGGTGCGTTGAACTTAATTTTCTCATTTCTTCTCCCTCGCTTTATTTACAATCTTATTAATATATTTTTCACTATGTGGCAGGAAATATCCCGCTACCGGTCCAACCAGAAATGCACAGATAATGGTGCCCACGCCCAAGGAACCGCCCAGGAAAAATCCGCCTGCCACAAAGGTCAGATCTGTCAGGATACGGATCAGGCTGAATTTGCGCTTGCTTTTTTCACTGATCACCACCGCTACCAGATCATTGGGACCGGTTCCGGCATCCGACTTGATCACGATGGTCATACCAAAAGCCAAGATCACACAGGCAATGACTTCCACCCCATAATCTATCCATATAAGGTGGCTTACCGAAAACAGGGGTGACAAAATAATGGAAAAAACATCGATAATGGGCCCGCCGCAGATCATGCACAACAAGGTGCCGATCTTGACATAGCTTCGGTCCACAAAGAGCAGGATAAGGATGATCAAAAGACTGACTGCAATATGTACATTTCCATGGGTAATGGGAATATTGCCAAATAGGGGTTGAAGGGTACGGAACAACCCCTGTATCAGCACATTAAAGGGATCTGCTCCCAGATCGGCCAGCAAATACAGCGTCACACCGAGATGGGCAATGACCAGTCCCACCAGTAATACGATACATCGTAAGAATGTTTCTTTGAAAGATCGTTTCACCTGTTTTACTCCTTCTCCTCAAACCGCTTTCTGATCTCCAGATAATGCTTGTAATCCTCCGGGCTTTTCTCTTCCATCAGCTTTTCGATCTTTTCCCGGCGGGATCTTAAGAATTCTATTGCCTCCGGGTTTAATTTCTTTAACCTCTCTTCGATGACATGGCGGCGTTTTTCTAAGTGCTGCTCGATCTCATCCACATGAGCGATACCCTTTTCTTTCAAATGGGAGAAATACACCTCCAGATGCTGGATCAGCTCGTCTTCATCGAAAAGACCAACACGGCCCCAGGATGCGGTATTCTCGGTCTTTACAATATTTTCCATACTGAAATCGCCGGAATCCACGATTTTTTCCGCCACCTCTGCAGCCAGGGCTTCCATCCGCTCCTCGGCTCCCTCTCCAAAGGCCCACTCAAACTCCGCCAGACGCTCCACTGCCTCTTCCGAAACAACTTCTGTCCCTTCCTCTACTCCATCCAAAGGATAAGGCTCCCTTATGCCTACGGTGCGAAGGGCAAGGCGGACCGTCCTTCTGACAGAACCGTCTTCGATCAGGCTTTCCGCTCCAAAGGTACGAAGCTGGTCGTTGACCACATCCGCATGCTCTGTTAAGAAAAACTGAATCCCTCTTTCCTTTAGATTCCGCTTTAAGATCAGCAGGCATTCTGCTGCCGTGATATCAATGCTACCGATTCCCCTGGCCTCCACAATGATCTGTTTGGTGTCCTCCTTAATGGCATTTTCAATATCTGTCTGAAAGGTATTGATATTGGCAAAAAAGAGATTGCCGCTGAAACGATAGATGATGGTATTCCTGATAGGATAGGCATTTTTACTGCGGCTTAAATTGTGAAGACCCTCATGGCCCGGTATGACTCCAAGGAAGGTCCTGGGAGGGACCACCGCACGAATGATTACCGCAACAAAGGACAGGATCACGCCGATGACAACGCCGTAAATGGTGCCAAAGATCAGCACGCCTAAGAAGGCTGCCATAAAAATGCCAAACTCCCGCTTATCCGCTTTCCATGCCTTCTTAGCCACATCAAACTCCAATATGCCCATGAGGGCGGAAAAAATAATGCCGGTCAGGACAGGAACCGGAAGATAGGAAAGAACCTTGGTGCCAAAAAGCAGCACCAGAATCATAGTCATGCCGGCAGTAAGGGACATGATCTGGGACTTGCAGCCATATTGATCTGCCATGCCGCTTCTGGAAACGCTGCCCCCTACGGGACAGCAGCCAACCAGGGCACTTGCTCCATTGCCTGCGGCATAAGCCAACACTTCCCGGTTGTTATGGATCTTATAATTATATTTCAAGGCATAATTGCCGGTTGCCAACAATGTCTGAGCCATGATCACCAGGGCAATGGTAAGGGATGCCACAATGATCTCCTCCGCATCCACAAGGATCAGGGAAAAATCCGGAAGCACGAACTTTGGCAGTCCTTGGGAAACCTCCGGCAAAAGCTGCACTCCGTACTCATCAATATGGAACATGGCAGTCAGCCCCGCACCAACAGCCATCAACACAACGGACATGGGAAATTTGGGGGCTTTTTTGCGCATAAACTGTAAGATCACAATGGTGCCAATACCAAGAAGAGCCGATAAGAGATTAAACTGATCCAACTCTGTTATGATATGATACAGCAAAACAAAGAGCTCGCCGGTTTTGGGTGCACCGCCAAAAAGCTTTGGCACCTGCATCAGCAAAATGGTACAGGCAATTCCCGAAATAAAACCGCCCATAACAGGCTTGGATATGTAATTCACCAGCTTTCCCGCTTTTAGGATAAAGAATAGAAAAAGCCAGCATGCAGTGACCATGGTGATCACGGGAACAATGGCAATGGCCTCAGGAGAACCGGAAGCGATCCCCAAACTTGCCAGGGTGCCGCCTACCAAAGCTGCCGGTGACGCATCCACCCCGAAAACAAATTGTGGTGAGGATGTGATCAGGGCATAAATCAATATGGGAAAAACGGAACCGTAGAGCCCGTATACTGCAGGCAGCCCTGCCACCTGAGCATATCCCATGGAAATGGGAATGGAAACTAGGGCAACTACGATACCGGAGATGATATCTTTTTTTAGGTATTCTTTCTTGTAATTTTTCATCTAAAGGGCTTCTTCTCCAATGTGCTGTTTAATGTGTCGTTTTACAGACAAATAGGCTGATTTCTCCCATGCAACATGAAGATATCTGTTCTTTAACTCACATAATTCTCCCATAAGCAAATTTCAGAGAAAGTGTTTAGGATAAGACAAATCCTCATGTATTCCTGCTCCGTTTGAAAGTAATATTCCAAGGTTTCTCGCAGCTCTGTCGCACCTCCATACATTACAGATGCACCATCAAGCACTCATTCCATTTTGGAAATATTATCTCAGTCTCTTTCGGCCGATCCGATTGACGCTGTTTATTCTCCTTATAGTAGCTTTCAATGCGGAGCCTGGCTTCTTCAATACGGATATCTCCCTCTATATTATCCTTAGCGGTGTTCAGAAGATATCCTGAAGGCTGCAGCTTATCCACATCCTGCAAATCGATAGCCGTTTGCCATGCACGGGCTTTATTAGCCCTATCCGATTCCCCTAATATAAAATATTTAGTAAAAGGATTTGTATGTTTATCTTCAATATGGCATTTTTCTTATCAGCTATCAGCGTTCTCCTTTTATTCAGATAAAATAAGTTATCTTTTTTATCTTTCAATTAAATTATAAATATGTTTCTTTTATCTTTTTTGCTGCATATTGCAATTCTGGATACACATAAGATTCATCAATTCCCAATGTATACAACTCTTTTAAGATTTCTTTCTTTTTCTTTTTATCAATTATTATGCTGCAAAATTCTCTTTTCATTGTTTCTAAATCAATATTTTGAAGTTCGCTATCAAATTGAAATCTTTTCTTCAGTAGATTATCCCAGTCATTTATTATGTACTCCCCCATTGGGTTCTCTTTATAATAATCAAAAAGTAACTTAATTGATCGATGTGTAACATAGAAATTCCTTGAAGCAAAATCAAATGGTCTAACAGCGGCATTAGGATACATTTTTTTCAAGGGCTCTTTTTCTACCATCTCCAAATTTTGTTTAATGCTTGCATCTTCCCACCGACTACTATAAGCCTCTCTTCCTCCAGATACAAATAGTCCAAAATTGTCAAATAACTTATTAGGAAATATCATAAAAACTGCCGCCTGCCTACGAATTCTTTCATTCCAGTTAAAAGGTCGTGCAATCAAGAACCTATAATCCTCATTTCGATATAAATTTTGCAAATATTTTTTTGGAGATATACTTAAATCATCTAACCACACATCTTCTTGAAAAAAATAATTATAGAAACCACAAATTTCTTCAATAATTGGATTTTGGGCCACCTTCACAAAGGCCCTATGACAAACCACCCTTGCATCTTTTGTGCCTACAAATTCATTGCAAGCAAAAAATAATGCAATTAAAGGATTGGTTGTAAAATCTAAGAGCCGTGTGGGTAATCCATAATGTTGCATTTTTGATAAGATTTCAAAATTAGTGTTCAATTCTTGAAATGCTTCTGGTCGTAAAGCAAGAAAGCTATTTACTAAATTAAATTCCTGTCCAATACTTAAATCCAAACACCTTCCAAGTGACGGTATAAGTTTCCATTCTGCATCTGCCATCCCCCGATAAATAATTTCGCCACCGACAAAATTTTCATATTTTGTTTTGGACAATACTTCAATAATTCTTAAATAGTCAACCACACTTTTTACTCGAAATGTTAGATGTGGATAGTTATCATTATTACTTTCAGCAATACAATCACTCAAGTTTTTATACATTTTGCGTGATTTAATATCTGTAATAAAAGTTCTTATATTTGACATAATCCGTCCTTTCCTTAAATATCTTATGCACGACAATTTTTATTTATAGTCTTTTAGCTTACTACTTATAAACTATTTACTTAACAATTTACTTTTGTCCTATTCTATTCTAGTAAATTATGCTCCATCGCCATTCACATTTCTATATCTCATATAAACATAACCATACGCGAGCTAATAATAAATTGAAATACTAACTTTGCTATAGCACTTATGTAGTTCTGCCCCCTGGTCCCAAATAAAATTATCAATTTCAACTTTTGTTTTCTATCTATTGACCTAATGGTCAAACTCAATAATTTTGTCTTAATTTTATAATCATTTTCATAATCTAACTTTCAATCCCAATGAGTTCTCGTATTTCTTTTAGCTCTGATTCTACTGTAATTCCATTAATTATTTTTTCTATTAACGGTCTCACTAATTTAACAAACTGATTCATTATCTCCTGTGGAGGTATTAATACTTGAATTTTCTTTATAGATTTAACATTAAAACTCTTAAAAAAGGAACCTTCATCTAAATTAGAAGCCAAAAACTTTTGCATATAGGGACTGAATAAAAACTGACGTAAATAATATGGCGAAACTTCATTAGGTCTGATCGCTGTAATATTTCTACCAATTGCACATTTTACATCTGCTGGAACCATTCCTATAGCCCCTGCTCGTCCTGCGTTTGTGACAATAAAATCCCCCTCTTTAATTTCAATTCTTCTACACCATTCTCTATACGATTTCTCGGAAATATAGTATTTTTTTGATACATCTATTCTTCCATCAGCCAAAAGATTTTCCAGTTGCAACAAATAATACTCTTCCGATTCGAATACCTCGTCTGGTTTTTTGCTATGTAAACAATCAACTATTGAACATACTTTTTGAATACCGCGAACTTCCCATCCTCTTGGTATTTCCATCTCTAATTCATCATTCCATTGCATTTCTCCATTAAGAGATTTATATGTTCCGCTCTTATACGGAAACTCAAACTGAAGAAACCAATAATTAAATATATCCCTCAGAATTTCCTCTAATTCCTGGGAATAAAAAAGCTTCATTTTAGCAATTTTTCCAGCCAAAGCATCATAATATTCTCCTTTATCATATTTCTTATACTCCATTTCATGTTCAAAAAAAGAGCTTGGTGAAAAACGATAATCATGTTTTTTTATTGAATCAAATGATGCACATACAGAAAAACCATTTGAACATTTCTTATTTAAGAAAGTGGTCACAATTGCATTTTGCTCTTCAAGTGATAATACTATCTTTTGATTGCGCTCTGACTCTGTACTTTTACTTCCCAAAATAGAACCTTCAATAAAAATAACTTCTTCATCTTTTGATTGTTTTTCAATGAACAAAACTGATACACTTGTCCCTGTTGTAGCAAAAATATTATTTGGCATAGTCACAACACCTCGAAGATATTTCTTTGCAATTAAATATTTTCTAAGTGTGGTTTCAATCCCCTTTCCTTTTGTTAAAAAGGGTGTGGGAACAACAATGGCTGCTTTTCCACCCTCCTTGAGCGAAAAAATAATATGTTGAATAAATAAAAGATATATCTGCATAGAATTTTTATCTTTTGTCGGTGTATTGGGTACTCCTGCCCAAAATCTTTCTTTATAATTTTCGCCTGCTAGCGTATCTCTAGTTTCACTGAAATCAACATTAAATGGTGGATTTGAAACAATATAATCAAACTGTTTAACACCATTTTTCTGTTTGTTCAAATGGCGTGGTTCAAGCAAAGTATCTCCATGAATCACATTGCCTAATGAATGAACAAGATTATTAAGGATTAAATTCAAACGTAAGAATTCATTTGATTTCTGTGTAATATCCTGTGTATATAAAGAACAATTATCTTCTCCTATTTGATGTGCCAAAGCCAGTACAAGAGTTCCAGATCCTGCTGCCGGATCATATACTGTAACATTACTAACAGCGGTTGGGATCATAATTCTTGAAATAATGCTAGCAATTGTATGAGGAGTATAATACTCGGCATACTTACCAAAATCTTTATTATAATCTTTTATTAGATATTCATATACCGTTGAAAAAAAATCATATTTTTGTGAAAAGGTGTTCTCAAAACTAAAATTTACAAGCTTATCAATAATCGCTCTACAAAAATCATCTCTCTTTCCTGTTTCTATCACATATTGAGAAATAGGATCAAACAATTTTATTACATCTTCATCACCGGCATGAACAGAAAAGATCTGAATATTTAAATTGGCAATTGCCACCAAAGTGTCATCAAACAACTCACTAAACGATTTAACTCCATCCGTTTTCTTTTGATTTTTACGATTAAATAAATACGATATAAGATGTTCTCTATTAAGAACTGCCGTTGATGGCGGAATATCATCAAGCAAATCATCATATTCTTCTTCTGACAAAGTTCCTAAAGTCTCTTCTAAGTTCTCACAGTTCTTCCATTTATCATCTACCAAATGAATCTCATGAAGGAACTTATCATTCAAGTATTTATACAAAAATACTTCTGTAATAATTTTATATTCACTTGGTGCATTACCAAGTCCAAAATTACCGCATACAGTCTTAAGGTCATCAATCATTCTTTTAGTATCAGACATTATCTGATTTGTATCCATTAAGAAACACCTACTCTTTCATCAAAATATTCCGTAGCAATGCAGCCATCCATAAAATCCAACTGTGGTCTTGTTAGCGAAACATTTTGTTCTCTGCACGCACCTTTGATAATAGGTCTTAATTCTTTAAAGAAATACGGCTGGTTATCTAAAATACTCTCATTATGAGCAATCTTATTATCTGCTAAATCTTTTACATTCAACAGTATTCTAAGCATAGTAATTGGGTCATCGATTGGCAATGGGCTGGTCATTATTCTCTTATGTGTTCTCATAAATTTGACATCTCCTCGATACTTTGCAGCGAGCATAGCATCTTCACGATTACGCTTTTCTGCCTTTTTGCACAAAACATCCAACTCCTCAGTCATCTTTTTCATTTCATCTGCCATAAGCTCTTCAATATTTTTCTTTTTAAAAATACGTTTAAGTTCATCAAGCAATGAAATATATTCTGGATCTTTAGGATCAAGACACCTTTCGACAAGCTCTCTTCTGGTCTTCTCTAAGGCATTTCTAAATATATCTGCAATTACAAGCTCTTCTTCACTGATTTTTCTAAACTGAAAGTCTATCTGATCAAGTGCCATGTTTAATATACCCGACATATCTTCTGCATCTTGCATATTGTTCTTAAAATTAATTATACTGATGCGATTATTAATCTCATTCAACAACTGGATAGATTTCGCAATGTCAAAATGTTCCGAAAGTTCATCATAACCAAATAACTGGATAAGATTACTAAGAGTCTTGTAATCCTCTAATGCTTTTTTCAAATCAAGCAAAGTACCTTTTTCATCTATTGCATTAATCTGATTAATAAAATTTACTACATTGTCAGTATCATACAAGAACAATTGGTTCTTTATGTTCTTTAGATCACTTTCAATATCTTCTTTGCTCTTAAAAATATCACTATAATTCTGAACCTCATCTCCGAGTTCGCCCTGTAATTCCGCAAAATATGCCTGATTGGTTTTATCAAATTCCTCTTTGATATTTGCAAAATCAACCACATATCCATAATGATACTCCCTGTATGGGCGATTAACTCGTGTCAGTGTCTGCAATAGATTATGCGCTTTAATCATTCTTGCCAAATACTGTTTCTTAAGCCTTGGAGCATCAAATCCAGTTAGAAGCATATTATAAACCACAAGAATATCAATATTGCCCTTCTTAAAGTCTTCCTGGATATCTTTTCTATTCAGCTTTGTCCCTTCATCATAAAGTATTAAAGCGTGTGTATATGTTGCAATTCTATTTAATTGATTATCCACTTCCCTTGCCTGTGAAGCGGAATCACATACAATCATCGCACCTATAGAATCATCTAATGCTACTCGCCCCTTTTTGAAGTCCGCAACTATGTAATCAACTATATCTGAAACAAATTTTGGATGAGCATACACCTCCTGCTTTTTTAATGAGCCCATCTGTATTTCAAGCTGCTCCAAAGTAGCCTTGATTTTTGATTTATATGAAGTCTCAATTTCTTCTCTTATAAGCCGCAGAGTATATCCATCTGCAATTGACTGGTTATAATAGTACTTATGAATATAATCTCCAAAAATATCTTTGGTATTATAACCCTCACCAATAAGCGGAGTTCCTGTCAATGCAATCATAACAGCTTCTCTATCAGACGCAATTAAATTAGCCAAGAATGAGCCTTTAGGATTATAACTTCTATGTGCTTCATCCATGAAGTACACTCTTTGAACACTCACATTATAATCTGATTTCTGTGTAATTGACTCCGATGAAAACTTTTGTATATTTACAACCGTAATAGTTGTTTTACCGCTCTTATCATCTTCACTAACAGAGGCAATATTGGACTTAAAACTATCCTTTGAATCAACTAAAACAACCTTCAAACCTCTAGCTTCAAACTCATTCTTTGCCTGCGTAGCCAAATCAATCCTATCAACAATAAAATAGAACTTAGCAATCTTACCATTCGACTGGAAATAGTCCTTCAAATAATGCACATTAGAAAATGCCAACGCGGTCTTGCCACTGCCTTGTGTATGCCAAATAACGCCCTTCTTAACGCCATCATTCAACCTATCTCGAATTGCCAATGTTGCAAAGAACTGTGGGTAACGCATTATATGTTTTTCTATTGTAGTAATTCCATTTTTGTCCGTGGTCGTTTTATAACACAGACCATAATAAAGCATAAAAATAATTCTTTCCGGCGCATACAATGATGTTACTATTCTATTTGTCGGAGAATTCGCCGAAATGGATGTCTGATACTCAGGTGTACCCTTTATTGCAATAAGATTATTATCCTCTAGAATAAACTGTTCTGTTCTTGAATCAGTTTCCGAAATAAATCTCTTTAGTTCATCTTCTCTCTGTTCCCTGAACTTGCTAAAGAACATCCTTCCATAATTGCTTGAAGCATAGAACGCTCCCTGAATAGGTTCAATATCAGTATCATCATATTCGTTATTATTTGAAAACACTGTAAACTGCGTTATATTCACATATTTCTTATAAATGGGGTTAGCGAATCTTCTTGTCATGCGTTCATGTTCAACAAGAATTCCTTCTCTATTATTCTGCCGTTTTACCTCTACAAAAGATAAGGGCATACCATTTATTAATGCAACGATATCTGGTCTGAAATTGTCATCACCACTTTCATATGGTAATTCTGAAACAACCACATAACTATTTTTATCACAATTTAAGCTTCTATTATAATCAATTAGCTGTAAGCCATTTATTCCATCTTTCAATAGCTGATAAAAAGACTTTCCAAGATCATCATTATCAAGTTTGATTTTTATTTCTTCGATAATCTTCTTTGCATCCTCAATACTGATTTCAATACCATTAATACGATTGATAGCATCTGTAAAAAGGACATAAAAAATGTTAGTGTCAGGGTCATAATCCACACCACGAGTTTTATCTTTTATGGACATATATTCGTATCCTAACCTTGTAAAATGAACAAGTGCCGGTATTTTAACCCTAGAATCTTCTGGCCTTCCCATAGTTCTCTACACCTCCTTGTTTCCTTCTAAATCATCATTTGTCTGAAAAACATCCTATTTGTCTGAATTAATATACTTCCTCACTTAATTCTTTTATCAACCGGCTTTTCAACATTCATAGGAATAGCCCAAGCGCGACCAAACTTTACAACCCTCGGTATCATAGCTTCATTGCATATAGTTTGGAGTCTCCTTTCTGACAATCTCCACCTTTTCTACTGCTTTATTATACTCAGAAAAACTATATTTCTCAATCTATTTCTTTACTACTCATAGAATCCCTTTATCAACTTTATGTCCACCAAATTTCTAAATGCGAAAAGATCCTGACACTATTCAAAGTTAAGTGGATCAAGACTTATAATTAGGAAAAGAATACCATTGTCAAATGGCATTCTTTCTTTTATTGTTCTAATTTTCAATTCCCAGTATTTATATTATTTTCAAGCTTTACATAAAGCTTTTTCCTATTTATCTAGCATACTCACTACACTTCCGTCATTTTTTCTGACAACATTCGTGTTCCACCTATTCCTTTTTCAAATAATAAATCCCATATATCTAAACATTGCAAAGAAATCTCTTTTTCCCGTTCCGTTCTCCCCTCGCTGGTTTCATCATAAAGTGCCAACACAAGTTTAGGAATGAGATTTTCTATTTCCCATCTAGTTTCCTGTAAATCATTTGTGTCATCCAAAATACGATGGCTCATACTAATAATTATATCAGAAAAATCTAATATCCCTCCGCGTTTTTCTATATAGTTGACAAACGAATATAGAAGCCTCTGATTAATTTTAGATGTCATTATCTTCATTAAAAAGTCTTTGTCTTCCGACAGTATGAGTCTGTTTTTATGAAAAACCTGAATCCACGAATCCGCAATTTCACTATGATCGCCAATACATTCAAGAAACTTAATTAGATTCTCTTTTGCCTTTTCTCTATATTTATCAATTTCCAAATAAACAATAAACATGTGAACAATTGCATTTTTCTGAACTTGGTTAAGGCTACAATAATTGTCAATAATATCTGAAAACTCTCCATACCGTAAATACATTTCTGAAATGGTATAGCCATGAACTTTCTGTAAATACTTATCATCCGAATTAAATCCTATCCTTAATCCATCACACAATTGCTCTCCATATTCATCATATAGCATAAAAAACATACTCCTATCTCTATAACCCATCATTCTGTAATCAGATAAAAAAACATCAACAATTTCTGTTCTCGCCCAAGATTTATCAATATTATATGCGGGCCATAGCGCATACAGGCTGGAATATCTAATAATTGGATTTTCATCAGTCGCCATTTTTCCAATTATTTCTTTGAAGCATTCCAAAAGGTCACTTCGTCCCCATAACAAATGCCCTATAGCCACAGCAGCCACACCTCTAACTGAATTAATGGCATTACTTCCTATCATTTCTACTGTATGCATATTATCATCTTCTTTACTTTTTACAACGGGTTTTCCAAGTTCTGGATTTTTATGATTTTCCGCAATGTCAATTAACATTCTCAAAGTATCTTCAGACCAAAATAAGTCCTCTTTACTTTCAATAATATGACAATATAACTCTGCTCTTTTAGACTCAAGATCATAGCTATATTTACGAAACATTTTTTCAATATCAGAATTATTTACGATATTTAATTTATCACTATATGCTATCCCCCTAATTAAGGCATCCACAAACACTTTATTTACATCTTTTTTGCACCTTAACATACCAGACAAAAAAATGTCAGGTTCATTAGATACCGCTTGCCGAAAATCATTTGCAAAATCAGATAGAGAGCTTTCAACAAAGGTGGTCTTTGTTTCTCTACTCCGTGCTAAATGATCTGATGGTATTTTTTCATTAGAGATTATAGCTTCCCAGGTCCTATAATTCAACTTTTTGCCTGTGACTGGGGAAACTACATTTTTCATATCACAACCCAAATCATATTGATATATGGAGTACTTATCAACAGATCGATCTAGCATCCTCTTAAGCTCCGTTGCTTCTTTACTCATTCTTTCACTTGGCAAAGCACATAATAATTCCCTTTGCAAATCTCCCCAATATTTCCAATAAACAACACCTCCGTTTTGAGCGCTATTTTTGTTATGTAACATTCTCTCTTCTAACCTATCCTTTGCATTTGGTACATTGTAATGAATAATTATGTATTCCAAATTAGAATAATTCAAATCATTACATATTTTAGAAAATTTCTCTATTATCATTTTAGTCATCAATAATTTATTTCCATTTCCACTGGTATCTTCAAATACCACTCTGTCAAAGGATTGACATAAATATTCTATAACATAATTGGCATATGATTTCGGTAAATATCTCAATGCATCTAACACAATCTCATTATGCAGAGAACTCCCCGTTCCCATATAGTCGGAAAGTATCTTTAACAGGAGTTCCGGTTCTTGTTGTGCAAATTGCCGATTCGCCTTTTTGATAATCTTTATACAGGTTCTTTCCAAAGTATTGCGACTAAAGTATTTTCCTGACCAATCCGAAAAAAATCGTTGCTGGTTTTTAGGCACAAATGGTAATAATATTTCCACTACATTTCTATATTGCTTAACAAACATTTCCTCATTTCCAAGGATATATTCTTCTTTATAGCGATGTATATTATTTTCATGTTGTTTTACCTTATGTTTTAGCATTAAAGCCAGAATCTTGACTGTACGAATTTCACATGCCTTCATCATTGAGGCAACTTCCATATACTGATCTATACATTCCGGAAATTTTTCATAAAACTTCATTCTAAGTTCAAAGAAACTATCAATATCCTCGTTTATACTTCCCCGAAAACACCAACCCCACTGTGTCCCGTTTTCACTATCCAGCACATATTGTTCTATGAAATCAATATCTTCGTCTGTATAATTTGGCGCTATATGAGCATATAAAGCTATTACATTCTTGCTCATTTCTTCCGTCTGCATCCAATTATCAAAATAGCCACTCTCACGAAGTTTATATACATACACTCTCTTTCCCAAAATAACTGTATTTAGAAAATGGTCTCGCCACTCTGATGTCTCTAAATACTTCTGAACAACTTTCCAAACACTGTCATTGGGCTCTGTAATCTGGGAAAGGACTTCAAGAAAAATATATTTAAAACTATAACGAATTTCCGTCAATCCCAATAACCTGTCCCCAACCTGTAAAAAATCCGCTTCTGATTCCTCCAACAATTGTTGCAGAAACATCTGAACCTGATAGCGTCTTCCCGGAGTTTGTTTTTTCTTATCTCCTATAATATCAATAAGATCTTTTCCTTCGTAATAAGCATCCAGCATATACTCCGCAAAAAAGCAATCCAATATAGATTGATGTACTAGCGATATTGTATTTCCGGATAAAACAAAAAAACCATTGGATTGCAAAAAATCACAATAATCCTGTGATATTTTTAAACGTGATTCCGGTACAGAAATTCTTCCGCTGCGATCACAAAATTCCACATATTCCTTTTTTATATCTTCAAGTTTGTCCGATGAAAAATGACTATGATCCGCTTTGCTTTTTAGTTGTTTCCACCATTCACGAACCAATTGAAGGGTTGTATATATATTTTTTTTCTTTTGCTCTTCACTCAACTGCTCCCAAATGTATAAATTACTTGCTATTGCCAATAATTCTTGTGTTTTTACTGAAAATGCATCAAATGCCTCTCCCACAACAGACTTTATCGTGTCTCGTTGCAATTTCCCAATACAAACTTTTTGCCATACTAATGCAGTTTCTTCACTGTGGGATCCTTCAAATAATTTTTTTATATTATTATCATTTTCAAGATCATATGACCGACAAATCATCACAATAGAAATTTTTTTTGTTCGCTCTAAATTTATTAACTCAATTTCTCTTAAAATTTTAGTACATATATATAGTGCTTCTCCAGAATGTGCTTGGGTCCATCTCAAAGCATCTAATTGATCTAAAATAAGAACTGCCGGTTTAATTGGAGAAACGGCATTTAAACAATGAGATACCGATCCGGGCAAGCCCATACTATTAGCCCATATTTCGGATGTGTCTTTCGGGATTCTCTTGTCCAATTTAATTGCAAGATATACAATACCTAAATCTTCTAATGAGCGAATAATGCCTTCTACACATCCACTTTTTCCAGCACCCGCAGATCCATGAATAATCACAGAATCTCCTTGAGAAATTCCCTGTATACAAATCGCAGCTTCTTCTCGCTCAATGAGTCCAATGGATAAACTTCTAAAAGAATCTTTATATTCATCGTTAAGGCTATTAATTGCAGGTAATATTCTATCATCATTTGTAAGATTACGAAAAACCAAACCGCTGCTATTACAAAATGAAGTAAGCAATAGCACATCTATCGGCTTACCATATATATCCTCTGTCAATATGTATTCAAGAAATTTTGCATAAATATCATCTGCGTTTCCAATAAACAATAAATTTATTTTCTCTAATAACAGCTCTTTTAGTTGAGAATCAGCGACTTGTCTTAAATTTGTCCTTGAAAGATAATTAATTGCTTTTTGCAAATCTTCTTGCTTTGTATAATCCAATCCCATTACACCACAATACTGATGGAAAAGGGTTACTGTCTTAGCACCAGACTTTTTAATCTGAAAGTTATAAAAACACTTAGGATTTGCAATATCTGTATCCCTGGCTCTTTGTAACAAATCTTCAAACAGTGTAAATGGCAATGGAGAAACTAAAGAAACCCAATTTGATTCATTTCGCTCTAATTGAGTTTTCCAATTTATAAAAATCCCTTTTTCATTAACAGAACTATATGTCCAATAATCTTCACTTCCGGCCCTGCCTTTACATTGCTGCCCCTCTCTTGAACCATCTTTATTTCCAATCCATAAATCAACTCCCTTTTCATCATCTCCGATTGCCTCAATAATGACATAAGATATTTTTTCATTTAATACATCTAATAGCTTGCCAATTGTCCAATTATATTCAAATCGATTCCCATACTTGTCTGCCCTTCCACCTATTTCGTATGCCATATATACCTCCATCACGAAATTATAATCCTCGATGCATACATATTTGTAATTTGTACAAATTTAATCTGCCAGTTATGAATAAACTCATTTATGATTTAATCCTCTTTAGTTCCTAACAAATATTTTTCTGCTATTTCAATAAAATCTCTGTAAAAATTTACCTTTTCAAAAGTGTCATATAAATACTTCGATGAAATCGAAACAATTAATATGAGCCCAAATAAAATAAAGCCTTCAACATCTTTTTCCGGTATTTTTCCAAAATAATCCATTAAGGGAAATATCGCAATATATATAGGAATTAAAATTGATTTTATTGCCTCTAAAAATTGCTCCTCTATATCTTTTTTTCGATATAACCATCGAATAAAGTCTTTAGGATTAATTATATCTTTATTTATAGCATTTTGAACATGTTTTTCCCATTCCGTATAATTATTGCAAACAGTATACTTTTTCATTATCCTTTTTATCAGGCGTACTATGCGGTATTTTTTCAGAAATGGCTGATTTGGATAATCATGTCCAACATATTTATATGTATTAATTTCATATCTGATATTTAATCCATATAGATAAGAAAATTTTCTCATAATGCCCCTCTGCGTATGTAACATAGATTTATTATTTAATGTTTTTCTTTAAAACCTCAAACGCCTGCTTAATTTTTGCCGCCATTAACTTTCTTCTCTCTTTCAAAAATTCCTCATACTGCATCTTTTCCCAACCATGTGGCAGTGCATTCTCCTGTTCCATATTAAGAATGGCTTCTTGACTCCTTCCCATGCATACAACAGGATAATATTCAGCAGGAGCCTTATTAAGGATTTCCATATTATCTTTCCAATCAATATAGGCATAGTTTGCCATTTGATTAATTTTAGAATCATTATATCCTAATGATTTAAGATAATCTTTTGGAAATAAATGATGTTTTTCTAAAGATTTTCTTTTTCCATCTGTACCAGGTTCAAATAATTTAGATACAAATAAATTGCTTTTGGAAAATAAAATCTTTGCATCAAGTATATTTAAAGCAGCAACATATGCATTCCATGCATTATTTCCCCGCCCAGACACATCTAATCCTTCAGATCCAACAAGGGTAATATCAAAATAGTCATTGGTTAGTCTTTCTTCAACTCTAGTTAAAATAAAATCTTTATATTCCTCTAAAAACTTTAATTCCTTAATAGAGTTTAAATGATTTTCAACTGTGGACTCAAATGACTCTGTATACAAAGATACCAAAGAAGCAAAATAAAACCACAATGATGTTAAATGCATATTTTCATTGTTTGAGGCATTAAATCGGTATTTTGCAATTAAATAAAATGCATATGAATAAAAAATCGTATTTCCTGAAAGTATTATATCTCCTGATAAATATCCGGCATTCATAATAGCCTTAAGAAACTCATGCCAATTATTTAAATTTAATACATCTGGCAATTTATTTTTAAGCACATCAAAACGTTCATTGCGAAGTTCTTCTTTTACTACTCCTTTTTTATCAAAATCTGCTCCTCTTAATAACTTATAACCATATTTCAAGCGAGCTCGATCAAATGCATAAGCCATTACTACTCTAATAATGTTTTGAGCCGAAACTTCTGTAATTTGATTATATGATGTTGCTTTGTGTGGATTAAAATAAATAGATTCTTTACAAAAGCTTTCAATTTCTTTACGCCCTTCATCCCAATATAGTGATAAAAGAGTTAAGATAAAGTCATTTTGTTTCAATGAAATACCGCCAGAGTTTACACGCACAAAAATCTCTGAAACATCTTCCTCTTCTGCGTTAGATTTAATATCAAACACAGGAAGCGCATGTTGTTTTAGACTCACAACTGCACTGATGTTTTCTGAAATAATATCTTCTTCCTCCGCCGTTAAAACTTCTCCTTTTTTTGTGCGGGATTCAGAAAGCTCTTGGATAAAATTATTAATAAATTTGTGAGAACTTGAAGTTGTAAATATTTCACTAATATTGTATATCCACTCAGGATCTTTTTTAGTTGCTTGATAACCAACTTCAAACTTGTCCTTTAAAGGGCAATAAGATATTATTATAGATTTTTCAGCAAAATTAGAGTTGATAACTTTCTTGCCTTTCATAACGGCATAAAGTGAAGTCAATCTTTGTTGTCCATCAATAATTACTTCTTTAGGGGTACTGTAACTATGGCTATCTGTCCCAATGGATTTTTTCTTTTCTAATGCAGGACACTCCCAGAGCATGAGATAGCCAATGGGATATCCTCGCATCATAGAATCAAATAAATCGCGAACTTTTGTATCTTTCCAAATAAATGGACGCTGTAATTCAGGAAGTCCTAGATCTCCAGTGTCTATTTTTTCAATTAGCTGGTTAATCGTTAATGATGTAATACTAAAAATTTCTTGCATATTATTATCCCCTTTTATCTCATTGTTCTTTATCATTTATAAGTTTATCATATTTTTCTTCAAAGTACTGCTGTAACCAACAAATTTTTTGATATATTTTTATGTTATTTTGATATTTTTCTAATCGTACTAAGTTATCATTAATAAAATATTCAAGTAAATTAAGATAAACTTCTTTTGTCTTTGTTTCAAGTCCAAAAGGATCAATGAAAAACATGCCATCAAAATCTTTGTTAATTATATTTATTCTTTTTGACTTAAAAACCGGCCTCAATACCTCTGCTATTTTTGGTTCAATAATAATTCTAGGATAAATAGAAACACTTTCTTCAAATTTGTGCGTTCTTAAAAGGGTTTTTCCCCAAATCATTATTTCATCTACGAAGAAAGTTCCGTATGATATACCCCCTCTAACTAAAAAACCATTAGTCCACATATACATTTGTAACATAGCACTAAAAGATATAATAGAAAGAAAAGCTTTTTCTTCTTCGTTTTCTACAATTTCAACAGATAAAGCAATATTATCAGAAAATATATTGACTTTTGGTTCAATTAAAGTTTTTGTTGATCGCCTTTTAAATTCTGCTAAGGCTTTGTCATATGCTATATGTATTGCATTTAATGATGCAACTTCATCTTCTTCAATAGCTTCTGAGGATCCTAGTACATCAATAAACGCTACAACTGCATTTATCATTTTATATTTTTGCTCCATAACCTATCCTTTCTAACAAATTTGAAAATATACTAACATATCTTATGCTTCTTTATCAGATTCATCAAAGTTAAAGAGTGCCAAAAACCGCATTTATTATATTTGAATCAGCAGAGCATTATCTGGTCTAAAACATTCAAACAAAAGCCTTTTATAGAAGAATTAATCAAAAAGATATTTTATATTATCAGCACTCTTTGGTTTATAAGTGTATGCAGAAGTAATTTCCCAACGATCTTCCTCTTTTTTCAATTGGCACATTACACCAAAAACATTTCGCGGCTTTTCTATTGCAATAAATCCTTCGACCAAAAAATCTTTACAATTAATTATCTGTTCTATTTCTTCATCGTTCATGAAATAATAACGAACCCCTATAACCAATTCTCCATTTTGATTCACCTTTGAATTACATGGAAAACAAGTCATTTTCATTGGTTTAATATGAGCTTTCGTATCTGTCCGAATATAAAAACATTTTGTATAAAATAGGGGATAGCTTTTCTTTAATATATTATTTGCAAAAACAAATTCTATATCTAATGCACCGTATCCCACATCACGGTTTAGATTATCAAAGGTTTCCTCTTCTAATCCGGAATAAATACGTCCGTTTTCAAATATGTACACTTTACATGCTCTTAGTAAAAGAATTTTACCCTGCTCTTTTGTTATATCGGGCACCCTCGCCTCAAATGAAAATAGTTTATTAATATTTGCATCCAACATTTTTTATTCTCCTATTAATATGAACTAAATTCAGATATGACTCCTTTAATATAATTGCACTAAAAATAGTAATACCTATAATGATTTTTTCAAAATTTATCTTTTATAATGCTTTTCCTTTAGCCTGCAATACTTTATTAAGTCTTTCAGAATAATCCGTATTTTCTGGTTCTAGTTCTATTGCTTTCCGAGCTTCTTCTTCAGCTTCTTTATACTTTTTTTGCTTAAGCAATGTTGCGCTAAGGCTATCGTGATATTGGGCATTCTCCGGCTCCAGTTCGATTGCCGTTCTTACTTCTGCTTCCGCTTCTTCATATTTCCCCTGTTCATGTAATGTTACACTAAGACTGTCATGATAACAAGCATTCTCCGGTTCCAGTTCAATCGCTTTTCTTTTTTCGG
>JAFLSW010000009.1:57893-72482 GCA_022510725.1 Lachnospiraceae bacterium
ATTCTCCGGTTCCAGTTCAATCGCTTTTCTTTTTTCGGCTTCCGCTTCTTCATATTTCTCCTGTTTATGATATGTTTCGCCAAGATTGTTATGATAACGGGCAGTCTCCGGTTCCAATTCGACCGCTTTTCTTGCTTCGGCTTCCGCTTCTTCATATTTCTCCTGTTCATGCAATGTTACAACAAGGTTGTTATGATAGAGGGCATTCTCCGGTTCCAGTTCAACCGCCTTTCTTGCTTCTTCTTCTGCTTCTTTATATTTTTCTTGTTTACACAATGTTGTAGCAAGACTGTTATGATAGAGGGCAGTCTCCGGTTCCAGTTCGACCGCTTTTCTTGCTTCTTCTTCTGCTTCTTTATATCTTTCTTGTTTATACAATGTTGCAGCAAGACTGTTATGATAGCGAGCATTCTCTGGGTATTCTTTAACCATTTCTTGTTTCAACAATGCAGCTTCTTTATATTTTCCTTGATTATGAAGATTTATTGCAGTTATATATTTCATAGGAAAATCTGTTTCATTTATGATTTTCTGCATTGCTTGCTCTAGCCTTTCATTTTGCCCACTATTATCAGGTTTAAGATTTAACTTTTCATCATTAAAGCTGGTTGATATATTAGACATAATATTTTCAAATGCGTCTATTAATTTTTGATACCTTTCTTTAGTATTATGTAAAAGTTCTTCTTTTGTTGGCATTTTATAATCTAGTTTTGCTCCGATTTGACATAACAGTGCATCAAACCCATCGCATCTAATACAATAACCATCTGCCCCATTTAAAAATTCCTGAACTTTTTCATTTGGAGTTTCAAATTGATATAAAGTCCAATATGGAAATTTCCAGCTTCCTGCTTTAAATTTCTCTATATTTCCAATTAAATAATCCATTAAACTATTGTCATTTCCTGCATACCCAATGAAAACAGGATGATATTCAGAAAAAATACGGTCCAATCCTTCTTTCCATTCATCATGTAAAATTTCAACATCTTCTACAGTATTCTTTGGATCAAAAAGCAAATCTCTATGAATTTTGATAATGGTAGGTCTCCGAATATCTTCAGAAATATAATGTGCTAAACTTTCGTGTCCAATAATTAATGGTAAAGATGAAGTATAATAATTTACCGCATCTTCTGTAAGATGATCAAAATTTGTCGTAATAACTACATTATGTATAGTCCGTGTCAATAAATAGGAAAGCATAACATATCCTACATTAGGGTTTACATGTTCCATCATTTTTTCTAAAAAATTCAATCCATCTATTGGCCGTTTTTTATAACGCTTTTCATAATATTGGCTATAAAAATTGTATTTATTTTCTTCTGTTATACCTAATTCACTTTTCCAATTATCATAGTCCTGTTTATTCCTTTTAATAAGTTCTTTTTCCCAGATATCAACAAGCTCTTGTCCCATTTTTATCCCTGAAGACTTAGATGCTCCTGCCCCTAGTACAAAACAAAATTTACTAGGATGAGGGCCAATTGTTACTTGCTTAATTTCTTCAACAAATCCTTCTTGAGATAAATTTTCAAAACTCATAGTCTACTCCTCTTTTCGTCTTTTGTTTCCAGCCCCAAACTACTGAATAAGGATTATTTATGAAATCATTATTCCGAAATTCAGAGAGTAAATCCAACCCACTATGAAGGGTTGATCCTCCTAAAAAAGCACTATATAATTCTGGATTAAAATTATCAAAAAATCCATTCACTATATAAGGGATAAATGTTAAAACTAAACCAACAATTGTTGTTTTTCCTTTTCTTTTTAAATATTCCATTCTTTTTTCAAATTCACTTTCTATTTCTATAAGAGCATCTTTTATGTCAGTAAATACTTCATCATTTAAATTAGCTGTATTTCCTGTACATGCACTTGCAATCTTGTTAATGGAATTAGCAAAATATTCAAAAGCCGCTGGATTCTTATCACATATCTCTATAAAATCTTCTGTCCGAGCCTGATATAACCAAGGAAATCCTATATAAAACATATCTTTCTTATGTTGAATAGCCTTTATATCATTTGGTACATATACTTCTGCTACATTCGCTCGTCTTACAATTTGATTGGAATCCTGATAAGACGCACCATCGCTTTGAAAATTAACAGGATATAGATGTACAATTCCACGAGTTATTAAGGTTTCCAGTTCAAAATACATTTTAAAAAATTGATCCGGTGGTTTATTAAATATTTTATCCGTTGAATGATCGTGAAAAGTCATCAAAGTATCTGTTTCAATTAATGTTCTCTGCGGAAAAAAGCACATGTATTTATTTAATGATTCGTCAATAAGAACTTTTTGAGGATTTATTGAGATAAATTGCCCATCTTTTCTACTTGTTTCTTTTACCATTTGATAATAATATTTGACAACGATATCTCTGACTTGATTTGTTTGCTCTTGCCCTTCCAAAGTATGCCAATATAAAACATGTTTTTCATAGTCACTTAAATTATATATCCCTAAATCTTTTAAAGAGTTTTCCAAAAAAAGTTTAGAATCCATGGCATAGATCCCTTCTTGGTTTTAATTTCTTTTAATTAGAATATGTAATATCATAATTTATTAACTTCTTTGTCCTGTTATCAATAACTCCCACAATATATTCTAGGAATTCTCGATAATCCTTAGTGTTCATATTAAGTAAAGTTTTAATATCTGTATATTTTTGATTCTCAGATAATATTTCCTCCATATGCGCATTAGAGCAAAAATCCGAAAAGAAAAATCTTGAAAATTCTCTTTTATTCTCAGAATTAAAATATACATTAGGGATATCATAACACTGTGCCATTCCTCGACTCACATTTCCCCCTGGCCAGATTGGAATTAGATTTCCAAGTTTATAATAGCTTTTTAAAAATTCTTTTATTTCGGGTAGTTCATTTACTTTAGAAAAAGATGTATAATTTTTTTGTAAGTATGAACCAGAATATAATAATTGACCCTTTAAGTTTTGTTTTTCTTTTACATAAATTTTTATATTTGTTTTATCACTAAAACACTTTGGATAATAGATATAAACACCTATGGCATATATGCCTTGAAAAGAATACAAGACATCCGTGATTTTCCATCCAAGTTTATCAGTGAACGCTTTGTTTTCCTTTTCAACAGAATTTTTCTTTTTTTCAAAATAATCTTTTACATCTTCTAATTTTTCTTTTTTATTCATATCATCTTCCTCTTCCTTTCCATAGATCATTATGACATTTTATTATTTATTCCCATACCAAATTTCCCACATGTGCATTATAATCCTTGTATATCTTCCCTTCTTCCCAAATACTATAAATTTCTAGTTTTTCATACAAAATTTCTTTTATATCAGTTTTTTTCATCTGATGAATGGAAATTTCTTGGCCCGACATCTTTTAACGGTTTACTATCAATGTTTACAGAGTGTTTCAGGGAATAACCTATCAACTGTTTTCCTTCATTTTGCGCTGAAGAAGATTGTTTTCTCCCACTTTTATTAGACTGATTAAAATTTTCTTTATTACTCATCTTTTTCCTCCTTACCATGTAATTAAGTGACTTAAAATAATTAAAAAAGTAAATACTGCTGTGCAAAAAATCATCTTTTCATAATTTTGAGCTTTTATTTCGTTTAGCCTTTCATTCTCGGTCCAAATTTTTGTATAAGAATCCAATAACTCGGCTATTGCAATATTTTTATCATCTACTGCTAATCTAAAGTTTAGTTCCCGGTCGTCAAATGTAAATTTTAAATATTGTCCACATTTTATAGTCTTATAAATGCACATTAGTGAACATATTCCCGAAATAAATAATGCTAACATTAAAACAATTGTAAAGAGTCTTTCACCAATACTGACATTAACATTACTAATTATCTCGCATAACATAATTTTTAAAATTCCTTGCTGAATCAATAATGCGAACAAACCACTCCACAAAGCCAAAATAATTCCTACTCTGCTTTCTAAACTTGCTTTTATATTGGTTTGCTCACGGACATCTGCAAGAGTTAATTCTAAAAGTCTTGCTACATCCGTTTCCTCTATACTTTTTTTTTGCAGCTTTTGATAAACATGTCGTTGAAGAGCTATTTCTTTTTGCTTTTCATTGTAGGATTCCTTATCACAGCCCTTGCCGGTATACATCTTGATTTTTTCTTCCAACTTTGATTGATTTGCTTTAAGAGGATTTGTCGGCTGCTCTTTTGATTTGTTCTTCTGCACTTCCATAATTTTTCTCCCACATTTTTAATAGTTTTACAAGTTTAGCAACGAAAAAAGCAACTCTCCACACACAAAAACAAACCATACCCATTTCTCATCTTTTCACACTAAGTATGCTTGTCTTTTGTATATGTTTAGTTGCTTCACATGCTAAATATATTACAAAAGATAGTTTATCAAGTTTTCCAATGCCTGTCAATTTTTGTCGATAGCTGTTAATCCTTCCTAACTTCTAAAACTCCCCATAATTCTCATGCAAAAACTCCACCCGATCAATCGTCTGCTCCGTATGATAATGTCCACAGTACCACTTCTTATATTCCAATCTGTCTTCTATGGTATCCAGCCATTCTTCCGTGGACTTATCGATCTTTCCCGGATCAAAGCCGGTTACGAATTTTTCCATAGGTATATATTTAAGGGGAGCAGTATGACTTAAGACTACATCCACTTTCCAGTTTTGTTTTGTAAGCTGCTCTTCTACATACTTTTTGATCTCATCCGAGGGCTGTTCATCCGGCCACCAGGGATAATCAAAGACAAGCCGCAGGGGCTTGTCTACACTGTATGCACCGCCGATCACAATAGTTTGCTTTCCATTCAGGTCAAAGATTTCTCCGTCCTTTGCAAAGAGCAGATCCGGATACGCCTCCTCATAGTAGACTATGCCTCCATGCCATGTCTTTTCCTTGTAGCTTTTTATGGTCTGAGGTCTTTGCTCATGGTTTCCGTGAATGCAAAATAAAGTAATGGGCAGCTCTTCCACATACTTCTTCCTTTTCTGATCCTTATCTTTATCCTGGGTATTGAGTCCCGCATCCCCCATAATGATCAGGATATCTTCTTTCTCTGTCTGAAACTGCTCACAGAATTGTTTGATCCGCCCAAACTGGCCGTGGGTATCTCCCGTTACATAGATCATGTACTTTCTCCCGTTTATCTTCCCCTAGAGGTTAGCCACCTCCTGGAGTGTACTTTCAATGGTTTCGATCAATCGATTCTTTTCCACCGGCTTTACCAGATATCCCTTGGGGCGCAGCATCAAAACCTCTGCCACCTGCTTTTTATCGATCACCCCTGTTAAGAAGATCACGGGAATATCCTTGGTTTCCTCATTGGCAAGGAGCTTTGCAAAGGTTTCTTTTCCGTCCATCATAGGCATATCATAATCCAGTAAGATCAGATCGGGCTGTCTTAACTTAGCCTGTTGGATGCCTTCTATTCCGGATTCTGCCGTTATTACTTCGTATTCATCTTTCAGCATGATGTACATCATTCTCTGCTGTATCATACTGTCGTCAATCAATAAAATCTTTTTCATTACCGATTCCTTTTAGCTTGATTATTTTTTGCTGTCATATTGTCAGGATATCTTGTAGCAGTCTCCCATCAGCTTCATGTCGCATTCTCCTACACATTTGATCTTATCCTTGGCAAAAAGATGCTGATAACGGAATTGCCGATAAGCCTCTCCATCCCAGATTTCTTTCAGGCTCTGCTTATTGGTATCTCCCAAAATGATCTCGTTGTTAAAGTCTTCCATACACATGGTGGCTTCTCCGTTGGACTTAATGGTCATGGTCATCCAGGGATGCTTACAAATTTCAGACCAGTGAATGGAGTTGGTGCCGTGGAAGTCCTTCCGATACCACTGACAGTCTTCACTTTTCAGATAGATATAGACATCCAGATCCTTGAATGCATCCAGAAGCTTGTCAAAATCTTCTTTTTGGTGGGTTCTGTTCAGATCCAGCATGGTGATGACCACCGTTGTATGGAGGCCATGCTCTTCTTTATATTTGAGAACCTGTTGGATCTTTTTGTAGCTTTCGCTGAAGTTGGAGGCTTCTCCCCGGATCTGTTTATGCTCCTCGTCATTGACGCTTTCAATGGAATATTTGATATAGTCCAGGCCGCTGTCCAACATCTTGTAGGTTCTTTCCAGATTGATATTGGCAGGATTGCAGCTGAAGTAGGAATAGAAGCCGTTGTCATGAAGGATCTTGACATACTCATCCATATGCAGATCCAAAAGGGGATCACCATATCCGTGAAGCTGGATCACCTTGGGAATGATATACAAAAAGAAATGGTTTTCGCTCATTTCATTTTCATAGATGCCATAGGTCTTTTCACAGAAGCGTTTCCATTTTTCCCATTCCTCGGCGGTATGGGGGCGGATCTGTTTTACTACATTTAAGAAAGTCTCTCTGCTGATATCCTCATTTTTGCGGGTCATCATGGTGGTCCGGGGACACATTTTGCAGCGCATATTACAGCGATTGGTGGTTTCTATATTGTATACCACCGGGTCCTTGCTGCGGATGGCTTCCAGTTTTTCCATCATTTCATCAGCGGTATATTCCTTGTCCTTATCCAGCTCTTCGATCAGCTTATGAAACGCCATATAAAAATTAATATCTAACATACCTATTCTCCTATGCTTATTTTAAATTATTTCATATAAAAAATTGCCTCTTTGGTCATATATTATATAACGAAAGAGGCAAATTATCAATTATTTCCCATTTTATGCATGAGGGATATTGGTATGCTCGGAAATCTCCCGGTTGGTAGTGCAAAGGTCATCCACATTTAAATCATGCAAACGCTTGTGGCCTGTGATCCTTGCAAAGGTCTTCAGCTCTTCTAAGCTTATATTTAAAAAGTTCCCTACTCGTTTTGCTGCCG
Organism: Lachnospiraceae bacterium; assembly: GCA_022510725.1. GTDB lineage: Bacteria > Bacillota > Clostridia > Lachnospirales > Lachnospiraceae > UBA2882. Next base: position 64,809 of record JAFLSW010000009.1, read on the forward strand.
CATCCGCCTGAAAACGCTTCCGCAGGTTTTCATCCTGGGTAGCAACGCCTACCGGACACATGCCGCTGCCGCAGATCCGATACTGCTGACAGGCTGCTGCGATCAAAGCTGCCGACGCAATGGCAACCGCATCCGCTCCCATGGCGATGGCTTTTGCAAAATCAGAGGATACCCTAAGGCCCCCGGTAATGACAAGCTGAATGTCCGCACCCACCTGATCCAGATACTTTCTCGCTCTGTAAAGGGCATAAATGGTAGGCACGCTGGTGGCATCCCTTACCAGTCTGGGGCTGGCTCCCGTTGCGCCGCCTCTACCGTCGATGGTAATGAAGTCAGGCTCTGCATATACGCAGTACTCCAGATCCTTTTCGATCCGTCCTGCTGCGATCTTGATGCCGATGGGACGACCGTCGGATGCTGCCCGCAGCCAGGATACCATTTCTTTTAAGTCTTCTTTGCTGTTGATATCTTCAAACTTGGAAGGACTGATCACATCCTGTCCCATAGGTTTATTGCGGATCTTGCTGATCTCAGGGGTAACCTTTTCTCCGGGGAGATGTCCGCCCATGCCGGGCTTGGTCCCCTGTCCGATCTTAATCTCGATAGCATCTGCATTTTGGAGATTTTCGGGCGTCACACTGTATTTATTGGGCACATATTCAAATATGTATTTATCCGCTGCCGCCATTTCCTCCGGCAGAATGCCCCCTTCGCCGCTGCACATAGCAGAGCCTGCCATAGCGCTTCCTTTAGCCAACGCCACCTTGGTCTCCTTGGACAAAGCCCCAAAGGACATATGGGAAACATAGACCGGATTTTTTAAGACCATGGGTTTCTTGGCATGCTTGCCGATCACCGTTTCCGTATCCACCTCGTCATGCTCCATCAGGGGCGGAGGATTTAACTGGGCACCCAGTATCAGGATATCATCCCAGCTTGGCATACTCATCTTGGTACCCATTGCTTCAATAATGGATTTGCCGCTGACCGCCATCTCATGAATTTCCTTCATGTATCTGCAGGATTCATCTCTGCGGGCGTATTCGGCAGGGTAGGCCAAAGGAGAATCCGCATTCTCATCTGCCGCTTCCTGCTTCTCTTCTCCTGCTGCCTCACATGCTTCAAATACCGATACGGGCTGCTTGCAGATAGGACACGCCTCTAATTCCGAAAAAGGCTTGCCCTCCTTTTCTTCATCATAAATGTAACCACATACACCACATTTCCATTTCGCCATTTTGTTTCCTCCCCATTTCTCAAATAGTAAGCCTATTATAACTCAAAAAAGCTACTTTGGAAAGAATCATCAATATCCGAATACTTCTACCGCCTTCTCCATCCGTTTTACCACTTCTACTCCAAAAGGACAATTCCGTTCACAGCTCTTACAGTTGACACATTCCGAAGCGTGATGCTCCAAAAGCTTATAGTGGTCCGCTACGGTTTCCGGCACTTCGCCCTGAGCCAACGCCAGATTCAGATATTTATTTACATCCGCCACGGAAATGCCTTTTACGCAGGGCGCACAGTGTCCGCAGTACATACAGTTTCCCTGGAATTTGAATTTTTCCATTTTGGATAATACCGAGGCATAATCCTGTTCCTCTCTGGATGCTTCCAAATAAGATAATGATTTTTGCAGCTGCTCGATGGAATGACACCCTGCCATGACCGAAACCACACCGGGCCTGGTAAGACAGTATTCCATACACTGGGCTTCGGTAAATGCCACGCCGAAGGGGGAAAGCTTGGCATCCAACATGTCGCCGCCTCCAAAGGCCTTCATCACATCGATCGCCACATCCATTCTTTCGCACAGCTCATAAAGCTCTTTTCTGTCCGGGTTCATATCGGTCAGACCGTTTTTATAGTTTTCCGGATCCCACAAAGCATTGCAGTCCTCTCCCGGAGGCTGCATGTCATATGCCGCATTGACAGAAAACATCAGTACATCAATATCCCCCGTTTCCACCGCCTTTTTTGCCACAAGGGGATTGTGGGAGCTGATGCCGATGGCGCGGATTTTTCCTTCCTTCTTCAACTGACGACAGTACGCAATGATGTCGCCGTGAAAGACCTCTTCAAAGTCCTTTTCTCCATCCACATAGTGGATCATGCCCACATCGATATAATCCGTCCCCAGTCTTTTCAGCTGATCTTCAAAGGATGCTTTGGATTTCTTCAGATCTCTGCTGCGCAGGTATTGATCCTTTTCCCAGACAGAACAGATATGTCCCTGCAGCACGATCTGATCCCTTTTGCCGGCAATAGCCTTTCCCAGGTTATCCCGAAAGACCGGATTGGGGGTATACAAATCCATAAAATTCACGCCCCGGTCCATGGCATAGTGAAGCATCTTTACAAATTCTTCTGTAGATTTATTGATAAAGCCTTCGCAGCCCAAACCGATCTCGCTGACCTTTTGATTGCCGCAGCGTTTTAGTTCCCGATATCTCATAGTCCGCCTCCTTAAATTAATGTGTTTTCCGATATACTACTTTCTATTTGATCTTATAAAAAGCTTCCAACACCTGCTCCAAGGTCATGCCCTTTTCCTTTGCCAGGGCTTTGGCGCTGTCATATTCCGGATAGCATTTCTTACTTCCGTCAGGCAATGTACAGGTTTTTACTTTTAATTCTCCAAAGGGAAGCTGCAAGCTGCCCTGTTCCCTCTGCAAAACCGTCCGCTCCATTTTTACCCGGCGGATGCCGATGGTGGTAGTCTCTTCAAAGATGATCTGCTCCAGCTCTTCCCGTTTGTCCGCATCACAGATCACTGTCAGCTCATAAGCGGGACGATTCTTTTTCATAAAGATGGGTATAAAATGCACATCCCTGGCTCCCGCCTCCAAAAGCCGTTCCATCACATAGCCCAGGGTCTCTCCGGTGCAGTCATCGATATTTGTTTCCAGCTTATAGATAAAATCTCCCTTATCCGATCCGGCAGGCTCAATGATCATAGCCCGCAGCAGACTGGGGGGATCGTATTTTCTTTTTCCCGCTCCGATACCGGTCTTTAGGATCTTGAATTCTTCCGGCAAAGTATGGGAGGTAGCCAAGGCACCCACGATTGCCGCTCCCGTAGGGGTTACCAGCTCTCCCTGCCTCTCCGTGATCCGAATGGGCAGGCCTTTCTCTTCTATGATATTTGCCACGGCCGGTACCGGCACCGGTAAGATGCCGTGCTGGCACCGCACCGTTCCTCTGCCCTCGCTGATAAAGGGTACGATCACTTCCGTAATATCCAGCTGATCCAAACATACCGCCGCCGCTGCAATGTCCACGATGGAGTCCACCGCTCCCACCTCGTGAAAGTGTACTTCTTCTATGGGAACCCCATGGGCCTTTGCTTCCGCTTCTCCTAACACCAAAAAGATGTCCTTGGCGATGTCCTTTGCCCGTGGGGTAAGACCGCTGTTTTCCAGGATCTCATTTATTTCTTTCAGGCCTCTGTGCTCATGGTGATGATCATGACTGTGGCCGTGTCCGTGATGATCGTGATCGTGGCTTTCTTCGCCATGGTCGTGATCATGGTCGCTGTGCTCGTGCCCATGGTCATGATCGCCATGACTGTGCTCGTGTTCGCCGTGATTGTGGTCATGAAGATGCCCGTACAGATATTCCATATCGTGATCATGGTTTTCATGAGCCTCATCCAGCTTCACCAAAAAGTCGCACACATCTAAGCCCGCTTTTTTCACCCGGCTGATCTTTATCTCATAGCCATCCAGGGGAAGGCTTTTTAACGCTTGCTCCAAGGCTTCTTGATCCACACCCAGGTCCAACAGCGCAGCGGTAGTCATATCTCCGCTGATGCCGGAAGTGCATTCCAGATATAAGGTCTTTCCCATGCCCTACTCCTCCTTTTCCCAACCCAGCTTGTTGATCTGGGTGGCGATATAGCCTGCGCCGTAGCCGTTGTCGATGTTCACCACGGAAACACCGTTGGCACAGGAATTGATCATGGTCAGCAGTGCGGATAGTCCCTTCATGCTGGCGCCATATCCCACAGAGGTGGGCACCGCGATAACGGGACGGCTTACCAGTCCACCGATGACGCTGGCCAAAGCGCCCTCCATGCCCGCAACCGCAACCACACAGTTTGCTTCCTGAATGGTGTCCAGTTTTGAAAGAAGTCTGTGAAGCCCACTGACGCCCACATCATAGATCCGCTCCACATGGGAGCCGAAATACTCTGCAGTCTGAGCCGCTTCCTCTGCAACGGGAATGTCCGCTGTACCCGCGGTACAGACAGCAATCTTGCCCCGTCTTTTTTTATCCGCTTTTTCTATTTTTAAAATGTGGGATACTTCATCGTATGTTACCTGAGGCAGCACAGCCTTTACGATCTCATACTGATGACTGCTTGCCCTGGTTCCCAGCACTTCGCCGTTTGCTTCATACAGCTTTTGATAGATGGAGACTAAGTAATCGTCTTCCTTTTTGCTGCAAAACACCACTTCGGGAAAACCGGAGCGGATCTCCCGGTGGGAATCCAGCTTTGCATATCCCAATTCCTCAAAGGGCTGTTTCTTAAAAAATTTCTCCGCTTCCTCTACGGAAAGGGCTCCTGTTTTTACCTGTTCTAATATTTCCCTTGCGTCCAATCCGGGCACCTCCTTTTTCCTTTCTATCTTTGCAGGCTTAAGGGCAGCTCCAAGCCGTTTTCTTCCAACAATTTCCGATCCCACAGGATCTCCATGGTATCTCCGTCCTTTATGATCTTTTTATCATGTAAAAGAATAGTCCGTTTACAGGTATCCATAATGAAATCCAGGTCGTGGGAGGCGATGATCTTTGCTGACCCTATTTCATTTAAGATCCGGATCAGATTCCGCCGGTTCTTGGGATCCAATACAACAGAAGGCTCATCCAGCAGCAATATCTCCGGCTCCATGGACAAGATGGTAGCAAGGGATGCCAGCTTTTTTTGCCCACCACTCATCCTGTAGATATGGCGGTCCTTTAGGTCTGTAAGCCCTACTTTTTTAAGAGCTTCCATGACCCGTTTTTCCACCTCTTCTTCCGGGAAGCCGTAGTTTCTGGGGCCAAAGGCCACATCCTCATAAACCGTGGATAAAAATAACTGGCTTTCCGAGTCCTGAAATACATAACCCACCTTTTTGCGGATCTCTTTATAGTTTTTCTTTATGACCGGAAGTCCGTCTATCGTAAGACTTCCCTCATAGCCGCTTACTAAGCCTACCAACAGCTTTAGAAGGGTAGACTTTCCCACGCCGTTGGCGCCGATCAGTCCAACGGATTCCCCTTCTTTTAAAGAAAAGCTGATATGCTCTAAGATCTCATTCCCCTTTTGATAGGAAAAGGACAGGTCTTTTGCTAAAATCTTTTCCAATTGAAACCTCCTACTATCTGAAACACAGGGAAAAACCGCAGGCACAAAAATACTGCTGCCCATACCAGCACATAAAGAATGCTGGGAAAGGCTTTTACCAACGGATATCCATGGGATGATTTGTGATACACATCATGGTATTCGTTGCCATAGCCCCGAAGCTGCATGCTTTCATATACCCTCTCGCCCCGATCCATGCTCCTTAAGAGAAGCTGTCCCACAAAGGCGCCCCAGGTCTTTACATGAAGTCCCCGTTGGCCGGGTGCTCTTAGCTTATAGGCCTGCATCAGTCTTTGGGTCTCCTTTAATAATACCATTAAATAACGATAGATCAAAAACAATACCGTAACAAATTCCTCCGGCATATGGAGCTGACCCAGGCTGTAGCAGATCCCCTCCATGCCGATCATCAGGATCAAAAAGTAAACGGCAATGATACAAAAGACACCTTTTAGGATCAACACCGCCATGGACACCATGCCCTTTGTTATGGTGATGCTTCCCATCTGTCCGTATGTGCTTTGATCCAGAAAAAGATTGGCAAGTCCCAATATCCCCAGGGGCACCAACGCCGGCAGGATCCGCCAAAGTGTCATACGAAAAGAATATTCATGTAAGATCCCTATGATGATGAGATAGGCCGCCATGCTGACTAGGCCGCTCATTTCATATTTGGAAAAGGAGATGACCGTCAGAATGAAGAAAAATGTCACTGACAAACGGGAAAGAGGGTGCAGCCCCGACTTTCCCGCAAACTTTCTGCCTCCATCATCCGATAGATGGATATCTCCGATCACATTTTGTACTTTACTCATGTTTTATAGTCCTGTTTCTGAAAAAACGAAGTAGATAACAGCCTCCTATGCACAGGCCCAACACCACTACACCGCCGAACACGCCGGAAAACATGGTGCCGGTGACAGCTTCGCTGCCCCGAAAGCTATAATCCGGTAAGATCGCCGTGGTTTCCTGTATCTGTCCTGCCAGGTTTATGGCTTCTCCATCCCTGCTCAATTCGGCTGTTCCTGCCACCCGTTCCATGGACCACTCCAGTCCGTCCGGGTTTGCGGATGCCCCAAGGGAAATGAGCCCGCCCATTACAAGAGCTGTTACGCCTAATACTGCCAAAGTCTTTTTATAAGAAAATCTGCTTTTCTTTTCTGCCGTTTCTGCCTCGCAGCCCCACAAAAGCTCCGGCCTTACTTCATATATAAACACCAAAACCGCTGCCGTGATACAGCCTTCCACCAAACCGATAGCCAGATGAATGGGCTGCATAGCTGCCACAAAGATAATAAAGGGAAGCTCTGTCACGCCGGATGCCAGGGTTTCCAGGGTAACGGAAAAGGCTCCCAGCTGCAAAGTGAGAAGGCACCCTATGATCGAAGCTGCTATGATCCTCCTTTTGGATACCTGCTTTTTCATCATCTGCCGCCAGATCACTGCTGCACCAATGAAACAGCCGTAAAAAGCCATGTTCCAGATATTACAGCCTAAGGCTAATAACCCTCCGTCGGCAAAAAGGAGACATTGCACCAAAAGCACCCCGGCCATAGTCAAGAAACCTGCCTCCGGTCCGAGAATGGCGGAAAGCATCATGCCCCCGGTCAAGTGCCCCGAGGATCCGGTTCCCGGAATGGTAAAGTTTAACATCTGCGCCGCAAAGACAAATGCTCCCATGACGCCCATGGCAGGGATCTTTTTGGGGTCGTCTTCCAACCTGACTTTTTTAATGGAATATCCTAAGGAAACACCGGAGGCCACATACATCGTACCTGCCACAACCGGTGCCACCAGTGCGTCCGCCATATGCATTCCGCTTATTCTCCTTTATCTTTTCTATATAATAGCACAACACCGCCTTTTTTGGTATAGCCGCTATCATAAATCTCCTTTAGGGAAAACCATCTGCCTACCCCGTAGGATACAGCCTGGACCATGCAGGTATCATCAAAGCACTCATAGCCGGAAAGCCAAAACCAGTGCCATACATAATCTCTTAAGTTATAGCTTTTATGCTTTAAGATCAAACAGGGCACCGGCATGTCATTGTCGATCCGGTCCCTTACTGCCGCTTCAAATTCCGAGTATGGCCTATTGGCATAAAGTCCTTTCATGGAAATTCCCGTTTCCTTATAGTCCTTTAAATATTCAGAAAAACCGTCCATAAAAAGCTCTAAAGTATCGATCCCGTTCATCCGGGGTCTTAAATAGGGCTTCATGATATTGGTAAAACGGATATATTCTTTTTTATTGATCTGAGATAAATTAGGAAAGGGATAGAGATTTTTGTGTCCCCATTCCCTTGCTAAATGGAT